>JBCCOI010000284.1:0-9120 GCA_039025515.1 Planctomycetota bacterium
CGAGCGCGAACTTTCCATCGCCATGGTCGAGGGCCCATGCTCAGGCTGGTTTACCGAGTCCGGCTGTTTCGGCTCGGAGGTGTGGAGCCTTGATACGCTGAGCTCTCGAAGTAGAAAGATTCCTCCCTTCATTTCCGAATGGTGTGCCCGTTGGTTTGAGAACATTGACAACACGGATCACGGTGATGCGCCATGAGTTCCAACGCATTACAACGCATTCAGTGTCAACTACGACCGAAAAGCGATGATTCAACGCCGCTTCTCACTGCAGGTTGGTGGTTCCCAAATGTCAACGCAGCCGACTCGGCGGCGATTCTCTCATGGGTTGCATCTCGAGGCGATGCTTACTGCATAAGCGGTTCCAAACGCGAAAGTGTCAATGAAGCGTTTGATCTGGTCGTCCTGTTCGCCCCTGATTCGTTGGCGAACGGTAAGGCGAACTCGGCCACCGTTCCCCGCGAAATCACAGCCGTTCCACTTGGCACTCTTGACCAATCAAGACGCGTTTGGACGACAGTCGATTCGATTATCGATCCGGAACTCTCCGAGGCGGACTGGCGGGAGGTGCTGCCGGGCAGCGAAGCGAACGAAGACGCACGGCATCACTTGGTTTGGTTGCCACATCGCAGCCCCATACTACTGGAACCTCAGGATTCTATTGATGTATTCGATTGGATCTCGCAACCTGAGCAGACGGCTTCACGTTGGCATGCACCTCCTGATGCACCGGCACTGATTGATCGTATCGCGACACTCGGATTGGCGGAGGATATCTCGCCGACTCAAATTTTGCATCAAGCTGCTGGGGATGTCGGCAGCGAGGCAGATAAACTTGGCGAAGTCGATCCGCTGAACCCCGATCGCCGCGTCAAACCGAGTTTGATGAACAAACTCATATCGTGGGTAGAAAAGAAGTCAAAATCTGGCGACGAGCGCAAGAAGCAAACGCCCGCCAAAACTCCAAATCGCGGTCGTCCTCACAAATCCGGTATGGCTGCGGCAATCGGTTCGGCGCTTTACCGACAATTGTCAAAGAACTTGGACAAGCAGCGCGACGCGCAACTCAAGAAGCTGCTCAAGATGACCGAGCGAGATCCGGATCGGGCGTTGCGTTTCGCGATTCCGTTAACCGGCGGTCAGGGCTTTCGCGGGCTCTCAATCCCCGGGGCTCAGCTACTTGAGCGAATTCCAATGTTCGGCGCTGGGCGAGCTGGTCCCGGTGACGTCTGGCAGGTTTCCGATTCGATGAACCTGCAATTGCGCAATCGCTACATTGAAATGGCAAACCGTGAGATGGCAGCTGGCCGACACCGAAGAGCCGCCTACATCTTTTCAGAACTGTTGGGAGATCATCACTCCGCAGCCAATGCATTGCGGCAGGGTCACGACTACCACCACGCGGCGATCTATTATCGCGATCGTCTTCATCGCAAACGTGACGCGGCGGAGTGCTTTGAGAAGGCGGGCGAGTATCAAGAAGCTGAGCGACTGAGAATAGAGCTGGGTGATACCATCGAGATTGCCCGGATGTGGTCGAGAGCCGGCCGCGAAGATCTTCGCCAGCGGTGGCTCGAGCAAGCCGTTGAAGATCTGCTTGATCGTGGCGAACGCCTTCAGGCGGCAGAATTGCTCGACGAGGAAGAGAATGATCGCGATCGCGCGAGGCTATTGTTAGAAGACGCGTGGCCGAACGATCGATCAGCGAGAGACTGCATGCGGAGGCTATTTGTTTGGGACACGCAGGAACAGAAATTGGCGGAAGCAACGAATCGGCTCAAACACGTCACCGATACGGGATGCGATGTCACCACCGACCGTGCTCATCAGGCCGTCGAAGTCCTATTGGATGCGGCAAAGGCCTGCGAGAGCGCGGACGTGCGAACATTGGCAATGGAAGGCGCAAGACGTGTCATCATTGAGAATGTCGATCATAAGGATTATTGGCCAATTGATCGTGAAAGGCTTATCCGCAGGCTGCCAGAAACGCTGGGCCGCGATAGCCTGATCGCCGGCGATTGCGCTCGCTATCTGAATCGTAGAAGTGAGCAAGCACGCGAGAGTTCGTCGTCGTCCAACACAAGCGGCAAGCAAACGCAGCTTCGCAAGACGAGTCAGGGTTGGATCGGCAGCGGTCGATGGGAGCAATGCATCAGTGTTGGTGACGAATGGTTACTGTTCGGACGACAGGATACGCTCCCTTCGATCGGACGAGTCGTGACACATCGGCTGGGTCATCAAGATGCGTTTTCGATCACGCGGCTGTTGAAAACGAAGAAGCAAAGGATCGAGTCTGAAGTAGATACGGAATCCGTAAGGCTCCTTTGCAACCCATCGACTTCGGGGGCGAAGGCTTTCGCACTTGCGGGCCGTGCGGTCAGCGAATCCGTTTTTGGCAAACCGTCAAAGCTTTCGATTGAATCACCCATACCAAGAAGAGCTCCGTTACGCTTGGACTGGTCGCCGAACCCGATGTGGGACGACTACGTCGCTTTTGCTGCAAACGAAAACGTTGTGATGGGCTTGCGGATGGAGGAGAGCATTCTGCAGATGGTTCGTTTTCTGGTCCGATCGAATCAATTCATGCTTGGCCAAATCTCACCGATTGACGCTTTCGACACCCTCGAGGGGCATTTAGTCTTCGCAACCCACGGACAGCGATCGATTATCGCGAACGGTTGCTCTTTTGCATCATTTCCCGAAGGTCTGCAGAAGACTTATGAGGTGGCGGGTAGAATCCATTCCATCGCCATACCAATGAATCGCAGTCGCCATCGATTCGGACTTTGTCACGAACGAGGTCTCGATATTGCCTGGGCTTCCGTCAAAGACATTCAACTACAGCCAATTTATAGCCATTCCCCCGTGCAGAGAGCGTGCTGGGTACCGGGTGCGAGGATCTATGCCTTGTCCGAAGGAAGGTTATTACGATTCAACGTTGACCAAAACAAGTCGAGGATGACGGGAGAGATCGCGGTGTTCCACGACGACGGCATCTTGGGCTTGCTACCTTGTGGGCATTCGGTTGCGATTCTCTGGAGAAATGGCCGATTCGAAGTCTACCGTTAGGAGATTCGGCTGCCAAGCTTCTCAGCTTGACCGCATGACGACTATCGCTGCCTGATCCATCTAAGTCGCGAGACTTTGGAGCTTGGATTCACCTGGCGACACGCCTGCAATGCCTTTGCCATGTCTTGCGCGTTACGAAACCGCATGTCAGGTTTCTTGGCGATTGCCTTCATGACGATGTTCTCAATTTCAGCGGGGACACCCTCAATGAAATTATGCGGTGGAATCGCGTCGGCTTCTTCAATGGACGCAAAGAGCCTTAACCGGTCGGCTTCGTTATACGCTGGGCGAAATGCGAGAAGCTCGTAAAGTGTCAGCCCAAGACTGTAGACATCGGATCTGCAATCGCACTCTCCTCGCAGGCGTTCGGGCGCGAGGTAGCGAAGGGTTCCAATGATCTGCCCCGTACGAGTCAGCTTGGTATCGTCTGTTTTGACAAGTCCAAAGTCGGAGAGCCAAGCTTTGCCCGATCGATCGATCAACAGATTGGACGGTTTGATATCGCGGTGCAACATGCCCAGTTCGTGGGCGTAGTGAAGTGCATCGGCGGCTTGTTGCCCGACATGGGCGACCCACTGAAAGTAGTCCAAAGTCGAAAAAGCATTTGGTTCGCCAGCCACATGATGCACAACCGCCGGAAACCACGCATCTGGATGTGACCGATGGGCACACATGAGCAAACGGATCAGTCGATCCAAACTCAATCCATCTATCAATTGCATCACAATGAATCGAAGCTTCTCGTGCTTCCCGCAATCGATCATTTGAACGACGTTTTCGTGCTCGATGCTGGAAGCGGCCATCGCTTCGCGATCGAACCGTGCCGTGGCGGCATCCTTCGCCACTTGCGAATCCGGAACGAGGACCTTTAGTGCGACGTTTGCGTTCGTTTCAGAATTCCGGGCGAGATAGACAAACCCCATCCCGCCTCGGCCGATCTCACGGATGATTCGGTAGGAACCCATTGTCGCGGGTGGTCGAAACGTTCCCCATTGCTGCTGATTCGATTTCAGAAACTTGAGCATCGGAAAGAGCTTACGGATTTCGTCGGCCAGCCAAGGAAACGCAGTACAATAGGCGTTCATTTCAGGCTGCAACCCGCGAAGGCAACTGGTCCAGAACTCGTCAGCAAGTTCATCGATCAATTCATGCTGCTCGTCCGCAGAAACTTGGGAATCCGGGCTGCTTGAACGATCACCGATACCGAGACGCTTACCGAGAGACGCGAACATCTCGATCTCCTATCGACCTCAACTTTCGGACGAAGCTCGAAACGATTGAATATCGAGTTCGTTCAATTCTTCCAGTGTAGAAGGGAAATTTGAACGTTGTTCGAGCAAGACTTCTTCGTCCACCACCAGACGTTTCAGACCCATCGATTTTAGCGGAGTCCAATCTCGGACGTCGGTCCCGGAGAGATTAATCGCTTCGAGCGAAGACTCTGTCAGCACCGAGAGATCAGAGATGGAAACGTCATGGATGACGAGTTCTTCCAATGCGGGAAGCCCTAGCACATTGGGCAGTGTCGAATCATCCACACGCGTTCCTGCGAGATTCAGGTATCGAAGGTCCTTAAATCGGGCGAGGTGGGGAATCCCGGAACCATCAACATCGGTGTAGCAAAGATTGAGCACTTTGAGTGGCAGGTCTGGTAAGTCTGCGAGATGATCATCTGTAATTCTGGAGCCGACTAAATCGAGCGTTTCTAGCCGTTTCATTTCAGCAAGAGCGGGAAAGCAAGCACCCGTGATGTTGAGATCATAAAGACTGAGCATCGTCAAGTTTCTAAGGGATGCAATTGCCTTCACATCCTCGTCATTGATCGACGCAGATCGTATTTCCAAGTTCTGAACTTGGTGCATTCTTCCGATGTATTCAAGATGCTCAGGGGAGATGTCTTCGGCTTCGATCAAGAGTTCAGACTTTTGATGCCGCAACAGCGTCTTCCAACCGTTCGTCGAGAGTCGGTCAGTTCGAATATGGAGCCGATTGTGTCGCGGCGCCAGCTCGAACAAACGTTCCAACTGCTCGTCTGAGATCGCACGGGACTCCGCGTTAACTGCCCAAATCTCTGTCGGCAAGTCCTGGAGCGGAAGCTTCAATGGCTTGTTCGTATCAACGAGCAGGAAGATCCTCGCTTCGAGACAAAGCTTGCTCAGTTGCTCGAGTCGAGATGCTCTTGGAGCCGAGAACTGTCGCTTCGTTGCTGTCAGCCGTGAGTCGGCGAAATCATCGAAACCGTCTCCCAGTGAATTTCCGAAATCAACTTGAAGATCAGACTCCGATAATCCCTCGAGGATCCGAAGCGTCGGTATCTCGTTGAGTGCGGTAAGGTCTCCGGCGAAGTCATCGCCAACGCTTAACTCGATTAACGGAAGGCTCATCACCGGCTTGAGGTCGGTGACGGAACTCCCGCCGATGTGGAGATCGCAGATCCTCGTTTCCGACAACGGCGTAAGGTCCGTTATCTTGGTACAGCCTTCCAGATTCAAGGACGTGATCTTCGGAAACTGTGCTATCTGATCCAGAGCTTGATTGCCAAGCCCCGTGTATCCAACGTTCAAGGAGTCCAGCGAACGGACCCTTGAGAGGTGTTTCAGCCCGACGCCGGTTATAGGGGTTCCCGCGAGGGAGACGAGCGAGAGTCGCGGAAACGCTTGGAGATGGACGAGCGATTCGTCGGTAATCCGTGAATCCGTAAGGTCCAGAAAAGCAAGCTGATACAGTCCTACAAGGTCCTGAAGAAACGACCCCTTAATCTCATTGAAGGGCAGGACAAGCGCTTCAAGACTGGTCAAAGATCGCAATGCCTTCAAATCGGAATCCGTCATTTCGCGGGAAGTGATCTCTAAAGACTGAAGATCGAACATCCTGGCAATGACGCCCCACTCTTGTTCTCTCAATAACTTCGCTTCGATCGCAAGCTCGGGTGGATAGTGCTTCAAGAGACAGTTCCAGCCCTCCTCGGTAAGCTCATCCGTGCAAATCGATAGTCTTTGGAGTTTGGGAAGGACTTCAAAGAGTTCCTGAAGCTCCTCAGATCCAAAATGTCTCATCTCGAGCGTTGAAACACTCAAAATGTCGTCGGGAATCTCCTCCAAAGGCCATCGGTATTCCTCGAAGTCCGACTCGAAGTGAAGCCCGTGTTGCAAGAGCATATTGAGCCTTGCGAGACGACTCGGTTTACCGACGTCAGCGGATACTTCCGAGCGATCAGCATTCCGCCTTGAGTGGATGAGAACTCCGAGGGACGCGATCACGGCTAAAAGGGTGACGGCGCCGGCCCACAGCGACGTGTTCAGGCTTTTCTTGGGCCTCGCCCGTTGCTTCGCCTCGCAAATATGGATGGAGTTGCGCTGAATCATTACCGCATCCGTCGAGCGCATGACGGGGCGTAGGGCGGCCGCGAATTCGGCCATGTTTGCGAATCGATTGGCAGGATCCTTCGCCATCGCACGCATGCAGATTGCGCTTAACGTCTTGCTAACACCCGCGCAGGATGAAGGAGCAGCTGGCTCGTTGAGCGCGATCTTCCGCAACACCGTCATGAGCTCACCGGTGAACGGCAACTGCCCACAAAGCATTTGGTACATCACGACGCCAAGCGAGTAGATGTCGGTGCTGGTAGTGACGTTGCTCGCATCACGAACTTGCTCGGGTGACATGTAGGCGGGGCTGCCAACGATCAGGCCCGGTTGGGTGATCCGCGAGGAAACATCGGACATGCTTGAAAGGGCCAAACCGAAATCAGTCAGGACAGGCGCGTCGCGCTTATTCAACAGGATGTTTGCCGGCTTCAGATCGCGATGAATGATCCCGTGTTCATGGGCTTCCTGAAGCGCGAGCGCAAGAGACCTGATGATGCGAATCGTTTGTTGTTCGTCAGGCTTGGTCGTCTGAAGCCACTCGGACAAGGTCGGCCCGTCGATGTACGACATTGCGATAAAAAATCGACCGTCGTGGCGACCAATGTCGTGAACTTGGCAGACGTTTGCATGCTGGAGGCGTGCGACCGAAGTGGCTTCACGGTAAAAACGCTGGCTCGCAGCGTCAGACTTCTCCAGCTTCCGCAAGGAAACTTTGACGGCGACGTTCCTGCCGAGGCGACGATCTTCGGCCAAGTAGACGATCGCGGAAGTACCGGCGCCGATACGACGGATGACGCTGTATTTGCCAAAGACGTACCCGGGTGGCCAAATCGCATCGATATGATCACCCGGATTCGTGTCATCGAGTGCTGCTATGGTTTCGTCCTGCCGGCGAGGCCCGTCCGATGCAAGCGTTTCCATCACGTCTGATTGGTCCATTTCGCTCACCCTGAGAAGATTCTGAGCCGGTCGAAGATGAGTACACTTCGCCCAAGCGCTGTTTCGTTGTGACGACGTTCCAGCGCCGAGACCCTTTCTGTTGAGCGCACAGAAGGTCGGTTGCGGACATGAGCCAGCGGCTTTTTTGTCAAAACAGACGCACACCCACCCCCTTTGGCGTAGCGGAACTCCCCGACAGCGTTGCATTCCGGACTCGCCAACAGGCTCAAGTCGGCCCACTATCTCACTCACAGCCCGACCCGTGCCGCATGATCATCGACCTCCCGAATGCACTTGATGCGAAACAATCGCCGGCGCTTTCGAGAAAGTCTTAGTCCAACATTTCCGTGGCTTTGCGACTCAGTTCTTGGATTTCAACGTCAAGCCAACGCTGGTTGCCGAGACGTCCGAATTCGGTGCGTAGATTATTGGAGTTCAGCACGGTAATTTTTTCGCCATGATGCACAAGTGCAGCGGCAATGGCCGCGAAAAACACAGCATCACTCACTTCTCGTGGCGTCGCCGCCTTGTCTCGAGTCCGTTCCTGCCCCGCCCAATCCTTCAGAGAATTCAACTCATCCAGGGACGTTCCCTTGCGGGCCAAACAAGAGTGGACCTCTGTTGAGTTTTGGCCACCGATCAGATCACTTAAAGGCATCGCCAAGATCAAGCGCCTCGTTTCATCAAGCTGTCGATCATCGTCATCTTGACTTTCGATCTTCGCTCCGACAGCAAAAATTCGTCCCAACTCTGAATCAGAAGTGCCGCTGTTCTGGGTCAGACGCCCCCAAAACTCAGACTTGACGTCATGCTTGGACGCGTTGTCCCGTGGACGACTCGCGACGCGATTGCCTCCGCGGGCCAAGATCTCCTGCAGTTGCTCCAGCTCGTCTTCGACCATTCGATGAATGGCCTGCTCGGTCAAGTGACGGGCTAGACCAACGATACTCTCGGAATTGTCGGACGTCTCCATCCGCTTCGCGATGTGTGCCACGTAGGACTCCTCATCGGTTCGTCGCATGATGTACTCGCGAATCACATCACGAAGCACGCGACCCATCTGACGCTTCGCCGTCACGAGCATGTTCATCGCTGCCTTCTCGTTGGCAAGTTCAAAATCGTTCGCGAGATCGGCGTAATCCGGAATTTCGAAGTCGTCCAAGAGAGGCGAAAGAACTCGCTGTTCGAAAATGGCCCAACGGGCATCGTTACCCTCTTTTTCGCAATCTTCTTTCATCCGTGCGAGGGCCGAAGCAAGCACGTCCAGGGCCCACGCACGATCAAAGGCGAGGCTGGGTGACTCATCATCGGCGGAAACATGCTCGGATTCAGAGCTGTCCAAGCTCGCCAAATTCCCTGGGGATCGCTTTGCCGCCGTTTCGTAGCGATGTTTGGTGACGGCGAACCGATCGAGCGCGGTCAGCAGGAGTGTTCGAAACTTTCCCTTCTGCGGATCTGCGACTGCCAACAAGTCTTTACTCAGGATCTCAATCATGAAGTCCTGAATCAGGTCTTCGGCCCGCTCCGCGCTGATGCCCTTGTACCTCAAGTGGGCATACATCGGCTCCCAATAGGTCTCCATCAGCACACCCATATTGTCCCGGGAGCCCGTAGGCGCTTCGGTGACGACGGTATCAATCAACGACCAGCGGGTGTTTGGAAACTCGGGCACGTTGTTCGCTCGCGGACAGAGGCAGTTTGAGTCATCGGCAGTTTTATGTCATTCATTCTGGCAGCCTCAGCGAAG
>JBCCOI010000285.1:0-9077 GCA_039025515.1 Planctomycetota bacterium
GCCTCCATCCGACCGGTCGACTGGCAAACCCAGATCGGTAGCGGTGTTCCCCAGTAGCGTTCGCGCGAGAGTGCCCAATCGACGTTGGATTCCAAGAAGTTCCCGAATCGGCCGTCCTTGATGTGCTCGGGTTGCCATCCGATCTGCGAGTTGTTCTTCAGCATCAAGTCGCGGAACCGAGTGGTTCGGATGAACCAGCTGCGACGCGGATACTGGATCAAGGGGTCCTGGTCTGCCCGCCAGCAGAACGGATAGTCGTGCAAATACTGTTGTTGCAGGAACATCAGCCCGCGCTGTTTCAGAATGCGTGAAATCGGCTTGTCCGCGTCCTTCACCCACAGACCGATCAACTCATCGGGCACTGCCTCAACAAATTTGCCATCGGGACCAACCGCACAGAGCAACTCGGGCTGCTCTCCCTCGACAAACCGCCGCCGCTGTTCATCGAAGACTTCGTAATCGACTTCGCCGAAAGCCGCGGCTTGGTGCACGATGCCGCTACCGCTATCGGTTGTCACAAAGTCGGCCGCAACGACCCTCCAAAAGTGAGGCTCGGTCGTCCCGGGCCTCGATCCGCTTGGCTGTTCACCCTGGATGAGGGTCCCGGACGAATCACCATTGGCTGTCACGTAGCCATCGAACGGCGGTTGATAGCGAAGCCCTACCAGGTCCACGCCACGGCAAGTCTCAACCGTTTCAAACTGACGCTTCGCTTTCTCGGCTAGCGACTCCACCAGCGCGGAAGCCAAATACAACTCTTCGCCGGTCTCGGTGTCTCGAACGAGCGAGTACTCCAATTCCGGATGCACCGCGGCATACATGTTGCTGGGCAGCGTCCACGGCGTGGTCGTCCAGACCAACAAACTACGAGTCGTTCTGAAATCGGCGTCCGCCACCGTTCCGGGGTCACCAAGGGGAAACTTGACGTAGACGCTGGGATCGGCGACTTCGCGATAGCCTTGTCCGACTTCCCCACTGGAAAGAGCAGTGCCGCCCTGTGCCCACCACCACACGATCTTGTGTCCTTGGTAGAGCAAACCACGATCAAACAGATTCTTGAGACTCCACCAAACGCTTTCGACGTAGCTTTGGTGATACGTCACATAAGCCTGATCGAGGTCAACCCAAAAGCCCAGTCGCTCGGTGAGTTGCCTCCATTCCTGCATGTAACGCCAGACGGATTGCTGGCACTTTTGGATGAAGGGCTCGACGCCATAGGCTTCAATTTCTTCCTTGCTGTGGATCCCCAGCTCTTTGCCGACTTCGACTTCCACGGGCAGCCCGTGCGTGTCCCAGCCTGCTTTGCGTTCACAGCGAAACCCTCGCATCGTTTTGTAGCGAGGAAAAACATCCTTGATCGCTCGCGTCAGGCAGTGCCCCGGGTGCGGCATTCCGTTGGCAGTGGGTGGGCCTTCAAAAAAAACGAACGGCGGCGCATCGGCACGTCGCTCAAGCGATTTCTCGTAGATGTCGTTTTGCTTCCAAAACTCGAGAACCGCTTGTTCCAGATCGGGAAACTTGGGACTGGCGGACGCGGCGGTAAACGGAGACTGGCTTTGCCGCGGTTGAGAAGTCGTGGACATGACAACGGAAAACGAGAAAGTGGGGTGAGTTTCACGGCGGCGATTGTACAGACGGTGTCGATTTCTTCGTAGCCGCGAACACGCGCCCGACGAATTTGCCTCATCCGCAAACTTTGACTTGCCGATAAAACTTGAACGTTGCCGTCCGACTTCAGCCCTGCGGAATTGACGTGTCCATTTCCGTCGCCGACAAGAATCCAGCTCCTGACCGCGATCCGGGGAATTCACCCTCGAATGTTGGAGATGTGCAACCGCCGCGTGTGAGAGACGTATTCCAAGCTTGGGTGGTTCAGTGGGGCTCCGCCGCGATCGATACCGTGGAGACAATCGGCGACATCGCGGCATTTGCGTGGCGGATGCTGGTATGGATGTTCACGCGGCTTCCTCAGCGGGGAACGCTGCTGGTGAACTTTTACCAAATCGGCGTGCTCAGCCTGCCCGTGGTCGCACTGACCGGTACTTTCATCGGGATGGTGTTGGCCGTGCAGAGCTTTCGTCAGTTCCACGCGATCGGACTGGAAAGCCATCTCGGATACGTCATCAACAAGTCGCTCGTTTGCGAACTCGGGCCCGTGTTGGCGGCAACGATGTTGGCCGGCCGCGTCGGAAGTGCGATGGCGGCCGTTTTGGGGACGATGAGGGTCACCGAACAAATTGACGCGCTCACAACCATGGGTGCGGACCCGATCCACTACTTGGTCGTGCCCCGCTTCATGGCGAGCATCCTTCTGATTCCCGCCCTGACCGTGATGGCGGACTTCATGGGGATCGTCGGCGGATATTTCTACAGCGTGATCGTGTTCGATATCGATCATGCTGCTTATCTTTCTCACTCACGCGATGGAGTCGTCGGGTTTGACCTCTTTAGCGGGCTATTCAAGAGCGTCTTCTTCGGCGCGATCATCGCGATCGTCAGCTGCTACCAGGGCTTTCATTGCCGGCCGGGGGCCGAGGGCGTGGGCCGTGCCGCCACATCCGCCTTCGTCTATTCATTTGTGTTGATTCTCGCCATCGATTTGTTTTTGAACGTGATCTTGGATGAGATCTATCTGGTGCTCTATCCCGCCGGGAGCTCGTTGATATGACCGACGAAGCCTCTGCGATACCACAGGAACCGAGTTCACCGCTGATCGAAGTCGTCGGCCTGGACGTGACGTTTGATCGACAAACGATCTTGCGCGGAATCGATCTGCAAATCAAAGCCGGTGAGACCGTCGCCGTCATCGGGGAAAGCGGATGCGGAAAAACGGTGTTCATGAAAACACTGGTTGGCTTGATCGAACCGACACGCGGCCGAGTCTGTTTCGACGGCGATGACCTGAGTTCGCTCTCTCCGTCGCAACTGAGCGACACTCGGCGAAGATTCGGTTTCGTCTTTCAGAACGCGGCGTTGTTCGACAGCATGACGATCTTCGACAACGTCGCATTCCCACTGCGTCAGCAAGGCCATGCCGAGGATGAATCGATAGGACGCTTAGTGATTGAACACGTTCAGCAGGTCGGGCTTCCCAAGAATGTCCTCTTGAAGCGTCCAAGTGAACTGAGCGGTGGAATGCGAAAACGCGTCGGACTCGCGCGCGCGATCATCCTTCGACCGGAGCTCTTGGTTTATGACGAACCGACGACGGGCCTGGATCCGATCATGAGCGACGTCATCAACGAATTGATTATGGACAACCGGCGTCGCTACCAAGTCACAAGCGTCGTCGTGACACACGACATGCGAACGGCAACCAAGGTGGCGGACCGCGTCTTGATGTTTTATCCGAGAGCTCGCTTAGCGAACGACGAATCGCAAGTGCTCTTTGACGGCCCGCCGTCGGAACTGCAGTCTTCCGATGACCCGCGGGTGACCCAGTTCGTGCGTGGTGAAGCGGGCGATCGACTAAAGGAGCTGGCGAGCTAACCATGGATGACAATCGGATGAGATTCGGCGTCGGCGTCCTGGTGATCGCCGCGATGGGAATCGGAATCATCTTGACGTTTCTCTTCGGCGCGATTCCACGCGTGCTGACGCGTGAGTATCAAATCGAAGTCAAGTTCCCTGATGCCAACGGCGTAAGCACCAACACGCCGGTCACGTTGCGTGGCATCAAGATCGGACGCGTCGTCGAGAAAACACTGGTCGATGACGGTGTCAGGCTGATCCTTGGAATTGAATCTCAATTCCAAAACCAACTCACGCACGAATACTTACCACGCATCGGAACCGGTTCCGTCATCACCGGCGATGCGAAGCTGGAGTTCGTCAAGGGCAGCGAAACGGAGTTGGCCGGAATCTATCGAGATCGCCTGCCGATTGTCCGCGACCAGTTTTACACGCCCGATCAGTACCTCGATTATGGCATCAAATCCTCCGACCCGTTCGAGCTGCTATTTAACCTGGAGGACGAACTTAAAACGACGCTTCAATCGGTGCGGACGGCCAGCGGATCAATCGAAACCGTCGGCCTGAATGTCAATCAACTCGTCGACGAAGCACGGCAAGTCGTCGCGGAGGCCGATGACCAAGTCGGCGGCATCGGTAACGAAGCGAGGGACGCCCTGATCGCATTTCAAGAGGCGATCAATCAGGTCACGGCTATCCTGAGCGACGAAGAGTTGAGAGCCAACCTGAAGTCCGCAGCCGATGAGTTGCCCAACGTCTTAACCGAAGCGCAAGCAACCCTACAATCGACGCAACGGACGTTCGAGAGTTTTGAGGAAGTGGGAGACCGGTTCGAACGCGTCGGTCAAGCTGCCGAGAAGACCGTGCAGAACGTGGACGCAACCGTTGATACCATTCGCACAACGATCGAATCGGCCGAACGAAGCTTCAAGTCAGCCGAACAAGCAATCGCCAACATCGAGACCATCACCGAACCGATAGCAGCCAATAGCGACGAGATCGTCGCACAAGTACTCTCCAGCTTGCGTAACCTGGATCGATCCTTGGTACAAATCGAGACGTTCGGAGAAGCGTTGAATAATAGCGACGGAACGCTGCGACGGTTGCTGGAAGACGACGCACTCTACTTCCGTCTTGCACGAACAGTCGAGAACATTGAACTCGCGAGTGCTCGATTGCGTCCGATCTTGGATGACGTCCGCGTCTTTAGCGACAAAGTGGCGCGTGATCCGCGTCAACTCGGCGTGCGAGGCGCCCTCGACAAGCGACCGAGCGGTGCCGGTCTGAAGTAGCGTAGGAACCTTGTCAGAGTAACGGACGTTCGGTGCACCGCCCCTCATTATTCGGATTTTCGCGCGGCCTGGTCATCTAGCGGGTTGTAATGCCGCATGACTCGGTGAACGATTGGGGGCAGAAACTTATCAAGGTACTTCTCTCTTCTTTACCGTCCGCAGGTCCTCGCCGTGAGCGAAGATTCCGCCGAACTTACCGGTGGCAATGAATCGTTGACCGAACGCATCCTGGATATGCAGTTCAACTCGTTCAGAGAGGGTTTACGCTTGTCTGCCGACTCGGTGTTCAAACGTTACCCACAAATCGCCGTCAACGAAAAATCTCGGCTCGCGATCCTCTATCAAGACTACCGGCTTTGCCCCGCCGAAGAACAAAACGAGCGCCTACGCGGCTTACTCGAAAGTTCCCCGAACAAGCTTCCAGCCTGCGCAGACAGGTGGACTTCGGGACCGTGATCAGCTCGGTGCTCGGCCAAAAATTTCCTTCCGACTTGACGCATCGTAGCGGCGAAACGGCTCCCTTGAGTGATCGTGGTGAAGGCGAAGCTTCGAACACGTTGTCAACAGAATCGCAGCTTCCCAACAACATTGGGCGTTTCCAGATCGTGGGGCTTATCGGCCACGGCGGCATGGGAAGCGTTTATTTGGCCAATGATGTCGAGCTCGATCGTAAAGTCGCCATCAAAATTCCGAGATACCCCAGCGGTTTGACAGAAGAAGAAGAGCGGCGGTTGGTGTCAGAAGCGCAGATCGCCGGTCGTCTCGACCACCCCCACTTGATCGATGTTTTTGAGATCGGTCGTTGGGAGAATCGTTTCTTCATGGTTTTGCGCTACGCCGACGGCGGCGACCTGCGGAAGTGGCTCGAGAAGCAGAACGAGCGACTTGCAATCGATGTAATCGTCAATCTGCTTTGCTCGATCACATCCGCCGTTGCTCATTGCCATCAGAATGGAATCGTCCACTTCGACCTAAAGCCCGCCAACATTCTCTTTTCTTCGAAGGGTCCCCAGAGCAACGATCACTTTCCCGGCACGGCCATGGTCGCCGATTTTGGTCTCGCAAAGATCTGCGAACGGAATGACCTCGTCACCGCGACCAGCAGTGTTTTCGGCACGCTGCAATACATGGCACCGGAACAAATCGAGGGACGGAGGCAGTTGCTGGGATTCCAAACGGATGTATTTTCCCTCGGCGTGATTCTGTTCGAATTGTTAGCGGGCGAACATCCATTTGCGGCTTCCAGCGCGCTCGAAATGGTCGACCGAATTCGGCTCGGGAGATCAAACAACGCACTCGACAAGCTTCGCGTACCGACGCACTTGAAAGAGATCTGCCGGACGTGCTTGGCGACGAACGTGGAGGATCGTTATCCCACGGCCGTTGAGCTCCATCGTGATCTCATCGACTTTCGGGACGGCAAACCGATTTCGACACACCGTTATTCAAAAATGAAGCGGTTTCGTCGCTGGATGGAACTCGAACCGCGAATCCCACAAGCCGCCGTGGCCTGCCTGATCGGTAACTTGGCAATCTTGCTGGGCTTCCTGGGAGCCATGTTGCTAAAGCTCATGCCAGACAATCCAATCCCGGGCGACACGAGAGACTTTGTGATCGATGCGATGAAACTGATCCTGTTTCCGCATGCCCCGATGATGCTGATGAGTTTTCGCGTGCTTCAGGGACATCCCAAATGGCAATGGGGCAACATCATGCTCTGTATCGTGATGATCGCCTTGGTGGTGATTTCGATGGTCACACGCCGAAGTCCGATCGAAGCCTATAACGGCGAACCCTTCACGTTTTGGATGATTCACATCGTCATCTTTGCGATCGGTTTTTCGATGCTCTTAATGCAACTCCTCTCGCTCCCCGCCATGATCCGCCGACGAAGATAAGCGGTGGTTACGTTCACCCGTATTCCAGCATAGGCAAAGGACGTGAACATGGCATGCCACCAGAACTCGCTGTACCACATCGTGTTCAGCACGAAAGAGCGACGCCCACTGCTGCGTGATGATGACTTTCGAAAAGATGTTTGGAGGTATATGGCCTGACCGCTGGCGACTTTGCCCCGCACAGAAAGAATCGCATCACGAAAGCCCTTATGCTTCTGAATGACTCGCTATCATCCGGGATCGACTTTACGATATCTCACGGTTCATGAGAGCGTTTGCCGAACCCTTCGCCTAAGCCTTCGTTTCAGAGAAAATGCTCGGATGATCAGGTACTCAATCATCTTGACATGCGTGCTCAGTGTTCTTCAGAGCGGGCTTTTAGCCGACGAAATCACGACTGCCAGTAAAGAGCGGGCGATGGAACTTGAACAAAATGCCACGATCCGGCCGGAAGCGGGCGGCCGAAAACTATCCGTATCGCTCGGCGATTATTTGCCGGGCAGCGAGCTGCATGTGAGACTGAGGATTCACAACGAGACACCGCGCGACCAGGAATTCTCTTCGATCAAAGCGAACTGCAATTGCCTATCGATTTCTCCCCAGCGAGGAGAAATCCCCAGCGGTGGGAACCAGGTTTTCGATCTCAAAATAAAAGTAAAAAAGAACCCTGGTTCGATCGATCAAAATGCTGGATTCGTCGCGATGAACAACGGTCGACCCGCGTTCTATGCGACGGCAAGCTACCGACTCTCCGGCGTCGTTGGGTTTCCGGATACAAGCGTATCCGCGCTGATTCCCGAGTCGCGAGGGTCCGAGTTGCTGAAGATTCCATTTTTCGCAGATGCATCGACGCCGGCTGATTTTATCGAAGTGCAACTATCGGAAACGCTCTCGCATCTGCCGATGAAAGTTAATCATCAGACTCAAGTAATCGAATTGATGGTCTCCAAGGAAGCTCTTGATGAAGGCGTATTACACGGCGACATATCGATCACCAACATTGAGACCGGTGTTAGCGACACCCAATTGATCAGTGCGTCCGTGCAGTCCGATTTTCAGGTCGTACCCAAATCGGTTCGTTTTAGAAAAATTGATGAGGACCAATGGGGAGCTCGGGTGCTGCTCATTGATCGTTCCGTAGGCGATGGAGTGACGACTAAAGCAACTTGTGATTTCAGTTTTCTTGGTAACTTGCTCTCGGCCAAGGAAGTGCGCAGGACCGGACGGGTAGTTCAGTACCTTATTCGCACCGGGAACCCCGAAGTGTCCTCGGGTGAGAATAGCATCTCCGCCTTCATTCGATACGGTTCCAGAAACACGAAATTGATCGTTAGAACGAAACCCAAACTTTAAGTGCAACCGAGGCGGGCCTTGTTTTCAAGTTCATTACTATGAGTGCACAGCTGTCTCCGGTTCAGAAGGCAGTACTGATATTGTTGGCGAGGTACCAACCGGGGACTGTCTGGCAACAGATGATCCTGTCCCAGACCCATTCGAGCCGGAAGATCCTTGTAACTTTCCGGAATCCTAGGCTGAGTGACTAGTGGTGGAACTCGTAGTTGACCTTTACTTGGTAACCCGACGCGAGAGCGAGGCAACTGCGTGAATTGTCGCCTCGCTGACGCGTCGGGTTAGGATTTTGTCTTCCGATACCGTCAAGGTTATTTCCGCGTTCCACCACTAGGAATCTAGTCCTTGGTTCCATTCGACGGATGTCCAAATGAACACTTTACTGCCGCTCTTTCGGCTTGAATCACTTATTGTCTTCACCGCAGTCTTCTGCTCCACGTGCGGACCCTGCGGCAGCGAGGAGATTTCCCATGGGGAAGCGAAGAGTCTTCTCCAAGCATCGGATGAGATCTTTGAAGCGATCGCGCCCTACGACGTGTACGTGTCTATCGAAAAGTACATCGATGATGAACAGCTAATGTCCCCATCAGATAGGCAATTCTGGCGTCTATGCTACGACCCGGTCGGACAAAGAGCTGTGGTGGCCTCCGCGAATCTTTCCATCGACTTGGCGGATGCATTGAATGGCGAAGTAAACAATTGGAAAATTGACCGAGGAATCGTGCAGGTCGAGGGGAAGGTTGCGAGATCTCAGCGTGGGCAGAGGCCGGCGACTGTGCGACGCGGAAAATCGTTTCACGATGTCTTTTCACAGCTCAATCTCATCGATTTCGGAATGCTCGGCACGGCGATTTACGGCCGAAGTGTCTCGTTTCGAAACATGGGTGAAGAAACCCGCACCCAAATGTTTGGCATGGCGGGCTCGGATAGGGGTAGGGAAGTCCGGTTTTGCCGGACTCCCCTCCCTCCGAACCGTGCGTGCGGTTCTCCCGCACACGGCTCTCCGGTTAGCAGGTCCCCGAGAGGGAGTTGCCGAAACGGGCGTGGGCCTGTTGCAGACTGTACA
>JBCCOI010000286.1:0-9016 GCA_039025515.1 Planctomycetota bacterium
GGCATTATCTCTGCTCAAACGGGACACTTCGTTAGGAAAACAGAGCATTCGCAGCAAACGCAAGATCGCCGGCTGGAACAATGATGCCATGAAGTCCATTCTTGCCGGGAATTAGGTACATTCCAAATGCGATTGCCCTGCCTCATACAGTTCGATAAGCTGTTCCGCTCTGGCTCGGCCTTGTTCGTCATGAACAAAGATGTGCGTCTTAAAGTCTTTGGGAACGGTCTGGACATGACTTGGCTGCTGGTCACGCGATTTTGTCGGTGCGCCGGTTGGTAGCTGTTGAGCAAACGACGGTAAAATCGCAAAACGGCATGCAGTCAGAACCGCGAGTAGAAAACAAGCGGAACAAACAGCCCTGCCAGACCTCGCTTGTGTGACCAATGATCTCTCCATGATTCGAGCCCTCAATTTGTTGGAGTGGTGGAAAGTGTTGGCTTCCTGGTCGATCCGGACAGCATCGCGACTCCATTTTGAAGGATTTCATTCATCACGAAGTCGGTTGTCTAGATTCATTAAATTCGAAAACAGCTTCATCAAGCAGGTGGAGCTTTTGCTTTAGCATCGCGGGATCAATAAGTGACGCATTATCAACGTTGCCATCACGCTCCGCCGTGATGAGGTGCAAAATAGCAGGTCAGTTATTGATCACGCGATGCTTAGCCGACTCAACTCTGCCATTGCAGCCTTGTAGCCGATTTCTGCGGTCTGCGCCGCCGACTTGAAATCGGCAAAGCTGACGCGAGAAACATCTGGATAGATGACAAAATCGCTTTGTTGCGATCCGACCAAGCTCAACTTCATCTGCGTGATCTCTCGAATTCGCGATAGGACTTGTCCCGCCCTCGGGGTTTTCATTTGTCTTGTTGGCGTGTCGCCTGTGTTTCCGGCTAGTTTCATTCTGATCTTTCGACTGACATTGACCGAAATCACGAAATTGGCTCCCTGACGTACCAGCGTGTCAGCGGGAATGTTGTTCAGGTAGCCTCCATCGACGAGGGCACGACCATCGCGGCAGATCGGAGTTGATATTCCGCCCAGATTGATACTTTCCAAAACGCCCGTGACTGCGTCTCCCTTCGTTCGAATAAACTGCTCGGCTGAAACGAGATCGGCAGCCACCGTTGTTAGCGGCAGTAGGAGCTGTTCGAGTCTCCAGTCATAAATCTCTCGAGACCATCGTCTGGCGAGTACCCACAGCAGTACGACAACCCCATCATCGCGCCGACACTTGTACCGGATACTAAGTCGACGACGATCCCTGCCTCATCAAACGCTTTCAAGACACCCAGATGACTCATGCCTCGGAGAAGCAATGAAGAATCGTCCGCTGACGATCAACCAGATCGAGTCGATGGCCGACCCTTGCTCGGTGAGCACGTCATCAGTCGCAATAGACTTCAACGACGATTGCTCGGAAATCTCCGCGAGTTCGTCTGGAGTGAGCCCTCGGCACACGCGATGAAGCCGCAGGGTTTCGAAAGCTTGATTGATCGTCACTTCGTGGTCGGCCGCGATGGAGTAGTCGGAGTCTGCTTGTTCTTCTTCGACGGAAGCGGTATCGCCATTTCTGGTATGGCGGGGACCAACTTCCGGAGACGATGTAAGTCTGCGGCATGAGTTTTTTGCCCGATAAGATTGGCCCATTGATGCGGATCAGCGACCATGTCGTAAAGTTCTTCCTGTCCCTCGGCATAGCGGATATAGCGGAAGCCATCCGTACGGATCGTGATGAAGCGATCGTATAGCGCACTGATCGACGTACTTTCCCATTCTGCATCGGGGTCGTTCAGGAGTGTTAAGAGTGTGTGACCGTCGACGTAGCCAGGCTTGGTCAGATTGCAGATTTCCGCCAACGTCGGGTAGAGATCCTGCAACGACACAAACCGGTCGCACTGCAATCCGTTTGCGGGATTCTTCGGTAGATGAATCATCAGCAAACAATGTGTCGCTTCTTCCCAAAGCGTAGCCTTTTGCCAGTGATCTTTCTCGCCCAGATGGAAACCATGATCGCTGATCAAGACCACAACCGTGTTGTCACGGTAAGGACTCGCATCAAGTGCATCGAGCACTCGGCCGACCTGAGCGTCAGCGTAGGCGGTCGTTGCAAGGTATCCCTGCACGGCTTTCTTGTACTCACCAGTCGCTACTGTTCGCTCAAACACCTTGCGTTTGGTCAAGACTCGGCTGGCAAGCGGTGGCAGATCGTCTAAGTCGTTCTCATTTCGCTTTGGCAAAACAACATCTTCGAGCGGAAACAAGTCGAAGTACTTTTGCGGTACGTACCAAGGCATGTGAGGATGGAAGAGTCCGCATGCGATCAGAAACGGTTTTTCATAATCGCGATTCAGCTGGGCGATCGCACGATCGGCGTAAATTGTGTCACGCATCTCGGATTCGGCCAGATGCGTTGGCCCCCAGTCATGCTCGCCGCTTGCCGCAGGGGATAGAGGAGCCGTAGGAGGAACGGGATCTCGTTTGTGAGGAAGCAGGTCATCCCATGCTCCCTTCGTTTTCCATCCGTGAGCTATCTTTCCGTACGACGCGGTAAAGTAGCCCCCCTGCTTAAACAGAAGCGGTAACGATGTCGCCTGATTCAGCGGTTCGCTCGCGTTCGTATTCACACCGTTGTCATAAACACCCGACTTCCAAGGGCTGACGCCGGACAACAGAGCGGTACGAGACGGCGAGCAATAAGGGCTGGCGGCGTAGGCATGTCGAAAGACGACGCTGCTAGCGGCGAACTGACGAATGTTTGGTGCGACGACCTGTCCCTCATAGCGATTCGCGTCGTCCAGTAACCATGTATTCAGATCATCCACGGCCAGCAGTAACACATTAAGACGCTCGCTCGCTTCGACCGAACCTGACAGCACCAGCAAGATAACGATGATCGCAGACAATCGTTTTCGCTTGTTAACAAACATTTGAATCACTCACTTGCAGGTGCAGGCGACCCCTGGGCTGTCGGCGAGAAAAAAAGAGGCGCGCAAGATAGCGCACGCTCACGACCAGTGCAAAGCAGGTCCTTGATGCCTGACAAAATCGCACCCAGTGAAAGAGCTCAGCGGACCGCACTATCAATCAGAAATGTCTCACAGGTATCCGCTTACGATCGAATCGAGTGAAGCTAATCAAAGGTAAGGATAACTCCTTGCATCACCGAAGAAGCGAGGTCGAGCATTGTTGAATCTCTTTCCCTGTTATAACTGAGTTGACTGATCCGTCAAGTAAATGCCTGTCCGCCGAATCCCGCTCGGCTGCAGAATCACCGCCCCTTCACCCGTAAGGCCCGCAGTGAAAGGAGCGTTAGTGCCAGTCATCGATCTTAACCATCCTGATAGAAAGATGGCTGGCACTTGAGATCCTTGAGATCCCACAAATCGGAAAGATGAGCGTTTGCCCAATCAATCGTCTCTTGGTCGGTCGGAATCGGCAATACGTATCGTGTTGGGCAGGACGCCCGTTGGCGAGGGCCGCGTCTGGCTTTAACCAACAATTGCTTTCTGATCGGTTTTTGGAAGAGTACAATTGGGGGAGGAGATAGCCGACTTGGAGTCGGCTGGCTTTACAAATCGGGGTGGTAGAGGGAGCCCCGCAACTTCATTCAACCCCGCGTATCGAAGCCAGTGACAATTTCTGGTAGCCCAGGTGATGACGCCAAGCAATACCAGGAGCGAGCGGCCAAGATGGCAATAGAGGATTCTAAGTCGTGAGTCTCATGCAAGCCAGAATAATCTCACTCCTCCTATGGCCGCTGTCTTACCAGTTCGCCACGGCACAAACGTACGGCCCCGATCATTCTTACCCGGTCTTTCGAACCCTAGATGAAAATCAAAGCGGGGCGGTTGAAAAGACCGAATGGGTTCGAGCGGATCAACTGCTTGATAAATTGGACCAGGACGGCAACGGCGATCTCGATCAAGCGGAACTGGGTGGACCCGGTCCGTTCTTTGGCTATTTGAGACTTCAAACGACCATCCGCGTGCTCGACCGAGATGGTGACTGCGTGATCTCAGAGCAAGAAAGAAAGCATTCTCCGGCGCAACTGCCGCGATTGGATGCTGATGGTGATGGAAAACTCTCTCGAGCGGAATGCTATGACCAGCGTGTTCGTCTGGGCGGCGGCCAAACGCAGGCCAATCGCAAAGAGGGTGTCGGACCGATGCTGGTGCAAATCATCAACTTTCCTCGATTCTCTCACCAGATTCCTCCGGGCTCAGATCCGAGGGCATTCGACGGCTACTTTCTGTATTCGGAATCGGGCGTTTCGTCGGACGTTCAGATCAATACGGGTACGTTCTTGCTTGACTCAAGTGGGACGATGGTGCATCACTGGCCGACAGAAAGGTACATGCCCGAAGGCACCGGCGCTTATTTGCTGGACAACGGATTGCTGCTTCGACAAGTGGCACCTGGAGATTGGCTGTTGATGCAGAACTTCACGGTGGGCTCGCACGGGGTCGTCGAACTGGTCGATTGGGAGGGCAATGTTGTGTGGGAGTACTCGCGGATTTCCGTCGGCGAGCATGTGTTGCACCATGACATGGAACCCCTACCAAACGGAAACATCCTGTTACTTTCGTACGAAGCGAAATCGGCGTCGGAAGTCGAAGCATTGGGTGGAAAAGCGACGTCGGATATTCGTTGGTTTGAAAAGATCCTTGAAATCAAACCCGATCTATCCGACGGAAGCACGACCGTGGTGTGGCAATGGGATGCGGCCGATCACATGACCTCGGGTTCAAGCTCAAAGGCGACTGACAAGATCGCAATCAATGTCCCGGGGGCGGGGGAGCGACAGTTGCACTTCAACTCCATCGATTATGATCCGCAGTCACATCGATTGCTGGTCAGCTCGTTGATCTATGGCGAAATTTTTGTAATCGATCACAAGACAGGCAAGATCGTCGATCGAAGGGGCAAGGGCGTGCTCGGTGGACAACACGATGCGCGTTGGCTGGATGCCGCAGTGCCTCACGAAGGCGACTTTCTGGTGCACAACAATCGAGACGGACGGCTCGAAGGGAACGCGAAGCCGGGTCCCTTTGGGCTGGGGGCGTTTCACTCCGCGGTCTTGGAAGTCAAGCTGGGCGACGGGGACACTACCGACGAAGTCGTTTGGGAATATGAGCCCGAACCGATCGATAGCTGGTACGGACCCTTCATGAGCGGTGCGAGTCGCTTGCCTAACGGAAACACGCTGGTCGTCAATTCTTTCAACAAACGCGTTTTTGAAATCAACCATCAAAAGGAGATTCTGTTGGACTTTACGATCCCGGGGCCCGGACGAATCTTCCGCATGTACAAATTACCCAAGACACATCCGGGCTTGCGGTTACTTTCACCGTGCAGCAATCTGAGTGACCAATGAGTGAGCGTTGCCTTCGAAACCAAAGCATCGCCGCGTTTTTCGCCGTGTTCCTGTTCCCAACGGCGGCGGTGAGCCAAATCTTGGCGACGAATCTGTTTCCCAACATCCCGCAGATGGAACAAAACGAGACCGCCGCCGCTGCTATCGGACGTTTGCAGAAGCTGATCGAAGAGGAGAATGCCAGCTATGGCGAGATCAATGAAATGGCTTGGGGGCTCTGTCACCCACAGAGTCCGCTGAACGGGAACGAGAGCTTGGCACGGAGTCTCACCCGCAGCATCGACAGGAAGATGAATCGGCTTGGTGA
This sequence comes from Planctomycetota bacterium, assembly GCA_039025515.1. Classification (GTDB taxonomy): domain Bacteria; phylum Planctomycetota; class Planctomycetia; order Pirellulales; family Pirellulaceae; genus Stieleria. Next base: position 5,685 of record JBCCOI010000286.1, read on the forward strand.
GCTAAACGTCGACGCCAGTGGGACTTGGTTCGAAAAGTCGTCCCAGATCCTTGAGGCTTACGCGATGTTGAAAGCCACCTTCCCAGATCGAATTTCGCGTCCACAACGGGTTCGGTGGGAAGATGCAATCCGATCCCATGTGAATTGGATTCAGAACGGTCCGGGGGCGAAGTTTTCAAAGTCACCCGCATTGGTCTCTCTGGTGAATCACGATGCGTGTTGGATGTTGAGCCTCGCTTATGCGTCGCTCATCTTCGATCAAATCGAGTACAAACAGCTCGCCGATGCCGCCGTCCGGATGATCGCCAAGAGTTTGCTTCCCGATGGCGGGTTCGCCTATGTCTATGAGCACAACGAAACCTTCACGTATCACCAGATCGTGATCAAAGCATTGGCGAGATACTGGCAAATCTCAGGAAGTGAAATTGCATTGGATTTAGTCCGAGGAAGTTATTGGTACTATCCGCTAAGTATCGAGCCACGCGGCACGGCGGAGTACTCCACCGCGGCAAGCTGGAAGCAATTTTGGAACACCGTCAGCGGTGTCGATGGGGCGTTCATTGTCGCTTGCCTGGCGGATTCAGGTGAAAATCAAACGGTCGCAAGCTGGGGTTCGCCCAGTCCGAACTTGTTCATGGCAAGCTTTGATCGCGGAACAATGAAATGCGTACCGTCACCTGACCAGTACATTTTGTACGACGCAAATATCATGGGTCCGCGAGGACGGTTTGGAAGTTTTTCGTTTTCAGGGACTGGCAGCCCTTACACGAACAATCGACGTGGGAAACAGACTTTCGTCGGCTGCATGACGGTCAATGGTGACAAGAAAGGCTGGGACCTGAATGCCGCACTGGGTGCCGTTTACGCGGCGGTGAAAGTCGAAGCGGGCGACATCGGATACGACGTGCGCACCAAGAAGGCACTGGTGCTGAGCAGTCAAGAGCGAAACGCGACAACCGTCACACAGCACTTCGCGGCTCTCTCAACGCGTTACCAGCTCTCGAGCTACTCGTCCAAAAAGCCAGAACCGTGGCTAGGCACGCAACAGTGGCTGTTCACCGCAAACCGAATCATCGGACTCGTCTCGCTCGAGTCGTTGAAAGAGCAAATGGCCTACAGCATGCAGCTGAGGTTAAAATTTGTGTCGGGTCGTGAAAGTTGGGGAACACGCAAAACATTCAAGCCCGAGGGAACGGACACTTATCGCTATGGTGATTTGAACATTGCGATTCATCAGACAAGCTTTGGTGGTCGACGGATTCGATATACGGACACCTACACCGGAGATTCCCAAAAGTGCGGCGAAATCATTCTGCTTGATTCCCAATCCCATCGCACCAACGAACAAGAACCGCTTGTGTTTGCCGCGCACCAAAAGCAGTTTGCGCTCGTTGAGATTTACCCAAGGACATCAACGCCCGCGTCGAATGTTCAATGCAAAACGCTGTCGAACGGACTGATTGAGATCCAGCTGGACGACGCGGAAAAGCGTTTGATTCTGGTGCACAACCCAACCGACCACCCGGTCCGACACGCAATGCACGCACAAGACAAAACTCAATTCACAGTTCATCCTAGCGGCGGGAAGTTTCGCCCAAAATGGATCGGCACCCATCGCGGACACAAATTCCCGGACCATCGAATGCTTCACGCTGGCCCCGAACAAGTTGTCTCGGCAAGCCACGCGACTGCAAGTTCCGCCTCGCACGAACGGATCATCCCTGCCAATACGCACTTCGTCTACGCCTCGGGGTCACCCTAGACCTAGATCCAGATAGGTCCTGAGTATACTGCGAGCATTCCTGGGGCCCACCATGCCAGCCCAATCTCGACTCGCTATGACCTTTGCTCGTTTGCCATGAAGTGGATCTTTTTTGTCTGGCCCTTTCAGGAACAACGTTCTCTTTCGCTACTTGGTCTCTTCCGCCTTTATCGGAGTGCTCATCACCTCGCCTGCGAGCGATAGACGGCGGGTCGACGGACGCAACCAGTAGGATCCAAACAACACGGCGAGAAATACCAGCGGCACGATGATCTCGGGTGGCGAGTGTCCCGCGAACGCATGAGACGCCGACGCACCCAGCAAATCAAACGTAAACCCGGCATACGCCCATTCCTTGAGCAGTGGTGTTCTCGGGATCAGCAGCGCGATCACTCCCAAGACTTTGGCTACTCCAAGGATCGACATCAAATAGACAGGGTAACCAAGCCCCGTCATCGACTCTTGTTGCCCTTCGAATCGGATGAGATTCAAGACACCGGCCGCGCCCATCGCGAGGCAAAAAAGTGCCGTTAGTATCCAGTAAATGATTTTGCTTTTTGTCATCGAATCGCTCTTGAGAATTAGGGTTGTTGGCTAAAAGAGACCAGCTTGCCTGGCGGGACAGCACCACTTTCGTCGCGTCGTTGTTTCCTAACTCGAAGCGTCAGCGAGGAATTTGAAGCAAGTCGCTTCCTCTTCGGGTGATGATTTGCAGCACAATGGCTTAGTCCAGCTCAAGTTGGTTCGTTTGCTCGTCAAGAAGGTTCATCACTTCGGTTTGCAACGTTCTATCCATTGCGAGACGCGGGAACGGTTTGCGTCGGCCTTCGGAGATATAGAGACCTGATTCGCCGTCCCTGGAGGCCTGCTGGACGCTGTCGACGATGCGTTTCGCCTGGACGTCAACGGGTTTGAACAGAATTGGTGCGAGCAGCCTGACAAACCACGGCATGCCATCTCCCGAACCTGTCATCGGTGTCTTTGTTGGCCCTGGATCGACGGTTAGGTACGACACGGACGACGCCGCTGCGGCATCGTTCATTGCAAGTGTCAAGGCAGTAAGTGCCAGCTTGGTGTTGGCATACGCTCCCATCAGTCCACCAATCTTGGCAGGATCTACCAATGCTTGAACATTCAAGGTCTTAATTGAGTTCACCGCCGAGGAACCGAAGTTGACGACGACAGAAAGGGCATCCGTGCGTCCGCCTGCGGCCAATGGGCCCACCAAGTGTTTGGAGAACAAATACGGAGCAATGGTGTTAATCGCGAAATGACCTTCGATGTTCTGTGGGCTTATCGTGCGTTTGTCCGACAAGAAGCCCGCGACGTTGTAGAGTGCTTCGAGCTTTGGATGTGCATCGGCGATTTCATTGCAAGCCCCAACGATTTCAGTTTGATCCAACAAGTCGGCGACATGAACATTGACCGAGATACCCGGGTACGCTCGGCTAAGCTCAGCCGCTTGTTCCTCGGACTTTGTCGCCGACCGATTCACGAGTGCAAGGTTCCACCCGCCATCTGCAAGTAGCTTGGCGATCTCCGTTCCGATGCCGCCCGTTGAACCGGTTAC
>JBCCOI010000287.1:0-8992 GCA_039025515.1 Planctomycetota bacterium
GAACCTTGTCGGTGAGCTCGTGCTGGCACGTAATCAGATTGTGCAGTTCAGCAGCTCCGCAGAGGACGCGGCGATGATCGCGGCCTCACAGCGTTTGAACCTGGTCACAACCGAGTTGCAGGAAGGCGTCATGAAGACGCGGATGCAACCCATTCGCAACGCTTGGAACAAACTGCCACGCGTCGTTCGTGATCTCTCGCTCGCGTGCGGTAAGAAAGTCGACGTGCAGATGGAAGGTGCCGACACCGAGCTTGATAAAACGATTCTGGAAGCCATCAAAGATCCGCTCACACACATCGTTCGAAACTCTGTTGATCACGGAATCGAGGACACTGCGACTCGTGTTGCGGCTGGAAAGCCCGAGACGGGAGTTCTCTGTCTTCGTGCCTTTCATGAGGGAGGACAGGTCAACATCGAGATCATCGACGATGGTGGTGGCATCAACGCGGATCGCGTCAGGGCCAAAGCCATTGAGAAGGGCTTGATCACGGAGGAGCGGGCCACATCGATGACCGAGCGTGAGCTCACCAACCTGATCCTGCTTCCCGGTTTTTCAACAGCGGCAAAGGTGACCAACGTCTCGGGCCGTGGTGTCGGCATGGACGTGGTGAAGACCAACATTGAACGAATCGGTGGTACGCTCGAGATTCAAAGTTCGGCCGGCAAGGGTACGACGCTGCGGATCAAGATTCCTCTCACTCTGGCGATCGTACCTGCCCTGATCGTTACGACGGGCAAGGAGAAGTACGCGATTCCGCAGGTCAGTCTCCTCGAACTCGTTCGCTTGGATGGAAAACGGGCAACCGATGAAATCGAGCACATTCACGACGTTCCCGTCTACAGACTTCGGGGCAACTTGCTTCCGTTGGTCTACCTCGATGAGCAGCTGGGACTAAGACCGACGCGGCAACGACACGAATCGCAAGAGTCGATCAACATTGTTGTATTGCAAGCCGAAGATCGCCAATTTGGTCTCGTGGTCGAATCGATCACCGACACGCAAGAGATCGTCGTCAAGCCGCTCGGTGCACATCTGAAGGGGATCTCAGCTTATGCCGGGGCGACGATCATGGGCGATGGAACCGTCTCCTTGATTCTGGATGTCATCGGCATAGCCCAGAAGAGCAGCGTTCTTTCTGAGCACCGAGATCGAAATCTTCAAGGCCGAGATTCGGGCATCGCGAGCTCGCTTGCCGAAGATGCTGAGTCACTCCTTGTCATCGATGCGTCACACGGGACGCGTGCGGCGATTCGACTCTCGTCGGTCGCGAGGCTCGAAGAATTCTCTCCATCAGACATTGAACAGTCAGGGCAAAACCATGTCGTGCAATACCGCGGACAGATCCTGCCACTGATCTCAATGGATGGCCACTTCGGTGGGTTCGAAAACGGTGATCCTGATGATCCACAACAACTGCACACTGTCGTCTACAACCACAACGGAAAGAGCGTTGGGGTTGTGGTCGGAAAGATCGTTGACATCGTTCGGCACGCACCGTCATCGGATGAGCGTGAATCTGGTCGTACGGTAATTCAAAAACGCGTAACCGAGATGGTTGACCTGGAGAGTTTGGTCAGTCGCTCGCTCGCTTCACAGGGAGCTTGGTAAACCGATGCATGCAACTGAGAAACCAGAATCCAATGAGTCGGATGCTTTGTCGGCTACGCAGCGAGAGCTCAAATCGTACTGCACATTTCGTGTCGATGATCTGTTGTTCGGAGTTGAGGTGCGCCAAGTCCAAGAGGTCATCCGATCACATCCGACGACTTCCATCCCACTGGCGCCCCCGCTCGTTCAAGGTTTGATGAATCTTCGTGGGCAGATCGTCAGTGCACTCGATTTGCGGCACTCCCTCGGTTTGCCTCAGAAAGAAGATGCAAAGCTAATGAACGTCGTGATTCGCTCTGCTGAGGGGCCCATCAGTCTGCTCGTCGATGAAATCGGCGATGTCGTTGAAGTCGAAGACACAAGGTACGAACCCGTTCCAGAAACGCTGCAAAGCGAGCAGCGTGAACTGTTACGCGGTGCCTTCAAGCTGGACGACCAGCTCCTGTTGATACTTGATACCGAGCGGGTCATTCGCGTTCCCGCTTGATTCGGCTCCAATCAAACTTCTTCTCCTGCCCCGATCAACCATTCTAGATCAAATGAAAAGTTATACCGTCAGCAACAAGCTGTATGTCATGATCGGCTTCTTCGCCTTCGCGTTCGTCGGCTTCGCGCTGTGGAGCCGAAGCACTCTGAACACCGCGAAAATCCACGGGCCGTACTACCAAGACATCGTCCAGAGCAAAGATCTGATTGCGGACATCTTGCCGCCGCCCAATTACATCGTCGAGTCCTACATGATGGCTTTGCACATGACGGACGAAGTCGAGGAAGGCGCGCCGAAGTCAGCAATTCAATCGTATGTCAAACGTTGTGGACAGCTAAGCAGGGAATTCGACGAACGACACGAGTTTTGGCTCCGCGATCTCGACGACGGGGAGATGAAGCGTATCAAAACGCAAGACAGCTACGCTCCCGCGAAAGAATTCTTCACCGTGCTGGAGCGAGAATTCTACCCAGCCGTGCTGGCCGGCGATGCGCGACGGGCACGGGAGCTAGTGCGCGGTCCGCTTCGAGAAAACTACGAAGTACACCGACAAGCGATTGATCAAGTTGTTCAACTTGCGATGCAGCGAAACGCCGAAACCGAGGCCGAAGCTGCCGCGCTCATCGAATCAAGAACGACTTATGCGACCGTCGTACTGATCGGAATGCTCGGTATGTTTGCGGCGGCAGGCTGGTACGTCGTGCGGCAGACAGTGACGCCACTGCAGCAGTCGGCTCTCAAGCTGCAATTTTTCTCGACCGACAAATTACCGAGCGTCAGCAATCGGATTCGCCAATCGGCGGAATCGACGGAGACCAGAGCGACGACCGCGAGCGGCGCCGCGGAGCAAGTGAGTGCCAATGCCCAGTCACTGGCTGCCGCGGTCGAACAGTTCGAAGAGAGCATCAAGGAAATCGCCGGCAATGCGTCGTCGGCAGCGTCCGTTGCCGCCAACGCGGTGAGCGCCACCGAACAGACGAACCACACGATCGCTCGACTCGGCGAGAGTAGCACGGAAATCGGAAACGTCATCAAGGTGATCAATTCGATTGCTGAACAAACCAATTTGCTCGCTTTGAATGCGACGATTGAAGCCGCCCGAGCCGGAGAGGCCGGAAAGGGTTTCGCGGTCGTTGCCAACGAAGTGAAGGAACTTGCTAAGGAAACAAGCAAGGCCACCGAGGACATCGTTGGGAGAATCGAAGCCATCCAAGCCGACACGCAAGAAGCAGTTAACGCGATCGGAATGGTGACTGAAATCATCTCCCAGATTAATGAAGCACAGAACGCAATTGCCGGAGCGGTCGAAGAGCAAACGGCAATGACGTCGGAGATCTCCCGAAACATCTCTGAGGTCGCGAGCGGAAGCGGTGATATTGCTGACAACATCACGCAAGTTGCCAAGGGCGCTAAAGACACGACCGAAGGTTCGGAAGACACGCTCGAGACGGCAAACAGCATTGAGCAGCTCGCCGCAGACTTGATGCGGATGGTGGGCCAAGCGACCTCTTCTGCAGGCTCGGGAAGCGGTGGCGTGACGCTGGCAAGCACAGTCACTCCACAGGAATCGGCTGACGAACCGAAGGCGGGTGGCAAGTACGCTCTCGCCGAGGCTCGCGAAGACACCTACGTCGGCAACTTCTAAGTCGGCGGGGGGCATTGTCCCTCATTCAGCTAGAAACTCATCGCCCGTGACGTGACGTGGGCGATCGTTCCTTTGACTTCTTAGTGTCAAACTTCACCCTCAAAAGAATCATGCGGACATTAATCATTGATGATTCCAAAGCGATGCGGCGCATCCTTGGCAAGATCATGACCAACCTCGGTTTCGAGATCTCAGAAGCTGAGAACGGTCGGAAAGGACTGGAATGTCTCTTGGCAGATGAGGCTGGCTTTGACGTCATCCTCGTCGATTGGAACATGCCCGAGATGACCGGACTGGAGTTCATCGAGGACGTGCGGAGCCGTGATGAATATGCGAACCAAAAGCTGGTCATGGTAACAACGGAGACGGAGCCGGCTCGTATGGTCCGCGCTCTCATGGCGGGTGTGGATGAGTTTGTCATGAAGCCCTTCACCCCCGAGATTCTCTTCGAAAAACTCAAGTTGATTGGCGTTCCATTGCGGGCAGCCGCTTCCATCTAGCTTCTGTTTCCCTGACCACAATCTTCCTCGGATAGTCCGATGTCTGCTGAACTTTGCGTCTCTCCCGACCAGCTGAAGGAAACGCTGCTCAAACGCGCCGACCAATTATCGATGCTTCCTGCCGTCGCGACCGAAGCGATCGAGATGGCGAAGGATCCCGAGTGCAAAACGAATGAGTTTGCGGGGGTCGTCGAGAGAGATGTCAAACTTGCAACTGAAATCCTGTCCATGGCAAATAGCGCCATTTTTGGTGCTGGAATGCCGGTCTCCAGTTTGCGGCAAGCCGTTGTTCGCCTGGGGCTCAAAAAGTGCCGGAACTTAATTATGAGTTCCAGCGCAGCGAGCCTGATGAAGAACATGGATCTAGAACAGGAGTGGGTTCGCGAATCCATCTGGCAGCATAGCTTCCGCACGGCGACAGCATGCCACCACCTGAACAAGGCCTTGGGGCTGGGCTTCGATGGTGAAGAATTCACCGGAGGCTTGCTGCATGACTTCGGCCGATTGCTACTCGCGATCGCCGCGCCAGATGTATTCGCGAAGGCGGATCAACTCACATTCGAAGAAGACGAAGAGTTTCTTTCTCGGGAGGTTTCCATCCTCGGAATTGATCACTGTGAGTTTGGGGCTTGGTTTGCACAGCACAACCGCCTTCCAAGATCACTCGTGGCAGCAATCCGTTTTCATCATCTGCCAGAGATGCACCATCCCGATTCGAAGCTCATCGCATTGGTTTCGGCGGCGGATCATTTGGCGAATCACTACCAGCGTTTTGAGGAGTCGGCTGGCTATGACGTTCAGCTGAGTCGGGGTGCCCACGCTTTGGCAAAACTCGGTTTTGGCAGCCTGCTCGAGAATCGCGGAGGGCTAGTGGAAAAGCTGCTCGACGAGGCCTTCCTGGAAGAGAAAAACGATGCAGCTGCGGCTGGCTAAACCCTCCGAGATGCATTTTCAATAACGATTTGCCCTACGACCGAGTTCGTCGATACATGAAACCTGAAATTCGAGTGATGCTCTGCGACGACTCCGCAATCATGCGGCGTTTGATCCGATCATCGCTTCTCATCGAACCATCGCTAAAGGTCGTTTGCGAAGCAACGGACGGCAGGGACGCCGTCAATAAGTACGGCGAGTTTAAGCCCGAGATCATCGTGATGGATGTCGAGATGCCGGTGATGGACGGCGTTGAAGCGGTCCGCGAGCTTCGCAAACGCGGATGCAAGGTCCCGATCATCATGTTCAGCTCATTGACCTCACGCGGGGCGGAAGCATCACTTGATGCCATCGCAGCCGGTGCGACGGACTTCGCAACCAAGCCGGTCGGGTCAGGACACATTGCCGTTGCGATGGAATCATTGCAGCGTGATCTGATTCCGAAGCTTCTGGAGTGCTCGAGAGTTCGTCAGTCAGTTAGCACGCCGTCGCTACCCCGACCAGCAGTTACGGGCCGAGCTACAGAACCAGCCGGACGCGTACTATCGAAAGAAAGAAACTCCGTCTCGATTTTGGCCGTCGGTGTATCGACTGGCGGACCACAAGCATTGGCGACATTGATCGGCTCACTTCCTAAGGACCTTCCTGTTCCGACGTTGATCACACAGCACATGCCACCCGTCTTCACGGGTCTGTTGGCGGAAAGGCTGTCGGCACAGTGTGATCGCGAAGTCAAGGAGGCGACGGACACGGACGTTCTTTCACCGGGGTGTATTTTTGTGGCTCCGGGTGACTATCACATGATGGTCAAGCGTGACCGTACGCAGGTGCGAGTCGTTCTCGACCAGAGCCCCCCGGTGAACTCATGTCGGCCCGCCGTCGATCCACTTTTTCAGTCCGTCGCCGAGTGTTACGGAAAGAACTCGCTCGGGGTTGTTTTGACAGGCATGGGCCAGGATGGCGCGAACGGGGCAAAGAGTCTGCACGATTGCGGCGGAACAATCGTAGTGCAGGATCGAGAAACCAGTGTCGTTTGGGGAATGCCCGGTGAGGTCGTCAAGCGCGACCTAGCCGATCGCATCCTACCGATCGACCAGATCGGTGGCGAGGTTTCTCGCATGATCCAAGCAGGAAGATCCGCTCGCCCAGCGGCGATTACTCAGTAGCATCCCCCACGGTATTGATCGAATATGTCCCTAGCATCTGCTGATATCGATTTCCTGCGAGAGTTGGTAGCGCATCACAGTGGAAACGTGATCGCGCCGCGGCAAGTCTATATGTTGGAACAGCGTTTGGCGCCGGTGGCCGGCGACCATGGGCTGAACGACGTCGCATCCCTGGTCGCAAAACTGCGACGGTCGTCTGATAAGAACCTGTCCACCGAAGTCGCCGAAGCGGTAACCGTCAATGAGACGAGTTTTTATCGTGACGCACACGTCTTCGACAGTCTTTCCAAACACGTGATCCCGGAGTTGATCGAACGTCACAAGATCGACCGTACGATCCGGATATGGTCGGCCGCGTGTTCCAGCGGTCAAGAGCCGTACACGCTCGCAATGATGATTCGCGATCGCTTCCCGCAGCTCGAAGATTGGAACATCAAAATCGTCGCCACCGACTTGTCGGAGGAAATGCTGCGGAAGTGTCGTTCGGGGGAATACACACAACTGGAGGTGAATCGAGGGTTGCCCGTCAAGCAACTCGTTCGTTTTTTTGACCGGAATGGAAACCTATGGCGAGCCAAGCCGCAGTTGCGTGACATGATTCAATGTCAACGTTTGAACCTGACGCAACAGTGGTCCTTGATGGGTTCGTTCGACGTCGTGTTGATTCGTAACGTTTTGATCTATTTCGATCAGAAGACGAAGAGCGACATCCTTCAACGTGTCCATCGCTCGTTGCGACCGGACGGTTATCTGTTTATTGGCTCGGCCGAGACGATGATCGGCTTGGGCGTTCCGTATCAAAGGGAAACAATCGATGCCACAGTCTGCTATCGACCAACAAATCGCTGAGCCGTCCGGTCAGTGTGCGATCACAATCGATAACGTCAACGAGATGGTCGGGGATCTTTTTACCTCGATGCTGGGGATGCAGATCGATACAACGCCACGAGAAATCTGTGAAATCAAGGAAGACGATATCTTGGCGAGTATTCAGATCAACGGTGATCATCGCGCGAGTGTATTCGTTTACACATCGTTGGATCTTGCCAGCGTGATCGGATGTGCGATGTTTGGTCAGGAACCTGATGAAATCGAGAAAGCCGATGTTCTTGATGCGCTCGGTGAAGTCGTCAACGTCATCGGCGGTAACATCAAAGGGGTTATCGACAAAGAATGCTCGTTATCGCTTCCGTGTGTAGGCGTCTCGGAGGGCGTCTGTCCTTCTGGCGATGTTCACGCCACCTATCAACTCGGCGGACAGCCAATCTCGGTCGTGATACTTCATCGATAACTCCAACCGAACACTCAACACCCGCCAACGGCACCCCATACGAAGAGAAACTGGGATGAAAATTCTTATCGTCGACGACAGCAAAGCCATGCGAATGATCGTCATGCGAACCCTGAAGCAGACAGAGATTGGAAGCTTCAAAGCGATCGAAGCAACCAACGGCAAAGAAGCACTCGAAAAGATCGAGAGCGAGTCGCCTGACCTCGTGCTGTCTGACTGGAACATGCCGGAGATGAAGGGCATCGAACTTCTCCGGAAAGTGCGTGAATCGGGCAATTCCGTTCGCTTCGGGTTTATCACTTCCGAGAGCAGCGCCGAGACACGCCAACTTGCCCTCGATACCGGCGCGAACTTTCTGGTCACCAAGCCATTCACCGCAGACTCGATCCAAGTCGCGCTCGATCCGATCCTGAATTAGTCCGACCGGATAGCGATCTCAAAACTTTCCAATCGTCAAAACACCTTCACAGATCAAATGGCCACCGCAAACTTTGAAAACCTGGCTGCAGAATCGGGCAGCTTCCTGACCAATCTCCTCGGGTTGAAGGTCACCGTCTCTGAATCCACGGCTCCCGATCCCGTCGCAGTTGTCGCCGCCTACGTCGACAGTAACGACGTCGAACGAGCCCAGATTTTGTGCGACCTTTCGTCCGCCGCGATGCTGGGTGCTGCACTCACGCAGATTCCGATGGGTAGCGTTGAAGACAGCATCGAGTGCGGAGAACTTTCGGACAATCTCAAAGAGAACGTTTCGGAAGTCTTCAATATCTCCGTGAACGTCCTACCGAATCATGACACGCATCGATTCGTGTTGAAAGAGGTTCGCTTCGGAGAAGAAGCAACATCCTCAGACGACGTCACGCAATCGGAAGACTTCGAGATTGAAGTTCAGCGATACGGCAAGGGACACCTGCGAATCGCCCAACTTGGCTGAGTTCTGCGAGTCGAGGTGACGCAGGACTCGAGAGAAGCCGACTCGTTTCGACAAATCGGCAGACTTTTCTTTTCAAGGGCTAAGAGTTGCCCGCCGAGTCCATTCGAACTAGGCCGCTTTACGCGGCTGTACAAGACTCACGGATTGCTGACGTGCCGAAAGCGGCTGCGATCTTGCCTCTTCCAAAGAATACACCGTCGGTATTCGACGTTGCACAGGCTGTTCGGCTTCCGCCACAACCTGGCAACCGAGTCGTCGGCTCAGGTTGATCAAGATTGGAGCTTGTAGGTTGGTCGTCATTTTCTCCGGCCGTCCTGACAGCGTGGTGAAAACGTAGAGCTCCGCTTCGGGTCGTAGTTGTAGGCTTGCCAATTCACGCCGAGGAACTTGGATGCGATAATCAGGGAAGTAGCCACGAGGGCTTATC
>JBCCOI010000288.1:0-8991 GCA_039025515.1 Planctomycetota bacterium
GATACGTTCGGTGCGAACAAATGACCGATCTTGGAGGCGGCATTCGAATGGATGAAAATGGTTTCATCATCAACGAGACCGACCATGAGATCCTTGATGCGATGTTGGTACAGAAACAAAGCGATGGTTTCAAAGCGTCGACCATCGGCATGCTTGGTGTTGGTGAGGGCAAAGAAGTCTTGTGGGGCGAAACGGAAGCGTCGATTGCCGGCGATCTCCCCATGCAAACCAATGTCGTTTTGAAAGAGCTGACGAATGAACGAAACCTACCGGAAGGCTCCGTCCGTTTGGTGGGGAGAATCGAGGAGAGTTTGCCCGGCATCGAGATTCTTCCGTCAGCGAGCCAGCAGACGAGCCAGACGATTGTGCTCGCGCACTTGGAGTATCCGGCGCCACGTGAACCGGAGCGAGATTCCAACCTGATCACCGATTTTCGACGAGTGAATCGCGATGCCGGTGAATCGTCTCAATCCGAATCTTCACAGGCTGGATCTGAGGACAAGCCGGACGACCAAACGACCGAATCCGATTCGACGAACGATAACGCTTCATGATTACTTTGACTGGGTTTGGGAAAGACTACGGTGACTTCACTGCGGTCAAAGAGCTCGATTTGCATATCGAGGCCGGCGAGACCTTTGGGTTCATCGGACCGAACGGTGCTGGGAAGAGCACAACGATTCGCTTCCTCGCCACGTTGCTGAGAGCTTCTCGCGGACAGGGCGAAGTAGCCGGCTGCGATGTCATGGCGGATCCGGTCGGTGTCCGCCAAGCCGTCGGATACATGCCCGACAACTTCGGCGTCTACGACGGTATGCGTGTTTGGGAGTTTCTCGACTTCTTTGCCGTTGCCTATCGGATTGGCCGCAAAGATCGCAAGCAGATCATTGACAACGTGCTGGAGCTCTTGGATCTGACGCACAAACGTGATGACTTTGTGAATGGGTTATCGCGGGGGATGAAGCAGCGACTTTGTCTGGCGAAAACACTCGTTCATGACCCACCCGTGTTGATCCTTGATGAACCCGCAAGTGGTCTCGACCCGCGTGCCCGAGTCGAGGTTAAAGAGTTGTTGAAAGAACTGCGGCGGATGGGAAAGACCATTTTGATCAGCAGCCATATCTTGACCGAGCTTGCGGATTGCTGCACGTCGATCGGGATCATCGAACGCGGGCAGCTCTTGATGAGTGGGCCCATTGATACGGTTTATCGTCAGATCAGACGCAACCGACACGTCGAAATTCAGTTCGTCGAGAATGAGGAAGCGGGCCTTTCGATTCTTCGAAGTTGCCCAGAGCTTCGGGCGCTTGAGCAGGAGCCGACCGGGTACGTTGCCGAGTTGGAGATGGATGACGAAGGCCTGGCGGGATTGATGGAGCACCTGATCTCTCAAGGCGTTCGGCTGCGATCGTTTAACGACCGAGCTCCGACGCTTGAGGACGTGTTCATGACGGTGACAAAGGGTCTTGTGACGTGAGCAAAGGGCCGCCGCACCTGCGGGATGCTTGGCTTCCCGCTTTCTTGGTGGTGGCTTCTGTTGCTGGTTCCATTTGGCCATTGTTCATCGGGCGACGGTTTGCGTTTAGGGACGTGAATCATTTCTATCGACCGCTGTATGACTACGTGGCTGATCGCACATCTCAGCAGTGGTTGCCGATGTGGAACCCGCTCGATCACAACGGCATTCCGTTGATCGGAGAATCATCGACGGCCGTTCTGTATCCGGTGCGTTACGTTGTCTACTCGCTTTTCGAAGGCGACCTCGCGCTAAACGTGTATCTGGGTTTGCACCTTTTTTTAGCAGCCGCGACGGCAGCGACCTTGGCCCGAAGTATCGGGTGCGGCCGTTGGGCAAGCGCGGTTGCTTCCGTAACCTATGCGCTTTCCGGCAGCGTTTTCTCACTGTGTTGCAATCCTCCTTTTTTGGTTGGCGCCGCCTGGCTGCCTGTTGTTTTGCGGTGCGTTTACGGAAACAGCGTGCTGGGCAGCAAGGTTCAAGTGGGGCGTCGAACCGCGGTTTGCGCATTTTCATTGGCAATGATGATCTTGGGTGGCGATCCGCAGTGCGCGTTTCATGCCACGTTTGTTGGCGGCATGTTGGTGCTGTTCGCCGGCGCGAATTGGCGAAGTTCTCTGGTCGTGCTGACCGGCGCGGTGGTCCTTGCGGCGGGTCTATCGAGCGTGCAGTTGGCGGCTTCGTTTGATTGGAGCCGTCAGTCGTCGCGTCTCGACTCGCAATCAGCGTCAACGATCGAAGTTCGAGACGACACGTTCGACTTCTCGTTGCCGCCTTGGCATTCGCTCGAATTGGTGACGCCACGCCCGTTCGGCGAGCCGTTTCCGATCAACCGGAGACTTTCAAGGATGATTCCCGGAGACGGAAGAATGTGGACGCCATCAATCTATGCAGGATTCTTCGTTGCTGTAGCGGTTTTTGCTGCGTTGATCCATCCGCAGCGGAGCTCGGCGTCGAAATGGATCATCATCGCGACGGTGGCTTGGTTGATGAGTTTGGGGCATTTCGGACCGGTCTGGATCGCTCAGCAGTTCGGCCTCTTTAGCGACGTTCCGAGCGCCGTCGGTGGTGCGTATTGGCTGTTGGCCGAGCTTGTTCCTCCCTACCAGGCATTTCGTTATCCGGTGAAGTGGCTGCCCGTTTTCGCGATCGCTTGTTCAATGATCGCAGGACGTTGTTTGGATCAACTCACGTGTGAAAAACTATGTCGAACGGTGACTCGAGCGATCGTCTGCTGCATCGGTTTTGCGATGGTTCTTTCGCTGATCAGTCTGGTGCTCGCTTTCAACGATGGTCTGAAGGCTTGGGCCGATTCAAACGTGTCGCGTTTTCGTGACGAGTACTACGGTCCGCTACAAGTCGAGGAAGGTTTCAAGTTAGCTTCGCTTTCGTGGGTCTGGACCGCCTTGGTCGCCGGGCTGCTCTTGTACTGCGTACGTGTCCGACGCGTCGGGCGTGACCGTTTGGTGTTCATTGCTTTTGCAGTGATCGCGATCGATGTGATCGCAAGTGCTCAGCGACTCCTGCCGGCCGGTCCCTCCGCCAGGTCTGAGCAGCTTTATCAAGAGGCTTTGCAAGGATATTCGTTCTCGGGATCACCACGTTGGTTGCGAACGCAGTCCGGTGTTTGGCCGAAGACTTGGAAGACAACTCACTCACCGGAACGAATGCTCGAAGCTTCCGTGAGCGAGCGTTTGGCTTTCTTTGGACGTTGGCATCTTGAGGAGCGACAGGCGGTATTCAACAGCATGGTGAGCCTTCGAAGTAGCGACTATGTTCGGTTCTGGAGAAGCGTGAGAGAGCAACGTCACGTGGGCTCTCAATCGCGCTCGGAGCAATTTTGGTCCACAGTGCAGAATTGGCTGGCGATCGAAGGGATTGTTCATACGACCAACGACGCAACGAGCTTGCGTGCCTTGGATCTGGTGAGCGTCGAATTTGATCGAACCAATGAGGACTCCCGTCTGCGTTTGTTTTCCCAGTGGAGTACCGACCAGACGATCGAGCAAATCGTTGAAGGAATCTCTCGCAGCGGGTTGCCGCCCGTTCCTTCGCTTGCCTCGGAAGACGCCAGGCAATTTGGGGACGGGACTCCGGCCGCAATGATTTCGTCGTCCGGTTCTCCGTCAATCGGAACGGTGGAATCGATCGAGGAAGGTTCGGATTGGTGCAGGGTGAACCTCCGTTGTGACGGTCCGATCCTATTGGAGCGGACCGCCTATCAAGATGGGAACTGGAGTGCAGAGATTCGGCGGGCCGGCGAGATGTCCGCAGATGCGAGTGTGTTTCGAAGTAGCGTCCTCCACCAGGCGGTACACTTGCCGGATGCGGGGCGTTGGGAGGTGACGTTTCGCTATGAACCTTGGTGGAAGTTCCCGGCGCTAGCTTGCACAGCGGCTTCGCTGGGCTTGAGTGGTTGGCTTGCGTTGGGCGGCATGGTCCCTGCGATGGCTTTTCGGCGGACTCGTCCCAGCGGCGATTGTGAAAGGTCTCGGCAATAGGTATCGTGAGCTGTCCTTATTCAGTAATGAGAGAGTGAAATGTCGCAGCGTCGTGGATCAGCATTTGCCGGACTGTCGGTAGCCATCGTGACACCGTTTCGTGATGGCGAGGTCGATTATGCTCGGTTGAAGGAGCAAATCGAATTCCAAGTTGAATCCGGCACAACTTGCCTGGTACCGGTGGGCACGACCGGTGAGTCGCCGACGTTGACTCACGACGAGCATGAGAAAGTGATCGCCGAAACGATTCAGTGCGTCGCTGGTCGAGCAAAGGTGATGGCTGGCACCGGTAGCAATAGCACCGCCGAAGCGCTCCGGCTGACCGAGCGTGCGGCCAAAGAAGGAGCCGATGCGACGCTACAAGTCGCGCCTTATTACAACAAGCCGACCCAGGAAGGTTTCTACCAGCACTTCAAGGCCATCGCCGAGGCGGTTGACATTCCTGTCTGTGTTTACAATATCCCGGGACGCACCGGAAAAGAAATCGATGTCGAGACAATTCAGCGACTTTCGGAATTGTCGGGCATCACGATGGTGAAGGAAGCAACAGGCAAGTTGGATCAGTGTTCCGCAATCGTCGGGACGACGGAATTGACCGTGCTTTCAGGCGATGACTCCTTGACGCTACCCATGATGTCCGTCGGCGCCGAAGGCGTGGTCTCGGTCGTCGGAAACTTGGTTCCCGGCGACATGGTCAAGTTGGTGCAAGCAATGGCGAATCGTGATTTGGATTCAGCCATGGCGGTGCACCATCGACTCTTTGCACTATGCTCCAACATGCTCGGATTGGCGACGAATCCGATTCCGGTCAAGGCAGCCATGAGGATGGTCGGCCGTGACAGCGGCGAGTTGCGTTTGCCAATGACCGAATTGGAAGCCCCGCAAGAAGCGAAGTTGCAAGAGACCGTCTTCGCTTACGGGCTTGCGGCTGCCGAATCCAAGAGTGCCGGTGCGTCGCCTGTTGGGGCAACCGTGTGATGATGGCGGAAAGGCTGTTCCCGGAACGTCCTTTGTTTACGCGCCCTACTTGAGGGCGCAAAGTCCATGAGCGATACCGAGTTCGAAGACGCGCTCGCAGATTATTTAGAACGTTCCGAAGCGGGTGGGTCGCCGGACCCCAACGAGTACCTTCAGAAGTATCCGCAGCACGCCGACGAGCTGAAGAGTTTTTTTCGCAATCACCATTGGATTGGTGAGACACCCGCTCCACCAACGGTGTCGCTTTGTGGTCAGCAAATCGGTTCCTACAGAATCGAAGAGGAAATCGCCCGCGGTGGTATGGGCGTCGTCTATCGAGCGACGCAACAGGGTCTGGATCGAAGCGTCGCCGTTAAGGTGATTAGCAGCGGAGTGTTGGCAAGTGATGAGGAACGCCGCCGGTTTCGCATCGAAGCCGAGTCCGCGGCAAAGCTCGATCACCCGGCCATCATCTCGATCTTCGAAACCGGTTCTTGGCGCGGGCACGAGTACTACTCGATGGCCTATGTCGACGGAACCACACTTCAGCACTTGGTCGACCATCAACCGGTCGCCGAATCGGACGCCGCAAGTTTGGTTTCGCAGATTGCACGAGCAGTCGCCTACGCGCACAAGCACGGAATCATTCATCGTGACTTGAAGCCGGAGAACGTTTTAATTGCTTCAGATGGACGTCCCTTGATCGTCGACTTTGGGTTGGCGAAATGGAACCGAGGCGGAACGATGTTGACGCGGACCGGCCAGGTCCTGGGAACGCCCAATTACATGAGTCCGGAGCAGGCGACGGGCCGCGACGGGGCGGGCGTTCTTTCAGATGTCTATTCGCTGGGCGCGATACTGTATGCGCTGTTGACTGGGGTGCCTCCGCACCAGGGCGACACGGCCGCGGAAGTCTTGAGAAGCGTCCTGCAAGACGAACCGTTTCCGCCGCGGGGCTACCGGAGCGATGTCTCGCGTGACTTGGAACTGATTTGTCTGAAGGCGATGCGGTACGAGAGTGACACTCGCTATCAAACGGCAGAGGAGTTGGCCGATGACTTGGATCGGTTCCTGTCAGGTGACAACATTCGCGCGGCAACAAGCGGGTTGATTGAACGGGTCGCGCGAGAGATTGTGAGGGACCAACACCAGCCACACTTTCAATCGTGGCACGGGACGTTGGTTTGGTTGGGTGTGATTATCTTCGTCGCACACGTGGCGATCTTCGTGTTGTTGCAGATGGGACTGCCGCCGATTCCCGCCTACTGGATTCCGCGGCTGACGATGTTCACGCTGATTCTGTTGGTGATCTATCGCGCCCGGGATGGATCACTTTCGCCACGCAGTATCGCGGAGCGACCGGTTTGGTCGATCTGGATCGGCTACTTGAGTTCACTGGCGGTGATGAACGTTCTTTTGTTTATCGGTCGCATCGAGCAAGCCGCATTGTTTCCGCTGGCAGCCGCGCTGAGTGGTTTTGCTTTCGTCGCCATGGCCGGACACATTTGGGGCGGTTCCGCGATCGCCGGCCTCGCATTTTTTGCGCTCGCTCCGGTCACGGCCATCTACCGAGACGTCGCGCCGCTCCTGTTCGGCACCATGTATTTGATAGCCGTCTTCGCCATCAGCCAGCACTACCGAAGAGCAACGAACCGCTCGGAAGAACTCGTGGGGCCGGGTCGGCCGAACGCAGCTCAGACTCTACGCTAATGGTTCTGAATCAGTTGGGGAACTTTCCAGGGACCGGGTTGCGGGTTGGAATCGAAAATACTGTCAAACGGTTGAGTTGGGATCGGGCCGATGTTTTCGACATTTCGCGCCGGAGCAACGGAAGGTACCGGCGGGCCGATGTCAGAATAAACCTGAACAACGCACCCAATCATATCCTCCACAACAAGATCCCGCTCGCGGCGATCCCAAGTGACATCGACCAGCATGGTCATCGCTTCATCCGTCGACGCTTGGTTACTCTTGCTTGAATAACGAAGTGGAACGGTCCGTCCATCTTTGAGAATCAAAACCATGGTACCATCCCGGGCGGGAATCACTGTATTAAGCATCAACCGAGCGGACACCTTGTTGCCACTCTGCCCGAGGCGGGGGTGCTTGAGCCGCTCCGCCTCCATGACCTCGCGCGAAACCACCGATGTTATGGATTGGGATCGCCTCGCGGTGAAACCCATCATGCCCATAATGATCAAGCCCAACAAGGCAAGGCACAGCGGGACCAAGACCAGCGCTAATTTCGTTGATGAGGAATGCAAATGGGTTCTGCGTGCCAGCGGAATTTGAGTCAGTAAACACGAGATTGTATCTCACCGACTCCGTTTGTCTCGAAGGTGTATAACTCAAATTCTCTTCCAAAGTGGATGTCTTGGTTGGACTGTCGAGTTCGTTTATTCAATGAGCGAATGGGCCCCAATGAAGCCATGGAATGCCCTGCATTTTTACCTTCTGAAAACGTTTTTTTGAGATTTTAACGGCGTTCGCCTCCTCAACCTGCCGCACCGAGAGAGGGCGATGTTGTCCCACTCCTTGGGATCATCATCCCGTCGGAGACGGAGATCTGGGCGAGTATGTCACTCGCCGCTCGTTGAAATCACCTATCAATCTCAATGATTGGTTGCCGAGAAATCGCACTCGTGGTGAATGATAGAACGACTGGCCTCGCATCTGCCCCACGGCTCACAATTGTCAGTCGGCTGTTGTGCCGCCAACCCCACTCTGTTGTGGCGGATTCCCCCATCGAAAGAGAGCAGGAATCCCCGGAAACAATGTTCCGGTCGGTTTGATAACGGATTCGCAGAATCTCATTTGATCCGTTCCCCTGCCCATCCGGAGTAGAAGTCAGAACATGTCTGCGTTGCAATTTCAAACGTCGCGTGCAATCGAAATTATTCCCCAGACTCCACGAATCATGCGAGCGATGGGGTGGGATGTTGCCGCCCACCTCATGCAAACATGGCTCGACGCGCCTGCCCACGATTTTTCTGACTACGGAGGGCCACCACACGCGCGAGCTCGGTACCTGTCGTCACTGGACATGGAGTTCATGGGCCAACGCTTTTCTCGTTTTTCTTGTTCGGATGATTGCGGCTTCGTCGACTCTGGTTGTGGCTGGACCGAACCGGTCGTGACTGCAACTCAACGACGAGAGGCTGTTGGCTTTGGCGGAGCATTCCATTGACGAGTCGAAAGCTGTTGATTCGCTAGATGAACCTGCAGGTAGGGAACCGACAAATCAATCGCTGAAGATGAGTCGCGTTGACTCGGTCGCTTCGGGGATCGTTTCGCTGATGACGTTTCTTGCTGCATTGGTCTTCATGATGTTTGTCACTTGGTTGCTCAGTGGCGAACGCGTCGTCGTCGCCCAGCGCATGCCGATCGCGAAAGTGAGCCGTGGTCAGGCGGGAATCGATACTTCCCAACTTGAGTTCGAAGTTCCTGCGGTCGCTGAGGTCGAACAGCTTGTCGAGCCCACGATCGAAGAGAGCATCCAGGCGGTGACAGAAGCGGTGCGGTCTGCCACCCAATCGGCTGCGACTGAGGCGAGTCTCAACGCGGGTACTGCCGATGGCGATTCCGATCGCACGAGTGGGCCAGAGAGCAGTCGTGACATCATCTCGCGTTATGAGCGGTGGGAGTTGAAGTTCAGTGCGACCGGCAAAAAAGATTACGCCAGGCAACTGGACTTTCATGGGATCGAACTCGCGGCATTTGGTGGGTCCAGCGTCATCGAGATGGTATCTCAGCTCGCTTCGACGTCGCGGCGTACCGTCAATGAGAATCCGGAATCAGAAGAGCGGCTCTATTTTTCCTGGAGGCATTTGAACCCCTTGATGGAGTACGACCGGCAACTACTCGGTTCGGCCGGAATTTCTACCCACGGTCGCAACATTGTTCGCTTCGTGCCGGCGGATCTGGAGCAAAAACTAGCGACGATTGAACGCGAGCATTGCTTGAGAAACGGAGAGACTTTTCCAGACTCGATCGCCAAAACGGTTTTCGAAAGTCATC
>JBCCOI010000289.1:0-8979 GCA_039025515.1 Planctomycetota bacterium
CAAAGTCGGTTTGAAAAGTAGGGGTTCATCCGGCGAACCAAAGTCGTAGAGCCCCAAAAGGGTCTCGAGGTCTTGGTCGATCACCGCCTTCGCCCATGCACGTTGAGCATTGACGACCTCGGCCTTCGACATTTTTTGAAATGACCTCATAACAACCTCTCACGTGATTCAGAAAAGATGGGTCCGCCGTCGCGACTTTCACATGTTTGTCGAGCAAGAAGCGGGACGGCGTCACTGGCGTGGACCCACTAGTGTATCAACGCCGCATCAGCGCTGTCAGCGGTCTGGCGTAATGTGATCCAGTCGGATGAACGCAACTGGACGCTGACTCATCGGTCTCCAGTAGCGGGTGGCTTGATGTAGAACTCTGCCTGGACGCGAGAGACAATCGACTTTTGCTCGTCAGTCAGTTTCTCCCAGCGAACCGGCTCGACTTTTGAGACCAGCGATCGTGCGGACCCGCCTTCCAGAATTGCTCCGGAACGTCCCTTGATCGCAATGCGGTAATCCCCCGAGGCGTTCGGGAAGTTGCGATCCGCGATCACGACTGTCTGCTTCTGGTCGCTCAGCCTAATGTCCGCTCGAAGCAGAACGGAAAGGTGGGGATGACTCCAACCCGAGTAGCTGCCGCGAACGGGCTTCAAAACGGTCTTCTTTCCGTCGAGGCTCAGCAGCATTCTTGTAGGGAGCGACTGCAACCCGATTTCTTGAAGCTGTTTGCATCGGTCGGGAAACTCAGCGGCGGGCTTCAAGTGGTGCTCTTTAATTATCCGTTGCATCGTCGAGTCATTCATCGCAAGAGAATACTCAACCAGCACGGCATCAGGCTTCACGCTGATCTGAACCCGACGGTCAACTTCGCCATCGAGCAACTCATGTCCGTGAGACCAACCGCATTGAAACAGCATGAGGGTCATGCATGATGCAATGCGAAACAACAGCTGGCCGGAAACTGACATGATGGAAGCGGATTGGCTACTTGCTGGTCGTTCCATCTTCGATCACCCAAAGCTTGGTTGGGCTCTCGCTCATGTAGTACAAGCGGCCGTTAGCAGCGACGGGAGTCGTTCGGATTTTTGTACCGTCTTCGTGTTCGATTTCGGCAATCAAATCCATTTCCTTGCCGTGTTTGAAGACATACATGATTCCGTCGTCGTTGCCGACAAAGACCTTTCCGTCGGCGACGCAGGGTGAAGACCATGTGTTGGCAAACATGTTTTCCGTCCAGAAGAGCTCGCCGGTGTTGGCGTCGAGGCAATGAACGTGGCCGCCGAGTTCCGTAATGTAGAGAATGTCATCCATGATCGCGCAAGTCGACATCGAACGACCAAAGTAATACGTTTCATCGGTGGGACTCGGCTCGTCTTCGGTAACGGGGCCTCCGTAGTGCCAGACTTCGGCCGAGTCTGGGTTTGGTTCTTCTTTCAGTTCCGGCTCGCGTGTCACAACCAAGGTTGGCGACAAGTCCTTGTCTTCACGCGTCGGTGTCTTGGTGAGATCGATGCAGTAGAGGTGTCCGACGCCGGTGTCGTGCTCGGGGTCCTGACCAACAGCAATGTAGAGTTTGTCTTCGTAAACAACGGGAGTCCCGACAAAGTCGTTTGCGGTTCCACGTCCGCCGAGTCGGTAGACGGCATCTTTCGGATTGCAGTCAAACTTCCAAAGCAATTCGCCCTTTGGATCGAAGGTGTAGATCCAGCCGTCGCCTCCCGGAAAGATCAGCTGAGGTTTTCCGCCGGGTTCGGCGTAGGTCGGGTTGGACCACTGCCCGTGCATGATGTTGCGGAGCGATTGGCCGGGCAAGTTGCTAGACCAAAGCACACTGCCATCCTTTTTGTCGAGCGCCAAAAAGCTTGGTCCATCTTCGGAGGGAACACGGAGGTGGGCCGCATCGACGCCGTTGCTGGTGACGAGGAAGAGCGTGTCACCGACAATCATCGGCGAGCACGTTGCAATGTTATGCGGGAACACGTTGAGTTCGCCGATCATGTCCAGCTTCCAATAGATCTCGCCGGTCTTGATGTCGGCACAAATCGCTTCGCAACGGTTTCCGATGTAGTAGAACCGATCGCCCTCGATGCATGGCGTCGAACAAATCCCTTGCTGAGGCCAATCCCAAACGCGTCCGGCCGCAAGTTTGTCATGAACGATTTGCCAGAGAAACTCGCCATCCTCATCGCTGAAGCACATCATCACGCCCTTATCCCCTTTGATCGAAGGATCACGTGGGAACTCGTTGTTTGTGCCGATCAGAATTCGTCCATCGCTGACCACCGGCCCGCCGTAGGCGCGGGATCCCAGTTGGATGGAAAAAGCGACGTTGGTTCCGTCGCTGATGTCCCATGAATCTGGCAGGCCTTTTGCAAGCGGATTCGCAAAGTTCCGCTTGAGGTGCCCGCCATACATCAACCAGTCCTTTGATGTCAGCTCCAGTAGTTCTGGTGACTCCTGCGCCTGCAAGCCGGCGTTGCTGGAAAGCATGACCAGCGATGTGAACGCGATCTGGAGGGTTCGTCGGATAATCTTTCGCATTGAAATCTGACTCAGGGATTGAGCGGGTGGGTTTGTTGCTATCGGAGGGAATGACATCGAGCTTACTCGACCGTCACGTTGTCATAGTAAATGGGTGTGCCGGTCTTCGGCGGCTGAATTCCCAGGGCGGATCCATAGATGCCCGGAGGTCCCGTTCGGTTGGGGTTCTTGTCGACCAATTTGAGGTTCCATTCCGATGGTTCGGCATCGCTTTTCTTCCAAGCTTTGCCCAGGACCTCCGCTTGGTCACCGCTGACTTTCACGGTAACCTTGAGTCGATACCAAGTATTCGGTTCCCAGGCGAAATCGATTTCCTCTGCGACACGTGGAATGGCATCCCATGCCGAGATCCTCAGTTTCTGTTCGTTGCCGACCATCTGTAGCAGATACCGGTTGGCCGTGATGCCCATGTTGGGCATGTTGTCACGAACTTGCTCGCCCATCACGTCAGAGGAGATGGTGTAGCCGTCCATGTCGGGCGTGCCGATAAACCCGTACCACTGTCTATAAAACGGAACCGCGATGCGCGCCGTCTTCATCAGTACCGTGTTGCCGTCGTTGAGCTTTGTTGTGACATAACGGAGTTGTGTGTTCGTCCAGCCACCGGGGATCAACCCCGGCCCCGTGCTTTCAAAGTCTTCGGTGTACGGAAGCGTTGGGACTTGCCGGACGCGGACGCTTGCTTTCAAGCCACCAGCGGTTGCGAGCAGGCTGCCGCTTTGCCCGCCGGCGATCTGCGGAGCCGTGAAGCTGGCGCCATTGATCTCTCCTTTGAGGACGGGCAACGTCACGCCTTCGCCCAAGCCAGGGCCGGGTCGCATCGCAGCCAGACTCAGTTCAATTGGTGTTGCTTTAATGAATTGTCCGTTTGCATCGAAGAGCTTCGCCGTGAAGTCGACTTTGTCGCCGGCCGAGACCGTGACTTCTGCAGGGATCACTTGCAATTGAGCGGGTTCGCCTGACGGATTCGCGGGAGGAATGCTTGGCTGCGGGGGAATCTGAAGCTCCGTCTTCTTGTAAGTCCCCAAGCAATAGAACTCTTCGGTCGTGCCGAAGAAGACACAGCCGTTTGCGATCGCGGCCGAGCCTTGAACTTCTACATCAAACTTTGGATCGGCGGGCTGAAATCGTTTACGCGAGATGCGCTTGCCCTTGTCCTCCGCGTCTAGGATATGGAAGTATCCATGAACCGAGCTGAGATAGATTTTGCCATCACCAAAGGCCGGTGACCCGGTGCAATTCCGACCAAACTTAGCCCTCCACAGTCGTTCACCGGTTGTGGCATCAAAGCAGTAGAGCCGGCCTTGGCGGTCGGGGAGAAATAGCTTGCCACCTTGCAGCATCGGTGAAGGGTATTTGAACTCGATGCCGTCCTTTTCCCAGACGATTTTGGGTTCGGTCCCGCTTATATCGAAGCACGCGAGTCGACCCACCGTTGCCCGTCCGGGGATCTCTTCACCGTGAGCCGCGTAAAGAAACTTGCCTTCGACGACGGGCGCCGGGTTCATCGCTCCATTTCCGAATTCGAAGCTCCAGACCTTTTTGCCGGTGTTGACTTGGAACGCGTGCAGATTCCCGTCGCCGCCGCCGCTGATCAGGATGCGTTGTCCGTTGATGGTCGTGACGACCGGAACGCAGCGATAGGTGTTGGATGGTCGAAGGCCGGTTGAGCTCCACCAAACCATCTCGCCGGTTCGCTTATCAAAGGCGAGGAAACGCACGCCGCCGCCGCCGTGTGCGCCCCAGTTGGAGCTGATCATGCTGATGATGACCAGGTCGCCTTCGACGATCGGACTGGTGACGCGACCGCCATAACCGGTAATGCGTCCGAACTCTTCGGTCAGCGATTTCTTCCACTTGACTTCACCCGTTTCACCGTCGAAGCAAAACAGCAAGCCCTGCGTGCCGTGTGCGTAAACGTTCCCCGTTTCGGGATCACCAAAGGGGACCGTCCAACCGAGACGAATGCTGACAATTGGTGTGAAGAAGATGCCGAAGCGATGTTGCCAGATGACGTCTCCCGTTTTGGCATCCATGCAAACGACGCGTTCCTGTTCGTCCGCGTCCTCGCCCACCTTGCTGACGATGTATACCTTGTCGTTCATGACGATCGGGGTCGACCTGCAGCTGACGTCGTCCTTTTTCCAGAGGACGTTCTCGATGTCGTCGGGAAGACCGGTTTCCCTGGAAACGCCGTTCTGTTCCGGGCCTCTCCAGCTTGTCCAGTCAGCGGCCGTCGCGGCGCTGCACGCGAGAAGCGCCAAGCCGCCAAATACAAAGCCTCGAAAATCTCTCACGTTCAAAACTCCAGGTTGATACTTAATCGGCGAATAGAGCCTGACTGATTCGGTGACTCACCCGTCTCAAGATAGCGAAGTGCCAATGGACGCTGCCTTCGAGTCGAAAGAGCCTAGTTGATGGTGAAACAAAACAATAGTTCTTGGTCACGAAGGTACAGCTTGCCATTGGCAATCACGGGGTGCGTCCAATTCTTTCCGCTCGGAGCTCTCATTTGAGATTCTTCCGGCAGCGAGAATCGTCCCTTCTCTTCGTAAGCTTCCGGCGTTGCCTCGATCAGCGCCACTTCGCCATCCCGCTCGGCGTACAGGTAAAGATAGCCGTCCGCAAAAGCGATGGAGCCTTCGCCACAAGATCCCCGCACCCGCTTGCTGAACCATTCGAGGTCACCACTGAGGAAGTCCTGAGCGACCCAACCGCGGCGGGCCGAACTGCCATAGATGAAGCCTTCGTGTAAGACGAAGCCGCCCAAGTCGTTCTTCATGTTGCGGCTGAAGTAAACCTGTTCGGCGTCGAAAGATCCATCGTCTTTCTTCGTCAATTGGATCAGGTCACATCCGGCTGAACCGACGCTGGCATAGACATAGCCGTCGTGATAGACCGGAGTTGGGATCACGACATCGGGATAAGGGCTATCCCGTTCGTAGTTCCAAAGAAGCTTGCCATCCGTCACTGAGACTGCAGCCATGCCGCCCTGGGTCATCACGATGTATTGTTCGACGCCATCAACGGTTGCCTTGATCGGCGAAGAGTAAGTGGCTTCTTCCGTGAGGTCCTGGCTGCGCCAAAGCACTTTCCCCGAGTCTGCCTCCAAAGCTGCGATCATGCCTTTCTCGCCGCCGGGGACACAGATGACCTTGCCGTCATCCACCAGTGGCGCGCAGCAATATCCCCAACCATAGATCTCTGGTTCACCCGCATCGACGATGCTGATGGAGCCTCCCAGCTCACCCACAAGATCGACCTTCCATTTGCGCTCACCGTCCGAGTCGAATGCGGCCAGAATCCCGTCACCGGCGAGCGCGTAAATTGTGTCCTCCGCGACGGTGGGTGTCACTCGGGGGCCGGCGCCCCACGAATTACCCTCAAAGTCGAATACTTTCTCATTGACCGCTTTCGACCAGAGCATTTTGCCGCTTGAAGCATCGAGCGCGAACAGTTCCGCCCGTCCCTCGCGTCCGCCCATCATGTAGATCCGGTCGCCGACGATTGCCGGTCCCGAATATCCGATCCCCGCGTCACGGAACGTCCAAGCCAGCTCAGGGCCGCCTTCGGGCCAGGTTTTCAACAGACCCGATTCGCCCGATTTGCTGTTCCGGGACGGGCCCTGCGTTTGTGGCCAGTCCTCCGCAATGCCATATGAATTCACAATGATCGCCAACGTGAGCCCCAACGATCGCACAACTCGCAGCTTCATCTCAATCTCCGGCCCGCCGGCAAACGTCGGGATGCACCACCCGATCAGGAAAACTTCGCCCAGAATACCACTTCAATGATACGCCCAACCCTATCCCCAACGAGAGCCAGTTTCCAGTATGGCGATGAATGTCGACCGGGATGAATGACTGGTGTTCCTCCGGATCGCGAAAAATCCCGTCTGAGTCGGTTTCTCGGCATCGATCCCAGCAAGCAGCTCACCGCGAAGTTCGCATTTTCAAAACCACCTCTTTGTGGGGGCGAGGTCTGGATTTGCGAACCGCGAAGATTCAGGTTACTCCGTGATCCAGGGTGGAACCAACAGATAGAGGAGGAGCCTCCTTGGCGCTGCATCTTGGTCGTGATCTGTCGAATCGCGCAAGATCTCAACCTCTTTGCTTCCCGGCTGAACGATCTTTGCAAGTGCTTTCTCGAAGTCCTTTACGTCACCAACGACTTCCCCTTCGACGCGAACGATGCGATCACCAACTTTCAGCCCGCATCTTTCGGCAAGAGAGTTTTCGGAAACCGACTCGACCATCACCGTTGATGACTCCGATCCGAGCGAGGCTTCGTTGTCGGTCACCGCCGCGTCGACAAGCTTGGCGCCGAAACGGAAACGGGGGACTGGGCTGAGCGGTCGTGCGCGACTCGTCTTCTTGATGTGAAGAACGATTTCAAAGTGTTCCGATAACACCACGTCTTCGTAGTAGGAATCAGAGTCTTCGAGCTTGGGTTGGAAAACCGCACCAATCGTGCGGTTGGGGTGTGGCCTTCGGAACCAAGGCGGAACGCCCTCTGCCGGATCATCACCGAAGACAAAGGCACTGAGCGGGCTTTCGTGAAAATCGAACAAATGTGAGAACGAATCGTTTCGGGCTCCCTCCACGTTGAACGCTCGCAACGTGAGTCGTGCCGGATCTTCGTCCTCTTGCGGATAGTACTTTGCCTGAAACTCACCGGACCCAAACGACAATCCGATCGGCAGGTAATCATCGCGGTAAGCTTGTTCGAGAAACGTTCCCATGCGTGGGACATCTTCCGTTGGCATTCCCTTGAACTTGGAGACGTGCCAATCATGTGCCCACAGAGCGATTCTTGCATCTTCACCATGTTGGTCGATGATGCTGGTGACGAATTCGGCCATCGTTTCATCTCGAACATTTGTCAGCTCTTTCGGCTTATTCAAATACTCGTCGGAGACTTCAAGGAATTTTTGCAGGTCAACGAGTACTGCTTGCACTTCTTTCGTTTCGAATTCAGTGACTCCCCGGCGGACCGCATCATGCCAAGCCCGCCGCTGCTGATCATTCAATTCGTCTCGATATCGAAGCTGACACCGCTGGAGATCGGATGCTTCGCGGATGAGTTCCTGCAAGGCGCGGGATGGTTCGCCGGACGATGCTGAAATTGCGGATGAGAGCTTCGGAAGTCCGATTCGGATTCGATCGTACAGTTCGATCTCTTTCAACATGCCCAGTGACGACCAACGTTCCATTCGCGTTCTATCAATGCGGATTGCCGCGTAGGCTTGCCGTAACAGAAGCCGTATTTCTCCCCGATCGGCTGCAGAAACTTGATCAATGAGATCGACTTGCCGTTGAAGTTGCTCAATCGCGTCTAGCAAGCCATCGAGTTGATTCTTGTTTGCCGAATCCAACGCACCGCCGTATTGCTTTTGCAAGGCAATCGCAAGTCGTTCACGAAAAGGCTTCGTCTCCATCACACCCTCCAGCATCCCGAGTGCGGTTCTCAGTGGAGTGTAGGCGTCTTGCGTGTCAAAGCCATAAAACTGAATCGGCGAGTCGCCGGGTTTGCGATTCTCGTTCCACTCTCGCATCCATTCCACGAGTTCAAATACTTCTTCGGTGTCCCATGTCCAGAATCCCTGCCCCTTGATTGCCGCTCTTGGATCCCCGACGCCCGACTGCACGTAGTCGTTGATTGGGAGGCAAGCCGCGTAGCTCGCCTCGATTCCAAAGAGCCGAACGCCATGTTTTTCAACAAGATGCCGAAACAAGCGATGCTTTAGTTGGAAGAACTCTCGCGTTCCATGTGTTGATTCGCCCAACGCGATGATGCGTGGTTGCTGAAGCGTCGCATCCAACGCCGACAAGTCGTCGAGTGGTTCGGTAGGAACGGCAGTCGATAGTGGAGTGCCTTTCGTTTCTATCCATTCGCGAGCAGTCTCCCAAGCCAAAGCTTTTTGCATCGCGTGGTCGGGATGGCACCATCCCGACCCGTCGTCGAACCAATCCCGGATGAGCTCCAAGACTCGCTTCGGATCGTCATCGTGGATGTACTTCGTGCGGAGGCCTCGGTAGACCGTGAGAATCGCTTCGACCTTACGAAGCATTGTAATCTCGCTGTCAGATTCGCGTTGAAGCTTGGGCACGGCGTAAACGAAACCACCTTTCGCGCGAGAATGAGTCGGATAGTGTCGAAAGTCTCTTTCAACAAACTCGCCCGTCTCAGCGTAGTGCATTCCCGCATTCACAAAGAAGTCGACCGCGAAATCGGGATATCCGAATGCCAAACCGAACCCACGCCAGCGTTCATCGCGTTGCTTCGAGCCCTCGATGCGAAGCAACAACTCTCCAGCGGTCGAACGCTCGGTGATGCCGAGCCCACCGAAGTATCCACTGTGACGCTTCAACATTGAGTCCAAGGCAGGCCGACTTGCGATCCACGCCGATGCGTACCGTTGGTTCTCCCGCAGGTTTTGAAATGGAA
>JBCCOI010000290.1:0-8965 GCA_039025515.1 Planctomycetota bacterium
AAGTTTTGAAGTTGCGCTTTCGCTTCAGGCATTGGTTTTTCGCAACCCGACGCGTCAGCGAGGCACGTTAATCTCAATTTTTTCCTCGCTAACGCGCCGGTTTGTGAGAAACGCGCAACTTCAAAACGCGTAAGCGAGGAAAACGATCTTGACTGCTTCCTTGCTGGCGCTTCGGGTTGGGACATACAAATGCTGGGCACAACAGCGATAATTTAAAACGCGCAAGCGAAGCAACGTTTTGCGACAGGTGACAGAATGTCGTCACCCCCATACAAAGTCGGTGTTGGCCGTTAACCTCTAACGATTCGCCCGCAAGTCATTCCATCAAGCTGGCCGATTCAGCGATGACGTTTGTTCCCGACAACAGTTCTCCCGGAGAAGCGGTTGTGACGCTGCTTGGCACCGGCACGAGCGTGGGAGTGCCGGTCATCGGGTGCGACTGCCAGGTCTGCCAGAGCGATGATCCTCGAAACAAACGCACGCGATGCGCGATTGCCATCCGAATGCCGAACGGGACGGTGCTGGTGGACACGCCACCCGACTTGAGGATGCAGTTGCTTCGCGAGCGAATTCGATTGGTCCACGCGGTACTCTACACGCACGAGCATGCCGACCACATTCTAGGACTGGATGATTTACGGCTGATGCCCTTTCGTATTGGCCACGCCGTACCACTTTATTGCACGCCGACGGTGGAAGAAACGATCCGACGCGTCTATTCCTATGCGTTTTCGGATCGCGAAGACACGCACCCGGGTGCAACACCTCAATTGGAGTTCGCGACCATTTCGGACTCCACCTTTGAAGTCCTCGACTATCCGATCGTCCCCATCCCGATGAAGCACGGGCCACACTTTGATGTGCTCGGATTCCGTGTCGGCGACTTCGCCTATTGCACCGACACAAACTTCATCCCGGATGAGTCAATCGAGCGTTTGCAGGGCGTCAAAACGTTCGTGATTGGGGCATTGCGAAAAGAACCTCACCCAACGCACTTCACCCTTGAAGAAGCTATCGAGGTTTCGCGCCAGGTCGGTGCGGAACAAACGCTTTTCACCCACACCGGGTGCCGGCTCGACTACTCGAGTGTCTGTGCTTGGCTGCCCGACGGCGTTGACCTCGCGTACGACGGCTTACAGATCAACGTTCGCTTGTAGAAAGTGCGAATGACGCAGGCAGGGACTGTGCCCCGTAGTCCCTGACTCTGCCTCGCGATGCTTCGGACTTTCCTTGATTAGGAAGGCAACTGCGCTCCAGAGGGTGTTTCAAGCTTTAGAATGCGTGGCTCAGGAACGCCGGTTTGAACTTCCTCGAGAAGTCGGTCTGCCTCGTGAAGGGCATTTTCGACTGGTTGTGATGCGGTGGCGACAAATTCTGCGTTGCAATGACCGCATGCGACGGTCCGGCCTAGCATTGCCCCTCGTATTCGGACCCGTCGGCCACAGGTCGGGCATGATTGGGTGAAACGGATCAAACTACTCCCGTTCATTTTCATCCACTCCTTAAGTCGAGTATCCACACCCCCAAACCTCAAAGGCGGGAATCTACCCCTTTAGAGAGCCTTTATCAAGTTTAATCGCCCAAAAATAGAGGTCTACCAAACTTGCGGCCGACGAATCTCGACGCACCGCACTCGATTCACCCGGCAAATGACGGGAATTTTCTCGCAAAGCCGCAGACAGGGATTTGCGTGTAACTGCGGTCGAATTCTTGCGGATCAAGCGATGCTACGCTTTCACGGCCCCGACAGAACGCAAACGCCCGGCTCAGCGAAGCCAAGTTGACTTAGCGTTCCCGGCCGCTCAGGCACCCGGCTTGCCCGTGTCGACGACCGTGAATCCCGGAACCGCCTGCTCTCCGAAATAGGCGACCGAACGGAAACGCAAAGGTCCGCCCCCAAGCCCACTGGCGTCGAACTCGGCCGACCCTCCCTCGCCCTCAACGGTCGCAAGGGTTTCGCCGAGGTGTTCGACTTCGATGCGATCCGCACCTTTGCAGACGAGTTTCACTTTCATTTTCCCCGACTTTGTTCCATCGTCGACGATCGCCCCCGGTTGTTTTCTCCCACCCAAAATCTCCATCTCTGGAATCGCAAACTCGCCATTCACATCAATTTCTTTGACGAAGCTGAGCCGGGGCTCCGTACGATCAAATCCGACCAACGTCACACGAATCTGATGAACTCCGGAAATCGTCTCCGGCAGATTAATCTCGACGTTCGTGAATGCCCGTTCGTTCTTCATGAGTCGGTCGTTGATAGAGAGCTCGATGAATCGGGCCGGCGATTTGGGAACGTCCAAAGCGAGCGAGCGTCGACGGATTTGGACGCGTTTCTTTCCTTCCTTGGCCAGCTCAATATCCACCAACTCCGACGGTGCCCTCGCGAAGGGTTGGGCGAGCGGGTCGCCGGCGATCAGCAGTTGGTAGGGAGATGCGATGGATTGGTAGAAGGCCTCGATCGCCGAACTCCCTCGGGCATAGAACCCGTACATCATCGGTGCCGGGAACTTCGCGGCAATCGAGTAAGGCTCGGCAACGGCACCGCTGCTCATCACGGCTCCGGCTTCGAGGAATTCGGTGAGTTTTGTTTGCGACCCCGTGTTAAAAGCTGCGCCATAGCTGGTCAAATTATCCGCAATCGCACCATCAACAAGACTCCAAGGCTGGCCAATGAGATTTGCGTTCGGAGTGCCCGCCATCATGCCGAGCAGCGGGCCTGCCTTTTTGGGAACGCTGCTGCGAAAGATCTCGGTCTCGAATCCGTTGGCTTGCAGATAGAGAAGTGCGTCGGCGACAGCAGGGAATCTCGATTTCGCCCGTACGTCTGCACTACCCGTGAACGCAAACCGGCCCGTCGGGAATCGACGATCGCAGCCGCTCGCTCGTTCCAAGATCTGAACAGCGTTTTCGAGCGTTGAACCATTGGGATGCGTAACGGCAAGTGAGCACGCGCAAAGATACGGCAGTCCTTGTTCCGGCAAAACGCGGCTGCCGTTTCTCGTCCAACCGACCGAAGACGCGAACCCGATGGGCCCCTGAGAAACGATGGGGCTGTCATCCAATATTGAGAAGACTCTCCGAAGACGTTCGTCGTCGAGATGCTTCGCCAGACTGGGTGTTTTCTCCAGATACTTCTTGGACCACCAGCCCGATTCAACTGCCTTGAGAATCATCACGATGGCTTCTTCGTCGTTACCAGCCTCGGAGAACGCTTCAGCGGCACGAATCGCCAGACTGGGAATCTTCGAATCGGCATGGAGTGATTGGAATTGCGTCGCCGCTTCTTCAAACTTCTTTTCTTCGAAGTTCGCTTGGGCTTGCTCGAATGCTTCCCCCTCTTCACCAGCGAATGGATTTTCAAAGTGTCTTTCGAAGGGACCGCGCGCGTAGAGATTGGATCCAAACGAAAAGTAGGAAGGGTTGTCTGCCAAGACGAGACGATAGAAATACGTCAGGCCGGTCAGCGAAGCATTCGGCGACTGATACTTTTGAACGGTGGGTTCATTTATTTTTTGGTGATGCTCTTTGACATCGATCAGGGTGGGAAAATCGGCCGAGTAAGCAATCGTACGCACCGCAGGTGCGATGCCACGCCTGTCGATCTCTTCAAGAATCGGACGAAGAATCGACTCGCGAAAGACTTTCAAGCTCGTCCGAAGCTTCTTTGGGACACCGCGAAGAAGGATGACATTCTTTGTCGGAATGTCACGCAGCTCGATGTAGTGATTGGCAATCGTACGCGAGATGGCCGAATCCGCATTGACGACAACGACGACGTTTTCACTGCTCAGTCCGGCACCACACTTGGAGGCACAAAAGAACGCGATTAGGACATTCACCGCGAGGGTGGCTGAGGACAGCCGAAACGTTTGGTACATCAGAGAGCTAACACAAGGGACTCGAGCACGGACGGAAGGCCTGCAGAGCGGCGACGAATGTTTCGCCTGACACTGAAGACAAGAGCCTACCACATCCACGCGAAAGTGCTGCACAGGGAGCCAGACTTATCGTCGAGGGCACAATAAGCAACGCATTTTCAAGAGCAATCTTACGCCGTCGCGACGAGACGCAAAAATGTGGGTTGGCTCTTGATTCCCGCGTTGCTTAGCTTACGAACGGTCAGTCAATTTCTGGCGTGTTTTCGAAAGTCGCCCATTGGCTCCGCCCGATGGAAACGTGTCAAAATCGATCGGACGGAGCCGATCGGCGACAATCATTGATCGCCCATTCCCTAGCCGGTCAGCAGAGCGATAACGGCAAACTATTGTGGACCGTCCTTGATCACGCTCTCCAAAAGCTGTTGTTCTTCGTGTTCGATGCTTCCCTCGATGAATCCGGCTTCGCCGACTTCCTCACGGAGCGATTTCAACTCTTGACGCTTCGACTCTACGGTGCGTTCGTACGACGCTCGTACCTCGGCCTTCGTCGTACTCGGAAAACGAACCTGGTTCTTGCGACGAAGCGTCTCCATCAGCTTCTGATCCTTTTCCTTGGCGAAGTCGACGTATTGCTCGCGGTCGAGTTTGGCCTCGTACTCGAGACCGACAAGCTCGCCCTCTGGCACGTTCTGTAAGCTTCGCTGCGAGAACGCTCCACTGCGAAAGGGGAGGGTGAATGCCCACGCAATGAGCGACAGCGAAAACAAGAACGAGCCTGCAATCGCGTACTTTGCGAACCTGCTACGAGGTCCAACGACAGGCCGGTCGCTCTTTCGTCGACCTCCACGAACAACTCCGGAGTTTCCGGTTCCCGACCGATCGCTTTCACGTCGGTTGAAGTTTCCTTCAGCTTGCGGCTTGTCAGTCATTGGATCTCTTAGCAGTTATGCGATGACTATTCGGTCAACATGGTGGGCAGGTTATTCGCGATCTCTTCGAAAATCCGAACAAGATCTTCACCGGTGGCGGCATGGTAGTGCTTGCCACCTCCAATCTGAGCGACCTCTTGCATGTCCGATTGATCGGCTCCATCACCAAATGTCACGGTGTGGATCACGAGAAGATTGTTCGCAACCAGATTCTGGGCAACATCTTCGGCCCAAGGAGTTCGGTTTTGGATGCCATCCGTCATTACAACCATCGTTTTCGCAGCAAATGGTCTCGCGCGGGCATCAGCCAACCCTTCGATTCCTTCTTGCATCCCTTGCCCGATGGCCGTCCAACCACCGGTATTCAGCTGATCGACCCTTGAGCGGACCACTTCATGATCTTTCTCAAGCAGCGTGTCGAGTGTCGCGCTCGTCGAATAGCTCGCCAAAGAGACCTGTTCTTCTTGGCTGGTTGTTTCAAGAACATCCAAGAACGCGTCGACCGCATCAACGAGGTCCTGCCAGGCGGTTCTCGGCGCCGGTCCTTTCTCGTAATAGTCTTCATAGACCGCTTGTTGATAAGTGGTTGAATCCCAACCGCTTCGGTAGGAGTAACGCCAGCCGTTGTTCCACCATTTGTTCAACATACCTTGTGCATGCCCCCAATCCTTTGTGCTGTTGTACCAAGGGCTTTCGCCGGACGCCCAGTCAAAGTCGACGTCGGTCATCGATCCACTTCGGTCAAGGATGAGCGAGATGTCTCGGTCGACCTGCATCGCAACCGACTGTGACTTCGTCTCAAATCGGTCCGTATTCAGCAACCCGGGGATGATGAGCGGGACGTCGCCAGAGAGTGAACCCGCAAGACGATTGCCGTTGACGCGAAGAGAGCTTGCGACGGTGCCGTTGCGAACTTCACCGGTAGGAATCTTGTCAAAGTGATAGCGGCTATTGAATCCACCCGTTTGATACGAGATACCGAATTCGATCTCGCCATCATTGTCACCGGATCGCAGCCGAAGCGGTTCGCCATAAATGTCATTCATCGCCGCCGTCGAGACCGCGGCATCGATCGCAGAATCGACGGTTTGAATTTCGCTGAACGCTCGCCCCCCGGCTCTGGCCGCCGCGTCGGTCGCGATGGAAAGCTCGGTGCGAGTCAACTGCATGTGCGCGCCATTGATGGCGAACGCAGCCAGGATGGCCAGAACGGGCAGAACGACCGCGGTCATTGCCATCACCGTTCCGCGACGATTCCGGGCGTTTGCAAAGTTTGGTCTTGTGTTCATGGTGCAACTCGAGTCGAAACGTACCAGCAAAAAGGGATCAAGAGAAAAGACGATCAAAGGGAGCTCCGCTAGTCGATGCGGAAGAACCCGTCGTAACGTTCTGTGTAGACCCGTGCGGTGGTCGCGATACTTTTGTTTGGCAAGAACATTGGTGCGAAGAGCGCGACTTCATCAAAATTGACGGTCACGGTCACCTCCAAAACCTCGCTCTCATTGCTGAGCGATGAAACATCAACTTCGTAGCCTGAGTTGGTCATCATTCCCATGACTTCGGCAGCCTTAGCCTCCGCTTCTTCCGCCGTCGCACCAGGCACCATGGCGTGCCGGGCTGCGAAGTAGGCAGCATCTTGCGCGAGGTTTCGAATCATGTTCATTCGCGCAAATTCCATGCACGTGAAAACGAGCACGAAAAAGATGTTCGCACAGATTGCAAACTCAACGGCTGCTGCCCCGAGCCGATCGCGCCGACGTCGTCGCTGCCGCATCGGTTTTGGACGAAGTGTCTTCATGGTTGTTCTATTGCCGGGGGACTAGTCGAGATTTCGATACTCTTTTCGCAGCGTCACGTCCGCTGACAGCTGTACGCCGGCGAACAAGACGGATGGAATCAATAAGTTTCCATCGCACGGCACACTGACCGTTACCGTCACGTTCTCAAGCGTGTCGGCGGATGTGAAGTCAGGCGAGCTAAACGTGCATGGGTTCCCCGTATACTGGATGTCGCGTTCGTCCAAGAACTCTTGGACACGTGCAATGACATCTGCATTTGTTCGGTCGCGACCGACGCCGCGACGAGCGCCTTCGTAGGCGGCAAGGGTGATTGACTCTTTCAGGAACAGCATCGAACAGAGATCGATCGTTCCAATGGTCAATGCGATCAAAGCAGGAAGACAGATTGCGAATTCAACCGTGGCGGCACCATGTCTTGATCGACGATGTCGTCCACGCCGACTTTTAGTGGGAACGTTGGGAGACGGCGGAGCACTTTCAGCGAGCCCGGAAGGAGATTGTGCTGAAGCGATACGCTCAGGGCTTGGGCCTAACGTCGGGGCGGACCGTCGGAATGGAAACATGGGGACGACAACTGCAAAACGAGTGAATGGTTTCCCGCTATGAGGAAACCTAGCTCGAATTCCTTCCTGGCGCCGTCAAATTGTCGCCGCGAATTTTGCGGAAAAGGTCGTCGGCAGTTGCAAATCAACGCAGGTGAACACCGGAATCGGCGTCGTTTCCTGATGCTCGGTGATTCCCGCAGCCCTAGAGTCGCTCGATTCTGCCCGTCGACTCAAGCTGCTTGACCGCTTCACGCACGCGTTCTTCTGCGGCCTTGGGTGCGACCAGCGTTGCGTCCTTCGTTTGCACAACAATCAAATCATGGACATCGATCGTGACAACGGTGTGATCGGCATCCGAATAAACGATCGTACCGGTTGTATCGATACCGACATGATCTCCAACAATCGTGTTGTGATTTTGGTCGCTCGGATGCAGGCGTCCCAGCGACTGCCAGCTTCCGACATCATCCCAATTGAAAGGAGCTTCGATCACGACCACGTTTGGGTAACTTTCCATCACGGCATAGTCGATTGATGTTCCCTCGATGGCATTGAACTCGCGTTCCAGTACTTCGGAAAACGAATCTGTGGGCACGGCATCGGCGATTCGCGTCAGATGCTCGAACATCTTCGGCTGACTGTGCCGGAGCGCTTCAAGGATCGTGCTCGCCTTCCAAAGGAAGATCCCGCCGTTCCAATAAAAATCTCCGCTTCGCAAGTACTCTTCAGCCGTCGCCTGGTCCGGCTTCTCGCGGAAACGTTCGACACTGAAGGCGGATGTGCCGCCCCCGGCATCGATCGGGTCGCGCCGCTGGATGTAACCGAACGACTCGGCCGGATAAGTCGGTTTAATTCCGTACGTCACGATTCGACTGGGATCTTCTTCGACGAGTTTCGCCCCGGCCGCGATGGCGTCACAGAATTGTTGATCCGTGGAGATAACGTGGTCAGACGGCATGACCGCCATCGTGGCATCGGGGTCATCGGCGGAAATCAATGCGGCGGCTAGCCCGATGCACGGGGCCGTATCGCGTTTCGCTGGCTCGCCCACGATGTTTTTACGAGGATGATCCGTCAGTTGCTCGGCAACGGCATCGACCAAGATCTTGTTGGTAAGGATCCATTGGCGATCGCTTGGAACGAGAGATCCCAGTCGATCACTCGTCGCCTGGATCATCGTTCGTTCGCCGGAGAGTGCGAGCAGTTGCTTCGGCCTAAGTTTCCGACTGGCGGGCCAGAACCGAGTTCCACTGCCGCCGGCCATAATGACTGCGTGAAGCATCTTGAATCCAAGGAGAGTGAGCAAAGATGACGAACCCAAAATCAAATTGAGCCGAAACGCTACGGTTGCTGGCCCCAGAAATCCAGGACGCGAACTTTATCGAGCACCGGACGGAGTACTTGGACGAATGACTTATGATCTGGATGAGGAAGATATTCCGCACGGCCATCTTCACTGTCGAATGTGACCAGGAAGCAGTGCGTGAAGCCGGCGTCGTGAGATTCGGGACTGTTGTTCGTTCCCCATTCGAACGCCTTGATCGTGTCGATTTTTCCGGGCAGAGCCGCAAACGCTTGCTCGACTTTCTCCACATCCTTCCGAGCAGCGTCGTCTTTGAACTTGAAGAACACCGCGTGCTGAAGCGGTTTCTCAAGTTTCGGTTGATCGGCATCGCCCCAATAGTCGATCACGAACACCGCCTTCATGTGCGGCCGAAGGATATCGCCGAACTCACGATGAGCCGGATGAGGAAGGTACGTTTCACGTCCCTTCTCGTCGGCGAACGTCAGCAGAAAGCAATGCGTGAATCCGC
>JBCCOI010000291.1:0-8941 GCA_039025515.1 Planctomycetota bacterium
CATGGCGCTACCGTCCCTTCGAGACTGAGTGATGGACAAGAGCCTGCCGATAGTCCCGAAGGGACGTAATCCCCTGTGCCGCGTCTCAGCCTATGTAGTTCCAATACTGTCGGTATCGCTAGCATCCCCATGTAGACAAGAAAGGACGGAGCCGATCGGCGACAATCGTTGATCGACCATTCCTTGGCGGTACGCTACCCGTTTCGGAATTGTCGTGCTAGTTTGAACGCTGACGATGGAGGCTTCGTCCATTCACATTCACTCAGTATTTATCCGCAGCTGTAGAACTTTATGAACACACTGGAAGCAATCAAGAATCGCCGCGCGATCAAGCACTTCGACCCAGAACATAAAATGACGGCGGACGAAGAGCGGCGGTTGCTCGAATCGACCATTCTTTCGCCAACCAGCTTCAATATTCAACACTGGCGATTCGTCATCCTTCGCGACCCTGAGTTGCGTTCGCGCATTCGGTCAGAGTTTGGAAACGATCAATCTCAGATTACCGACGCCTCACTGCTGGTGTTATTCACGGCAGACGTCAAGGCATGGCAAAAAGAGCCTTCTCGCTACTGGGTGAACGCACCAAAGGAAGTCGCCGATCTACTTGTTGGCTGGATGGGCCCCTTTCACGAAGGCCGCGAGTGGCTCCAACGCGACGAAGCCCAACGCTCGATCGGCATGGCAATGCAAACGCTTATGTTGAGTGCTCAGGAACTGGGTTATCAATCATGTCCGATGATCGGATACGAGATCGAAAAGGTGGCCGAACTCATCAATCTGCCCGAAGATCATGTGATGGGGCCGTTGGTTGCCATCGGAAAAGGGACAAAGGATGCATGGCCCAAACCCGGACAGTTACCGCTCAGTGATCTCGTTGTCGAGAACAAGTTCTGAGCTTTGCTCGGATGAAAGATCCGATGCTTGAAATGTCGATAGAGTCTCTGGTGTTAGATCGCTCGATTCGACGACCCGGTTTGCCAAGTTTCGGATCGCGGCTTCAAACAGGTTTCGCACCATTCGACCGTTCCCAAAGTGCTCGTCTTTCGTCGCGACGCGATCGGCCAGCAATCGCGCGAGCGAATCTCGGAAAGTCTCGTCAAGTGTGTAGTGATTCGCGGCCGCCATCCGCTCGAAGATCTGACACAGCTGCTTTGCGTCGTAATCGTCGAACCTGCAGTTTCGGCTGAATCGAGATGAAAGCCCCGGGTTGCTCTTCAGCATCTGCTCCATTGGCTGATCGTACCCGGCCAGTATGACAACCAATCGATGCCGTTCGTCTTCCATTCGCTTCAAAAGCGTCCCGATCGCCTCTTGTCCATAGCTATCCGGTTGGCCATCCGGCGCGAGCGCGTAGGCTTCGTCGATGAATAAGACACCGTCGAGGGCGCTGTCGACGAGTTCGTTGGTCTTGCTTGCTGATTGTCCTTGATAATCGGCCACCAAACCGCTCCGATCCGTTTCAATCAGATGACCTTTGGAAAGTACGCCCAAGCCCCCAAAGATCTTTCCGATGATTCGTGCAACAGTCGTCTTGCCGGTTCCCGGATTTCCCGTGAAGACCATATGCAGTGACAGTGGTTTGGTCGGCATCGAGTGAGCCTCGCGCGCTTGTTGAAGCTTGCACACATTGACCAGCGACTTCACCTCGTCGCGGACGCTTCGAATGCCCACGAGCGAATCGAGTTCCGCCAGTGCTTCTTTCAGTTGCTTCTGCCGTTGCTCGTCGCAAGGTTGTTCGTCGCACGTTTGCTTGTCGACATCTTCTTGTGAGGCGTCTCCGCTCCGCCCATCCGATACGGATGAGCGTTCACTCGTTTCGCGTGGTCGTTCCTCCCTTTCCTCCTCGATCAGCTCGATCAGTTCCTGAGACAGCGATCCAAAGTCGCTAGCCGTCCGAGTTGGCATGTCGACATCCCTTTCCGAACGGTGCTGCTTGCACGCCGGAAGGTGTTGATCGAGCTGCAACTGCAGCATACGAAGCTGACTAATCGCTTCACCGGCCGCGTTTCCGTCCACCTTGGCGACGATGTTTGCCATCCGCAGAATGCCGGTTTCAAGTTCCTGGTGATGTTCTTTTGTGTTCGGGTACCAGTGCAGCGGCTCGAGCAGAAACGGCCAAGAATACTCTTTCGCCCGTTCCGAGAGCTTCGCAAACTCGGCCGGGATTCGTGACCTCCAGACGGACCGTTTGAAGAGGTGTCGCAACAACGTTTTCCCGAGATCAGCTTCCGCGGGTGAAAGATAGAGGTCACTTTCAACGACTTCGACAAATGCTTTCGTCATAACCAGTTCAAACCTTGCCTCGATCGAGTCAAAGAACTCGTCACGTCCCAGGGGGGAAAGTTGAGGTTCAGCGAGGTAGGCATCGACCAATACGTCGACGTAAGATCGACGACTCGAATCGATCGAATCGACAAATTGACTTTCAACTAGGCTATCGACCATCTCTCCAAACTCCCGGCTCTTTGACGAAGCGAAGCCTCAAAAGCTGCGTTCCTCGAATCCCTGGGTCAAACAAAGTTCGATCACTGCGAAGCTGACCCTCACAGACGCGAACGTCCCGGTGGGGATATAGTGGTCATTCCGATTGACCGTTGTACATTCCCCAGTCGCCCAGCTAGCCTGTGCTGCTTGTCGCGAACCCACCGTGATCCGTTCTGGCAATACCTTGAGCGAACCGAAAGCCGACTTTTACGCGATGCTGTGTCTCCGGCTTGGGGCCTTTTGCTGCTTCGCCGGTTGGGCTTGGGTGCACTACTACTGGGAAGGTCCTTACGGCGGATTGCTGTGGGCAAACAGCACGTACGAGTTGGCAGAATCTTTCGGCGTCACTTGGGACGATTTTGTCGGTACGGGAGCAGACGACGGATTGATTCAGAAATGGCTCGGCCGCCTTTATCTGCCTTATTGCATGCTGTCCGTTTTGGCTCTAACCGCGTCTAAGGAATCCAGGTTACAGAAGGCGGGTTTGATATTTGGGTCGGGCTTATTGTCTCTGATGGCCTACTCCAAATACCTGAACGACCAGCAACAACTCCCAACGCTCATTGAGCAAGGCGGACAGGTTCTGATACCGACAGTGCTGGTCTTAGCGCTCTCCGTCGGAGCTCGGCACCGGTTGACGTTGATTGTCGCCTGCGTCGCTTTCCTCGCAACCTTCGCCGGTCACGGTAGCTACGCCGTTGGACTTTGGCCCACACCGCCCACGTTCTTCGCTATGACTTCGGTCATACTGGGGGTCGACTACGAGACCGCCAAGTTACTCTTGTTAATTGCGGGAATACTCGACTACGTGGTCTGCGTCGCGATTGCCATACCCTTGCTGCGAAATGCTGCATTGTTCTACGCAGCGTTATGGGGCTTTGTAACCGCTCTCGCGCGGCCCGTCGCCGGAATGTCAACGAGTCTGATATTCTGGGGCGCCGATCAGTACATCCATGAAACCGTGGTTCGCACGCCACACTTCATGCTTCCTCTCTTTCTGTATTTCGCTTGGGCTCCCCGCCAATTGAAGGACACAACATGAATTACCTCCGCACGCAAACCGTTGTCTGTCTTGCGGTCTGCCTTTTTGCCGGCAGCGTGCTTGGCCAAAACCGTCGACGAAGAGTTGATTTGACGATCCCAGATGTCGCCAAAAAAGACATCATCTGTTTCGCGCTTTACACCGTTCATGACAAGACACTCAAGCTGACGGCGCAGCTCTATCCGCTAAGTTCAGATGATGAGAGGACAGCCCGCCTAGAAGTTCGACGAAACGGCGAATGGGTCGAAGTAGATTCGGTGGACATCATCGAACAAGGATGGACGGCACCGTTCAGGGTGAACGATTGGGACGACACGAAATCTCACCAGTACCGCGTCAGACACGGCGCTAGCGCGGTCTACGAGGGCACGATTCGAAAGAATCCCGTAGACAAGGATGAGCTCGTCATCGCCGGATTCACGGGCAATTCGATTCAACCCGTCCATGGCGGTGACATCTCCCGTCAAGACATCATCGACAACATCAATCGAGTGGATGCCGACATTCTTTTCTTCTCCGGTGACCAAGTTTACGATCACAACAAGCATTATGCGGCCTGGTTGAAGTTTGGCCGCGACTTCGGTGACATTATCAAGGATCGGCCGACGCTTTGCCTGCCCGACGACCATGATGTGGGGCAACCGAACTTGTGGGGTGAAAGCGGCAAGATCTCAACGCTCAAGGGTGCGGCCGACGGAGGCTACGCCCGGCCCGGTGTTTACGTCCAAGAAGTCGAACGTGCACAAACGAGTCATCTCCCAGACCCGGCTGATCCGCACAAGATCGGCCAAGGCATCGGTGTTTGGTTCACGAACCTGAATTGGGGGAACGTCGACATCGCAATCCTCGAAGACCGAAAGTTTAAGACCGGCCCGGCCGGTCGAGTACCAAAGCAAGGACCTCGTCCCGATCACATTCGTAATCCAAACTATGACCCGAAGAGTGTGGATATCAACGGAGCGGTGCTGCTGGGTGAACGCCAGCTTCGGTTCCTCGACTCATGGGCCAACGACTGGCGTCAAGCGAAAATGAAGATCGCGGTGTCGCAAACGATCTTTTGCGGCGGCGCACACATTCACGGTGCCGCCAACGGTCGATTGCACGCGGATATGGACTCCAACGGATGGCCGCAATCAGGTCGTAACCGGGCCTTGGCCGCCCTCCGCAAAGGATTTGCGTTTCACTATGCCGGTGACCAGCACTTGGCAACCATTTTTCAGCACGGCATTGACGAACATCGTGATGCCGTCTGGTCTTTTTGCGTCCCATCGATCGCGAATCTGTACCTGCGATGGTGGGAACCGCTCGAACCCGGCCAGAATCGTGAAGACGGTGCGCCGGATTACACCGGTGACCATCTAGACGGATTCGCAAACAAAGTTACAAACTTTGCGGCAGCAAATCCGGAAAAGAAACCCGCCGGGAAACTCTTGAATACGCGAGCAGCCGGCTACGGGATTGTGCGGCTCAATACCAAGACGCGTGAAATCACGATGGAGTGCTGGCCGCGAAACGTTGACATCACGGCTCCATCGGCGAAGCAGTACCCAGGCTGGCCGCGGACGATCCATCAGACGGACAACTACGATCCGCCTTCATGGGGAAAGCTGGGGAAACTCACCTTCGAT
This sequence comes from Planctomycetota bacterium, assembly GCA_039025515.1. Lineage (GTDB taxonomy): Bacteria > Planctomycetota > Planctomycetia > Pirellulales > Pirellulaceae > Stieleria. The sequence continues at coordinate 5,158 of JBCCOI010000291.1, forward strand.
GTCGACGACCCTGTCATCCAATTGATTGACTCGGCGACTGATGAGATCGTCTACACGCTTCGAATCAATGGAAAGTCGTTCACACCACACGCCCCCAAAAAGGGTTCATTCATTGTAAAAGCTGGAAAGGAAAGCGCCAGCAAGGTAATCCTGAGCAACGCAAGAGTCGGAGGCAAGGCTGTGCACGTGGATCTCAACGAGTGACCTGCCTTCTCTTTTGATCTCTCGCCTAAACCGTGACGCTTGACCCAATTTGGTGCGTCGTTTAGCTTCTGCGCCCGCGGACAGCTGACTCACTCGCAGCTTCATTCGCTCTCAAAACCACCGTTGAGGCATCGACAGGTCGCATGTGCGGAATCGTTGGGATTGTTTCGGGGGGATTGGTCAATCAAACCCTTTACGATGCGCTCACCGTGCTACAGCACCGTGGCCAGGATGCGGCGGGTATCTGTACCGATGATTCGGGAACGCTGCGACTGCGAAAAGACAACGGTCTTGTTCGCGACGTGTTTGACACGAAGCACATGACAAAGCTGACGGGCAACATGGGTATCGGCCATTGTCGTTATCCAACCGCTGGTTGCTCAAGCTCCGCAGAGGCGCAGCCTTTCTACGTCAACGCCCCGTATGGAATCAGCCTCGCCCACAACGGAAACCTAACCAACGCCGAGCAGCTTACGCAGGAGGTCTACAACACAGACTTGCGGCACATTAACACGACCAGCGACAGTGAGGTGTTGCTAAATGTGCTTGCTCATGAGTTGTTCAGGCAGCGGGAGGCGATACCGACCGCTGATGGTGTGTTCCGAGCCGTTTCAGAGTTGCACCGGCGTTGTCGTGGGGCGTACGCTGCGGTGGCGATGATCAACGGACACGGCATCGTCGCGTTTCGAGATCCGTTCGGTATCCGACCGTTGATTTATGGTAAACGCGAAACCGCGACCGGATGCGACACGATGTTCGCCAGTGAGTCGGTCGCACTTGATTCGCTAGGATTCGAACCAGTCGCCGACATCGGTCCAGGAGAGGCCGTCTACGTCGACCTTCAGGGCGCCGTTCATCGCAAGCAGTGTGCCGACGAAGCCCGCCTTCATCCCTGCATTTTCGAACACGTCTATCTGGCACGCCCAGACTCATTCGTCGACGGGATTAGTGTGTACAAGGCTCGGTTACGGATGGGCGAAAAACTAGCCGACAAGTTCAGCCGCTCGATGCCCGATCATGACATCGACGTCATCATGCCCATTCCCGATTCGGGACGAACATCAGCACTTGCAATGGCCGTCAAACTGGGCGTGAAGTTTCGAGAGGGCTTCATCAAAAACAGGTACATCGGCCGCACGTTCATCATGCCCGGTCAGTCGGAGCGCACAAAGAGCGTTCGAAAGAAACTGAACCCGATCGAGTTGGAATTTAAAGACAAAGTCGTTTGTCTGGTCGACGATTCCATCGTACGTGGAACGACGTGCAGTCAAATTATCAAGATGGCACGACGCGCCGGAGCCAAAAAAGTCTACTACTGCTCGGCTGCTCCTCCCATCCGACATCCAAATGTCTACGGGATCGACATGCCTGCGGCGCACGAGCTGATCGCTCACGACAAGTCGGTCGAACAGGTGGGCGAACTGATTGGGGCCGACTACCTGATTTACCAAGATCTGGATGATCTGATCGAATGCGCGCGTGAGGGCAACCCAGAAATCGACTCCTTCGAATGCTCAGTGTTCGATGGTCGTTACGTCACCGGCGATATCGATCAAGCTTATCTTGAGGACTTGGAGGAAAGCCGCAACGATCTGGCCAAACTGCAAAGAGAAGACCTTTCGACCGTCAACATTTAGGGAATTCGGCTGCGCCGGGCGAGCAAGACCATTGCCCGATCAATAATGTGGCGGCTTCTCATCAAGCAGGTCGGAGGGACTATCGAGTCGATTCTTCAACGACTCCACCAAACGTTCCCACTTCGCAATCTGCTTCCGAGTCCGGTTGAGCTCGAGCGATTGCTCAATGACGACTTCATTCAGCAGGTCGTACTGCCGTTGCAAGTGCGCAAGGTTCTCTTCGAGTTTCGTGACACGATCGTCCGGGCTACTCACGATGATGTCTTCCAGATCATAAGACTTGTCACGTCACCAACTCCTAGGCGTTTGCTTGCCCTCGAATGGTCAGCTGCGCGACCTTCCAAGCTTCCTCGAGATGGACTTGATAAGCCTCCGGAGTAAGTAAGACTTCGAGGTCTTCGGGCGAAACCGTCAATTCCACCAACCAAGCGGACTCGTAACAGTCCGCGTTGATGAGCGATGGATCTGAGAGTACATCTTCGTTGAGAGCCGTCAGCGTTCCCGCGACGGGAGCGAAGAGATCGCTTTCAGCCTTCTTGCTCTCAATTGCACCAATCATTTGCCTCGCACCAACGGTTGCGGGCGGATCTAACTCCCATTCCAAGAAATAGACGTCTTGCAGTAATCGCACGGCATATGCGGAAAGCCCAAATCGCCACTGAGAATCAGTATGGAACTTGCCCCACATGTGATTCTTGGCATACCGACGATCCGTGGGGAAGAAAGCATCAAACTCGCCCATGGCGAATTTGAACGTGCCATCCTTAGGTGTATCTGACATTCTGGTGTTCGGGTTCAAAGAACGATGGCAGCATCGAATCGACTCGCAAAAGTGCGTGACGAGTCAAATTGATCCGCTGGTCGTCGATGATAACCCATCCGTCATCGACAAACTTGTCCCAGACCTTTTGCCACTTTTGCACGACATCGACACCGAATTTCTCAACGAAGTAGTTTCGATCGACGTATCCCCGCTTCAACAACAGAATCAACTCTCGGATCAGCTTCTGGTGAGGCGTGGGAACGTAACCCCTTCCAAGTGGAAGCGTCCCCGACTCAATCGATTCGAGATATTCATCCATCTTGGCTAAGTTTTGATAGTGCACGCCGCTGGCGTGACCGAAGCTCGAGATCCCCGTTGCCAACAGGTCGGCGCCCGTCCAGAGATTGTCGCGATACGAGAAGTTGACTTTGCTCGGGTCTTTCACAACCGTGTAGGCGCTGCTGACGGTGTACCCCACTTCCGCCAATTCGTTGAATGCGTAGTCTACCCAAGCTCGCTTGGTCGCCCAATCCGCGACGGGGCTCTCGGAATGCTTCTCCAAGATGTCTTTACTGAAGACCGTATTGAATGGCAGCTCCATCTGGTAAATCGTGACACTCTCAGGCGACATCTCGATCGTTCGCCGCACGTTATCCTTCCAGTTGTCCCAAGTCTCACCCACCATTCCGGAAATGAGGTCGATATTGACGTTAGGAAAATCTGCCTCCACGATCCATTCCCAGGCGTTGTAGACCTGTTTCGAAAGGTGCGCTCTACCGTTGTCCTCGAGAAGTTGATCCGAAAAGTTCTCGACGCCGAGGCTCAATCTCGTTACTCCGAGTTCCTCGCGAAGTGTCTTTACTTTCGTTTCACTTAAGGTCCCCGGCTCACATTCAAAAGTAACCTCCTCCGCTCCGTCCCAAGTGATGTGCTCCCGAAGTCGACCGGCAAGTTTCGATAGTTGCTTCGGTGAAAGAAAACTCGGTGTGCCACCGCCAAAGTAGACAAATCGGAACGGCCTTCCCTTCATCACTTCCAGCCGGCTCACCATCGAAATCTCTTCGCAGAGCGCATCGACGTAACGCTGGACCTCCGGTCCCGTCACTCCGGTAAACACCTTAAAGTAACAAAACTTGCACCGCTTTCGACAGAACGGAATGTGCAGATAGAGCCCCAGCGG
>JBCCOI010000292.1:0-8934 GCA_039025515.1 Planctomycetota bacterium
CCGATGCAAGTGCGGTGAGGAGTTTTTGGGCGCAGGATCAGCCTGCCAAAGCAGACCCTACTCTCGTCCAATCCGGGGACTAATTAGAAAGTTCCGGAAGCGTTGCGTTTCCTAAAAACGCGAGCCGCATCAAAGGCAGTCAGTTGGCTGACGAATCAACGGCAGTTGTGAGATCTTCGCTCACCAGGACGAGAAACTGAGAACCAAATTCAGGTGACTATTCTCGGGGATGAAAAAGTCCTTGCTCCGGTTATCAAGCTTTCTTACTCGACACAACCAAAGGTCGGAATTTCATCCAGATGGGAGCGTACCAGATATTGGATTTGCTGCCAACTACGAGTTCGAATCCAGCCAATAAAGAGCTCGTTGTTGTTGGCGGTTTGTCGACCAGAGCCGGCCGCGCTATTCTCTTAGCTTAGTAAAGGCCCGAAAATCACTGGCGTGTTTTTGCAAGTCGCCCATCGGATCCGCGCGATGGAAACGTGTCAAAATCGATCGGACGGTGCCGATCGGCGACAATCGTCGATCGACCATTCCTTCAGACCGAAGCGTATCGATCATCCAACAACTGCGTGAGACTCCATGATTTGGCTGCAACCGCTTCTGGTGACGATTGAGTTGATGGGTTTGAGTGTTTTGATTGCGCTGCTTGGTATTCCGCTCGCATTCTGCCTGTCGCTCACTCCACCTCGTTCGTTGGTTCGGCGATTTTGTCGTGGAAGCCTCATCGCATCACTTGCGACGCCGATGATATTGCATGCCGCCGCATGGGAGGCCACCGCAGGCAAGTTTGGATGGATGACGTTTTCACAAGCCGCAGCCCAAACGTATAGCGGCTTGGGCGGCATCTACAGTGGGCTCGTCGCATGCGCGTGGATCCACGGTTTGTATGGGATTGCGTTGGTGACGCTGGCGACCCACACGGCAGTCGGTCGCGTGGATGCCGCGACGATCGACCAAGCTCGACTGGACGGAGGGCCGGCATGGATTTGGTGGCGTGTCGCACTGGTGATCGCGCGACCTTGGGTGGTTACGGCGCTTTTAGCGACAGCGTTGCTGGCGGCGACTGAAATGACGGTCGTCAATGTTTACAGCGTGCGTACGATCGCGGACGAATTCTATCTTTACTACGCAGCGGCGCCGTCGTTGGCATCCGTCATGAAGGTACTGGTGGTCCCGGTCGCGATGGGCGTCGCGCTGATTGCTTGCTTCGTGATTCCGAGTCGCAAGACCCATCAATCACGGTTGCTGGGTGCGAGCGACTCGGTTGACCAAAGCCGCTGTTTTCGATCTCGCTTTGATCGGGTTGCGTGCGGCGTAGCGTTCGCGACGTGCGTGATGCTCTTCGTCTTGCCGATGGTTGGAATCGTCATCCGCGCCGGTCAGCTCGTCGAAGTTACTCCCGATGGTGACGGCGATGTGATCGTTCGATGGTCAATCACCGAGCTTGCTGGTGTCTTGTTGTCTGCGCCTTCGAGGTTCGCCTCCGAATACACCTGGACGGCCGTCATCTCGTTTGGGACGGCGGTCTTTTGTCTACCATTCGCTTGGATTGCCGCCTCTTTGGCTCGTGAGAGTCGACCGTTTGCGATGATGGGAACATTCGTCACCGTCACAATGTTCGTCATTCCGGGACCGGTTGTTGGGCTACTGATCGTTCATTTGTTTTCGCTGCCGGTCCCCGGCTTCTCGCAGCTATACCAACAAACCGTTTTCCCGACCGTGCTTGGGATATCGATGAGGGCGTTCCCGATCACCTACTGGATACTGTTGGCGGGTTATTGGGGCGTCGATCGCGAGACGCTTGAGACCGCGACGCTCGATTTTGGTTGGCTCAGGCGGCGGTTGCAGCTTGACCGGGTTCTGCTGATTCGACCGATTTTGGTGGCTTTTTTCGCTTCCGCACTCTACGCAGCGTCCGATGTTCCAGTGACTTTGCCTGTCTTGCCGCCAGGAGTGGTAACCGCCGGAACCAGATTGTTCGCGCTCCTGCACAGCGGCGCGCGGAATCAGGAGTCCGCGTTGGCGTTTTGGTACGTCATGACATGTGTCCTGATTGGGTTCTGCCTGACGGGTCGTTGGAAGAGAGCTGATTCGTAGCGTAGACTCGTGGATGGTCGCGTCGATCGCCGTCATCGTTCTCGGACGCCAATTACCCGCCGTTTCAATTATTCGAACGCTTCAATGCACAAGAAACCGACGCCGATCATTCTCTTGACATTGTTGTTTCAATTACTGTCGGCTGCGGCGGCACCAAAGCCATGCATTGCCCTCGAGACGGTCACGTTTAACTCAGACAGTGATGATCTGGTCAACGGAATCCCCCAACCCAGTCGAACCGTCCGGGGCGAGATTCTGACGGAAGCTGCCGACGGCGGATTGATGCTTCAAAGCGATGACGGGCGGATCTGGGTGATTCAGCCGGAGCAAATCACGTTCAGGAAATCCGATGATGAAGAGCTTGTGCCGGTCTCGGCCGACGAACTAGCCAAACGCATGCAAGAAGAGATGCCGGCGGGATTCACCGTGCATCAAACGGCGCACTACGTCATCATCCACAACACGAACGATGCCTACGTCCGAGAAGTTGGACTGCTTTTTGAACAGCTATATCGAAACTTCTACACTTACTGGAAGAACCAGCGTTGGGAACTTCCGGAGCCGCGATTCCCACTCGTTGCGCTGGTGTTTTCGGATCGAAAGGGCTTCTTGAAACATGCGGGCGTCGAAGTTGGTTCCGTCGCGGAGAATGTGATCGGTTACTACCACCTTTCCAGCAACCGAATGACGACGTTTCGTGTTCCCGACTTGGAACGCAACATCGCGACCATCATTCACGAAGCGACCCATCAATTGGCGTACAACTGTGGATTGCAAAAACGATTCGCGGACAACCCGATGTGGGTCAGCGAAGGTTTGGCGATGTTCTTCGAGTCGCCCGATTTCAAAAGCAATTCGCGTTGGCACGGAATCGGCCGCGTCAATCAAGTCAACCTCAAACGTTGGCATACTTATGCACCGAGACGCTCCGGCGAGTCGCTGTTGACGCTGCTGAGCGATGACCGACGATTTCGGTCCCCCGAAACCGCCGAAGCTGCCTACGCCGAAGCGTGGGCGTTGACGTTCTTTCTGATCAAGACGCATCGGAAGGAATACGTTGCCTTCCTCAAGGAACTCAGCAGCGGAAAGCCGCTCGCCGAGCGAACGGCGCGAGAACGCGTGGAACTCTTCGAAGAGACTTTCGACAAGCCACTGGAAAGAATTGATCGTGCCTTCGTCGCCTACATGCGGCGTGTTCGGCCTTAAGGTCCGCACGGCGGAGCTTGCCGGATACTTTGCGATCCTCAAATACAAAGCCAACCTCGGCCCGAATCGCTTGGACGCGCCGTGTCTTACATAGCCGTCGGGAACTCTATAGCTCCATCAACGCGCCCTTGGGGCCCGCGTTCAGGATGGTGCTTCCTTGAAGATCCATCCTCTTGCCCCAGTCGTCGTGAATGTGCCCACAGATGACCAGCTTGGGTTTCTTCGCGATCACACATTCGCGAACGGACTGACTTCCACGAACGCGACGTGAACGGTCTCGATCAACCGTATCATATGGAGGCGAATGAACGACGAGGATCGAGTGTGGAGGGCAATCATTGAGCAGGTCCGTGCCCTGTTCTTCGGTGAAGTCGTACGACCATTCTCCAAACGGCGTGACCGGAATCCCGCCGCCAACGCCCCAGAATTCCTCGCCGTCAATCGTGCAACCATCACCGTGCAGCACGAAGACTCTTTCCCAATCCGACGTCGCATCGCGAAGCTCGTCGACCGTCTCGCCGTTGCCGGGGACTAAAACTGCGGGTTTCGAAGCACGCTTCAAGACATCAAGCGTCAACTCGAGTCCCTGGTGGCGATTTGCAAAGTCACCGGCTCCGATCAAGACATCCGCTTCGTTTGCTTGCGTCAAGAGTCGTTCTGCCGCCGCAACATCACAGTGAAGATCACTAAAACAGAGCAACTTCATCCAAGAATCTCTTCGTTGGTGCTTCGTCAACGTCAAACTTTTGTTTGGCTCAGCCTGCCGTTACTTTAGCTGAGCGTACGGCCGAAGTCTTCATTCGAGGAATCCCCGAAAAGTGATTTGCAAGCAATTGGATTCGCGCTCCGTGTGATCGCGCGTCGCTCTACAATCCGCTCCTCATCATTCACGCACGCTGTCGCGTGAACGTTCATCCCATTATTGCCTGTGCACGAATGAATACGCTTTCAGTCAGCCAATTGTCGACGCTTCGATGGGATTTGGAAACGGATGTTTTCGCTTACGCGGACCGCGGCTATGGCGGGATTGGGCTCTATCGTCCGAAACTGGAAGACTATGGCATTGAACGAACTCGTGAACTGGTAAGTGAGTCTCGTCTTCGAGTGACTTCGTTATCGTGGGTTGGCGGATTCACCGGCAGTGATGGTCGACCGTTCGAAGACGCGGTTTCAGATGCGATTGCGGCGGTCCTTCAGGCTGCAGAGCTACGTGCGGAAACCCTTGTTGTCCTGGCGGGCGGAAAAAACAACCATATTCGGAACCATCTACGACGCACACTCTGCCAGGCGCTGCGCAGGGTGGCTGCGGTGGCGAGCGAACACGGCGTGAAGTTAGCTCTCGAGCCCATTCATCCGGGTTGCGGTGACGAGTGGTCGTTCGTCAACGATTTACACTCGACGCTGGACATCATCGAGCGCGTGGACAACCCGTCGCTAGGGCTCGCGTTGGACACCTATCACGTCGGTATGGATGAAGACGTGTTGCGTTGGCTGCCGGACTTGGCCCGATACATTCATCTCGTCCAACTCGGTGATGGCCGCCACTCACCCTGTGGCGAAATGAATCGTTGTCTGCTTGGAGATGGCTGCGTTCCGTTGCATCACTTCATGGATCTACTGAGAGAATTCGGCTACCAGGGTCCATGGGAGGTTGAGTTGATCGGCGAAGATGTTGAGCAGATCGGCTACAACGAATTACTCGATCATGCGAAGTCGTTCCTGGATCATTCGCTCGGTTTACTCTGCTGATCCGAACGCGTTTCACCTTGCCGCCGAGTCAATCTCACGTTGTCGAAACGCACGCGCGTGGGCGTCGTGCATCGTGTGAGCCCGAGATCGAAAAACTGGATCACTCGATCCTTTAAGACGCCTCCGGCTTGCGGGATCGCGAATCGAAGTCGTGTCGTTTCCCCGCGTGGCGCCGTCGCCTTTTCAGTGAACGCGTGTTTGCGGTTCGCATCGATGACTGCGATGAAGAACTCTTCACGCTCGCGAATGTGGTTCGCAGGAATCGTGACGTCGACTTCGATGGTATCGTAAGCATTCCAATTCGGTACTGTTTCGTACATGGTCACGACGGGACGTTTGTTGGTGCGAAAGTCGACTTCCAGTGCCCAGTCGCCCTCGGTTGCATCCTCGCGGACGCGGCGAAACCGAACCCGCGCCGTATACCAGCGCGTCATCTCTTCTTCGGATTCGAAGGTCGCCAATAGCGGAAATCGTCGGTGCATCGATATCACATCACTGAGCAACCTGGCCGGTTTGACCCACGCCGAAATTAAGATCGTGAGTGCCATTGCGAAGAACAACATGGCGGTCCGTCGCCGGCGATGCAGAAAGAACCAGGCAGCTAGGTAAGCCGCGATTGCCGCAGCGATCCCAAGCGAATTTGCGATGGCGTCATGCCGAGACATGCTTCGCCCGACGCCGCTCTGAATGAACTCCATGCAAACGCCGAAGGAACTCAAGACAAACCAAACGCAGAGTCCGCGGAACAGCAGGCGTCGACCTTGGTGAATCAGCGGCGCCGGCATGCCGACTTGAGGCGAACTGCCCTCGGTCGATGCAGTACCGGTTGCCTGAATTCCGACAGGTTTGATACGCCCCCAAGTCCAAAGCCAGGCAAGTGCCAAAGAACCAAACAATGGTGCATGGGCTAGATCACCGACGGCCGTTGCGGCTCGGCCGTGATAAGGCATCGGAGCAATCAAGGCGGTGACCACTCCGGAAATGACAACGAAGACGCCGATGATGAGGCGCTTGATCGGCAACGGGCGAGCAACGGCCGCTTCGACTTCATTGCCCAGTGAATCGGTTGGGACTCCGGTCATCACCTAGCCCCGCTTCGGGCGAGGTATCTTGGAACGTCCACCCGAAGCACGTTTGGCTCCGCCTCGAACGCCTTTTCGGCGGCCGCGTCCACTGCCGGGCCTGCTTGAGCCGGTCGGTTTGGTGACTTCGACTTCGGCCAGCGGCTTTCCGATGTTCTCTTTGAGTTGCAAGACGCGATCGCGCAGCTGTGCCGCGCGTTCAAACTCAAGGTCTTCGGCAGCGGAAAGCATCTCACGTTCCAGATTCTCGATGAATTCGATCGTGATGTACTGAGTTTCTGATTCCTCCTTTGCTTTCGCGTTGGCTTTTCTTCGCTTGGCGGCTTCCGATTCGATGCCCGCTCTCACGCGTTTGCGCACGGTTTCGGGCTTGATGCCGTGTTCATCGTTGTAAGCCTGCTGAATGGCGCGTCTGCGTTCGGTTTCGTCAATCGCCAACCGCATCGACTCCGTCATTGTGTCGGCGTACAGAATGACTTTACTGTTGGCATTGCGTGCGGCACGTCCGATGGTTTGGATCAAGCTGGTTTCGCTCCGCAGAAAGCCCTCCTTGTCTGCGTCCAAGATCGCAACCAGTGAGACTTCGGGCAGGTCTAGGCCTTCCCGTAATAAGTTGACGCCCACCAAGCAATCAAAGTGTCCGGTGCGAAGTTCTTGCAACAGGTCAACACGTTCGAATGCATTCAGCTCGCTGTGCAACCATCTGCAGCGGACGTTCTGTTCCTGAAAAAACGTCGAAAGATCTTCGGCGAGTCGCTTGGTGAGCGCCGTTACCAACACTCGTTCGTCGCGTGCCGCACGTGCACGAACTTCTTCGATCAGATGAGCGACCTGTCCGCGCGCCGAAACCACTTCGACTTCCGGATCCAGCAAACCGGTGGGGCGGATAATCTGCTCGACCACTTCCCCGGCCGTCTTTTCCAACTCGTAGTCGCTGGGGGTGGCACTGACGAAGCAGACTTGATGATTGCGTTCTTCCCACTCCTCGAATTTGAGCGGACGATTGTCCAATGCGCACGGCAGGCGAAAACCATGCTCGACCAGCGTGAGTTTTCGACTGCGGTCACCGGCATACATGGCACGAACTTGCGGAACGGTCACATGCGACTCGTCGATGAACGTAATGAAGTCGTCGGGGAAGAAGTCATAAAGGGTGTCCGGAGTTGCACCGGGAGGTTTGCCCGATAACGGACGCGAGTAGTTTTCGATGCCGGGGCAGTGTCCGACTTCGGAGAGCATTTCCAGGTCGAATCGTGTACGTGCCGAGAGCCGTTGTGCCTCAAGGAGCTTGCCTTTCTTTTGAAAGTCTTCCAACTGCATCTTGAGTTCTTCGCGAATGATGCTGATCGCACGTTTGATGCGGTCTTCCGGCATCACAAAGTGCTTCGCGGGATAAATGTAAACCTGTTGAAGGGTGCTCACCGATTCGCCGGAGACGGGCTTGATGATTGAGATCCGTTCGATCTGATCACCCCACATCTCGATCCGGTACGCAAACTCTTCGTAGCTGGGCCACAGCTCGATACTGTCGCCGCGAACGCGAAACTTCCCACGTTCAAACGAGATGTCGTTGCGTTCGTATAAGACGTCGACAAGCTTCAGCAGGAGCTGATCGCGGCGTATGGTTTGCCCGACGGTGATTCCGACAACCAACTGTTTGTAGTCATCCGGGGAACCAAGTCCGTAAATGCTGCTGACCGATGCGACGATGACCACATCGCGGCGGCTAACCAGGCTGCTGGTCGTTGCGAGTCGCAAGCGATCGATCTCTTCGTTGATCGACGCATCCTTCTCGATGTAGACGTCCCGCTGTGGGATGTACGCTTCGGGCTGGTAGTAGTCGTAATAGCTGACGAAGTAGTGGACGGCGTTTTCCGGAAAGAACTCTTTGAACTCGCTGTAGAGCTGCGCCGCGAGAGTCTTGTTGTGGCTGAGAATCAACGCGGGGCGGCCGACGTTGGCAATCACGTTTGCCATGGTGAATGTCTTCCCTGTGCCCGTCGCCCCCAACAGCACTTGCGTCTCCTTGCCCGACTCGATGCCTCGTGTGAGTTTGTCGATCGCCTGGGGCTGATCCCCTGCCGGGGGAAAGGGCTGATTGAGGTGAAACTCCGCTCGCGGCAATTCGGATTCGTTTGTTGAATCTTCGGCAATCATGATCATTCGCATCAAAAGGGGCGTCGGCTTTCACGTTCTACCGTAATCCCGCCAAACGCGGCACCGCAGACTGGGATGAAACAGGCTCGAGAGTGCAGCTTGCGGATTGCGATTGGCACAGCAGTTTGACTTTGGATCGGTCAGAATCCTGGCGTCGCCCATCGGCTCCCTCCGGTGGAAACGTGTCAAAATCGATCGGACAGAGCCAGTCGGCGACAATCATTGATCGACCATTCCTAAGGCGGTCTACGGCGACATGAATTGCCGTTACCGGTTACCATAATGGGCGCCTTTCTCTGATATCGGTCCCGCCATGAAACGAATTTGCGCCCTTCTTGGTCTTTTCTGTGTTGCGCAAGCCCTCCTGCAACGCGGGTTTGCCGATCGCCCAAACGTGATTCTGGTCATGTGCGATGACCTCGGGTACGGGGATCTCAAGTGCTTCAACAAACAATCCCCGATTCAGACGCCACACCTGAATGAAATGGCGGACAGTGGGCTCAAGTTCAATCGATTTTATGCAGCGGCTCCCGTTTGCAGCCCGACGCGTGGGAGTTGTCTGACCGGACGACACCCGTACCGGTATGGAATCTACTTCGCAAATGTCGGTCACCTCAAAGACGAGGAACTCTCGCTTCCG
>JBCCOI010000293.1:0-8927 GCA_039025515.1 Planctomycetota bacterium
CGTGGACAACGCTTTCGGTAGTTGGCCTTGGGCGAACCAGCGAGTTGCATCGGCGCTTCGGTACATGGGATACGACGTGCGATTGGATTGGGCCGAAGGATTTGCACACAACGCGGACTTCGGAAGCATGAAGTTCCCCGAGGCGATGACATGGTTGTGGCGTCAAGAAGTGCATCGTCCTTCGATTGACACATCTGACGACTTGAAAAGCGACTTCACATTGCTCGAGTTGCTAAGCGACGGAGATGATTGGGAGATCGTTGCCGATGGTCTGGGCTTTGCCGATGCGACCTGTACGGATGAAGCTGGAAATTTCTACTTTTGTGACATGCGTGAACCCGCGATCTTCCGCGTTGATTCGATGGACCTCAGTCGTAGCGTCGTTGCGAAAGAGTCTGTGAGCGGGTTGATGTTCGGTCCCGACGGGCTGTTGTATGGGTGTCAAGGCAAATTGAAACGGGTGATTTCCGTCGATCCTTCGACGGGCGATGTTCGTCCGGTAGCGACCGATGTCCAGCCAAACGACCTAGCGGTGGCCGCGGATGGAACGATCTACATCACGGAGACTCGGACACATCGCGTGACAAAGATCGATCCTTCAACGGGTGCAACGCAGGATGTTGACGAAGGTCTCATCCGGCCCAACGGAATCGTTCTCACCAAAGACGGAGGAACGCTGGCGGTGTCCGACAGTGGCAGCGAGAATGCCTGGACGTATCGGGTTTCCGCCGATGGAAGTCTTGATGCCAAGATGCCAACGATGACGCTTCGACTGCCGATTGATGAGGAGGGCGAGTTTCAATTTCATCAACCACCACCCTACAAGCGAGCGTCGCGAGGTGATGGGATGGCCGTCGATCGAGCCGGCCGGTACTACATCACCAGCGAATTGGGCGTCCAAGTATTCGACCCAACGGAACGGTTGTGCGGCGTCCTGCCAAAACCGGATGCGTCCAAGCCATTGACCAGTTGCGTCCTCGGTGACATTCCTGGTGACAAATCAGCCTATCAATACCTCTACGTCACCAATGGAAAAACCGTGCTAAGGCGGAAATTAAAAGTTGATCATGAGTAAGTAGGCTTCTCACGTCTCGCTTGAAGGCAACGACTTCATCATCCCGAGTCTGCGATGCCGCAGAAAGCGTCGTTAACGAGACGTCTCGGTGGGTTTCCATTTCACCAAGACCAGCAAGTGAGGTAACGCCTCGCCTCCGGTAATGCTGCTGGTCGGGTCACTGACCGCGATCGTCCCGGCAAGCGTCCACCGATCTGGCTCAGTCTCGATCGATGTTTCCAGGGTTGCCATCTCAAGCTCAAGCCGATCAATGGATTGGCCCGTTCCAAACTCCGCTTTCAAGACTTCTTCCGGGCCCGATGCGATGGAGACTCCCAGGTGGATACGACCCGACGTCCCATCACTCGGGATGATCGGCTGGACTTTGCCTCTCATCCCCAGCAGAACGGATTCGCTAACCGGCTGATAAGCGATATGGGCGTCAGCCATCGTCTTCGAATCACCGCCCACCACCGGAGTGATTGAGACAATGTAGCTGCGTTTCAAACCCGAAGACATGCTGGCGATCTGCCGATTGCTGCAACGCAGTCGTAGTTTTCCGGCTGAAGGGTCGGACGCGATCTCTGCGAGATTCTCTTCCGATTTGGTCAATTGATCGAGCGCTGAGTCTACGGCAACTTCGACAACTCGAATATCAATGTCAACTGACACGGATGACCCCCGTGCCTTTCGCAACAGCTCTAGGAACTGTTCAACTTTTTCGTGGGTACCCGCAGTTTGTGAAATAACCATGGATGACCCGATGATCGTCAGGTCTCCATCTCCGCCGAGAGCGAGCCAGGTGTTTGGGGCCACATGATCTGTGATCAGCGCGCTGAGCGCTTCTGCGGTCAGGGTTGGTTCTGGTCCAGGAATCGGTCCCCCCATACCCATGCCGCCGCCCAGGCCCCCCATGCCACCGCCCCCCATGCCACCGCCACCCATTCCGCCTCCGAACTGCGGCAGTATCTGGCTGGGGATCCTCATGAAACCACCACCGCCGGCAGCGGCACCGCCGTTGAAGAAGCGGTTTGGCGTTCCGCTACTTGATTCCGAATCACTCAGAAGCGGAGGTGGCTGCAACAGGTCTCCGACTTCGTAGATTTTGTTGATCAACTCGGGCTGGTCATCAGCTTGAGCAGTAGCTCGGTTGGCCAATGCGACGACCACAATGATACCGGCCAATCCCCATCGCAAGGATTGGAGCACGTTTTGAAAACTGCGACTGCTCATGAGAGTGTTCCTTTGATTGTGAGATCCAGTGTTGAAGTTCGGACTGAAAATGGGTGAAGTGCAGCTGCGCCGAATACATTGCCGGTCGCAACGACGGATCCATGGCGGCACGATTCAGGAATGCATTGCCGCTTTGCGTGCTTCGTGAAAGAAGCGCCAAGTAGGCGGGTTGTCGGTGTCTTCCGTTGACCACCAATGAAGTTAGATAGTGATCCAATTGATTGCCCGGAACGGAAGCAAGTACGAAGCCGGCGGTTAGCCGCGTCTGTTTGTCTCGCGACCGCAAACGCATGAGTAGTGAATCCATGGAATTCGACGAGATCAGTTGGGCCGCGTCGCGGACTGATGGTCTCCATGTCGGATCCGCTGACAAATCAGCTAGTGCGAGAGCGCTCGAATTCGCGAGTGGGATCCGATGGCTAAGCGATGCAATTGCTCGGCAAAGTGTTCTCTTTTCAACATCCGACTGCGCAAAAGCTACCAATTCCTTGAGCTGATCCAACGATCGATCCTCTAGGAGTCGCGCCCACGATTGTTGACGCGTTGGCTGAGACTCAAGCCAGCCGATCAGAATGCCCCGTTCGGAATCGCCTGCGGCTTGGCACACCAGACGCATCGCGCGATGTCGCTCATGCTCGTTCGGAACTTCCGGAACCCAGCTAACGATCTGCCGTTGCACCTTCGATGAGGTCTGTACCAAGAGCCGTACCGCCTCGTACCACTCAACACTCTCATAGGCTCCAGCCTTGCTAACGAACGTGCGAAACGACGCGAGTTGGCCCTGCCGTTGGTCGCGAAGCGAATTCTGATCGTTCGCAGCTGATTTTTCCGCGAGTGTTGATGGTCTCTTCGGTGTTGTTTTGCGCTCGTGCATCATCAAGTCATGGTTTGGCGCTGCAGGCTCGCCCAGGTCTGTGTGAGCCTTGTTTGCCGCGAGTCGCTTTTCATGTGACTTAGTGACCACAAACCCACCGATCACCAGAAAAACCACCGATGCGGCGACGGCGATTCTCAAGCCAACTCTACGTCGTCGCTGCCGCCTTCGTCGTCGCTGCCACTGCCGCGAATGCACCTTTGATTTAGAGTCCAACCACTGGCCGTCCGCTTCGGTCAGTGGATTCGACTCACGCAAAATCCTTTCGAGTGGATCGTTTTGTTTGGTCATCGATTCAATCCTCAAATCCACGCAACAACTTCTTGAGCGATTGCCTCGCCGCATAAAGATTGGCGTGTACTGCCTGCGTATCCAGCTCAAGCAACTCCGCAGCTTGCTTTCCGCTTAAGCCTTGCCATACCATCAGCACTACGACTTCCCGCTGCCGGTCCGGAAGCCGCATGACCGCTTGCTGCACAAGATGCTTGCGCTCACTTGCCAGAGTCTGTTCGTCGGGTCGAGTTGAGCTGTCCTTTTCTTGGTGACTGATGTGGTCGAGATCTTCCTGACTTTGATTTGGAAATCGAGCATTGCGTGTCTTTTCAGCCAGCAGAGCATCTCTGGCACAATGAATGACGATGCGGACGATCCATGTTTTGATTTCCGATTGATGTCGAAAACTCGTAAATGCCTTTGCGGCCTTGACGATCGCGTTTTGGACAGCCTCGTGTGCCAAGTCACGATTTGATGTCAGTCGCATCGCAATGCCCAGCAACTGGGGCATGGACTCGGCAACCGTTCTCTCAAACGCTGCTTCGTCAGGCGTTGCGGCTTGCTCGTCAGACTCCTTCATCCACACGATCCGTCCGGAAATGCCCTGAAGAGGTTGAGACGGATCGGGGAATGCTGCGTCCATCAAGAGTCTCGTGCTTGCATCGCCTTCTTAGACGGAAATTGCCAGAAAAACTAAAATGGAAACTCTGAAACTTCTTTCATTCTTGTCCCTGTCGCCATTCGGACGCCTCTAACGCGACTCACGGTTGCGACGACTGGCATAGGCCGGATCGCAAGCTTTTCCTGACGCGACTTGGGACTAAAGTGGCTGCATCAACGCTTCAGTAGTGTACCGAGGCGAAATCGAGGGCTTTTTGCGGGTCTTGAACATTGCGTGTTTTTCTCCTCATCGCCGTGTGCATTCTATTTGTCTGGATTCCGGCGAGTGGACAGGGTCCAGACAAGCTTGACACCTACATGGAGCCGGCCAAGTGGCGATGCATCGGGCCTTTCCGTGGAGGCCGTTCGGTTTGTGCCAGTGGAATACCTGGAAAACCTTTCAGCTACCTCATGGGCACAACGGGGGGCGGTCTCTGGAAGACCGAAGACGGCGGTCAGATCTGGCGTAACGTTTCCGACGGGTTCTTCAAAACTGGCTCCGTCGGCGCGGTTGCGGTTTCTGCGAGCGACCCGAACGTCGTTTACGTCGGGATGGGCGAGCACGCGCCCCGCGGCGTCATGACTTCACATGGCGACGGTGTCTACAAGTCCACGGATGAAGGAAAAACGTGGGAGCACATTGGACTCTCTGAGACGGAACACATCTCCCGGATTGTCGTCCATCCGAAGGATCCAGACGTCGTTTACGTTGCCGCACAAGGTGCTCTCCATGCGCCGTCTCAATCGCGAGGCATCTATCGGTCTTCGGACGGTGGAAAGAGTTGGAATCGTGTGCATTTTGTGAACGAGCTGACCGGTTGTTCGGAGCTCTCGATGGATTGGAATAATCCCCGCGTGCTTTATGCCACGATGTGGGAGCACCAACGAAAACCTTGGATCGTCATCAGCGGCGGCGAGGGGAGCGGCGTCTTTAAATCAACGGACGCGGGTGACACCTGGAAAAAGATCGAAGAGGGCTTGCCCGATGAAAAAGGAAAAGGCGCCATCGCCGTCTCGCGTACAAACTCTGATAAGGTTTATTTGTTGCTCGAGAGCGACACCCTGAAGGAGAAAGGTGGGCTGTTTCTCTCAAGCGATGGGGGCGCGAAATGGAACCGCGTAAGCGAGGACCATCGGCTGACTCAGCGGGCTTGGTATTACACGGAAGTTTTCGTCGATCCAAATGATGAACACACCGTCTATGTGCTCAGTGCACCCGCACTGCGTTCGATTGACGGCGGCAAGTCGTGGGAAACGCTGTCAGGGACTCATGGTGACCACCATGATTTGTGGATCAATCCGGACGACTCGACCAATATGGTGATCGCCAACGATGGCGGCGCAGCGATCACCTTCAACCGCGGTGCGAGTTGGTCTCGACAAGACAACATGCCGACGGCGCAGTTCTATCGTGTCAACGTAGATAACCATTTCCCCTATCGGATCTACGGCGGACAGCAGGACAATTCATCGGTTCGGATTGCCTCGATGGAGCCGGGGGGATCTGGTATTAGCGTTCGAAGCTGGACAGCTTCTGCCGGCGGCGAAAGCGCTTTCCTGGCCTTCGATCCCGATGATTCGCGTTACGTGATGGGTGGCAGCTATCTTGGCACGATCGAGGTACTCGACACCAAAGCCGGCGCGGGAACCAACATCATGGCGGCACCGATACAGTATCTAGGCCGAGCGGCGCGGGACATGAAGTACCTTTACAATTGGAACGCGCCGATCATCTATTCGCAGCACGAACCGAACACCTATTACCACGCGGCCCAGTTGATGTTGCGAACGCGAGATATGGGGTCAACGTGGGAAGAAGTTTCGCCGGACCTGACTCGCAACATGGAGAACAGGCAGGGCAAGGGTGGCGGCCCGCTCACCGTCGAGGCCGTGGGTGCTGAGAACTACGGAACGATCAGCTACGTCGCCGAATCGCCACATGAGAAAGGCGTGATCTGGACAGGTAGCGATGACGGCATGGTTCATTTGACCAAGGACGGGTGCAAGACTTGGGTGGACGTGACTCCGCAAAATCTTGACGAGTGTTTGATCAATGCAATCGAGATTTCACCTCACGACCCTGCAACTGCCTTCATCGCCACGACACGCTACAAGTTCGGCGACAAACGCCCCGGCCTGTTCAAGACGACAGACTACGGTGCGACTTGGAAGCCGATTTCGAACGGGATTCCCGACGGCGCTTTCACACGCGTCGTCCGTGAGGATCCGGGAATCAAGAATTTGCTTTTTGCCGGTACAGAGACCGGGCTTTATCTCTCCCAAGACGGCGGGAACCAGTGGCAGGCGTTTCAATTGAACTTGCCCGTGACGCCTATCTTGGACTTAATCATCCGGCACGACGACCTCGTTATCGCAACCTCTGGCCGTTCATTTTGGGTCTTCGATGACCTTGGTTTGATCCGGCAATTAGACGATGTTTCCGGCGACTTACATCTCTTCACACCGGAGCCGGCACATCTGTCAAACCACGGAAGTGAACTGAACGGTAACTCGAAGAAGTTCAAAGGCGCGAATTCGTTGCGTGGTGTTAATCCGGCCAACGGCATCGTCATCTATTACCATTTGCCGGAGATGTCTGAGGGTGACCAAGTCGAACTGGAGATCCGTGATGCCGATGCAGAATTGGTGAATCGCTTTTCTTCAAGGAAGGATGACGCGTTCGTGAGCTACCCCGGTGGCCCACCCAAGCAGAGTTCACTCTCGGAAAAGCAAGGGTTGAATCGATTCGTATGGAACATGCGGCACGAAACGATGCCCGGCATTCCGAAGGCCTACATCGAGGCAAGCTATCGTGGACACAAAGCAATTCCCGGAGATTACGCCGTCAAGCTGATCTTGAAGCGGGCAGAAGAAGATAAGTCAGAAGATGAAGAATCAAATTCGACCGCGGATGTGCAAGCTGACACTGCACTGACATCGGAGACGATTGCCAAGATCGAACCCAACCCTCTTTATGGCGTCACGCAGAAAGAATACGAATCCTTTGATGCGTTCATGACCGAGACAGAGTCATCCGTCACGGAAATGCACGAGATGACAAATCGTCTCTACAAGATCAAGCAACAGCTCGAGAGGTTTCTCAAGAGTCGAGACGGAGATGATTTTGATGACGAGATAAATAAAGCAGGCGAGGCACTCGTGAAGGTGATCACGGAGTGGGACGAGGAGATGGTCCAGCGTTTGGCGAAGGCCTACGACGACGTGGAGAACTATCCGAACAAGTTCACAGCCGAGTATCTCTTCATGATCAATCAAACGGAAAGCTCGCTACCTAGGGTCACAGAGCCCGCACGAAGTCGGCGCGCCGAGCTTGACGCGCAGTGGTCGCAGCTCAAGAAGCGGGGCGAAACCTTGCTGAATGTACGCGTCCCAGATTTCAACAAGCAACTTTGGCAGAAAGGGATCGGCGCACTTTGGGCCGGTGAATAGTGTTGCAGTGTCGTGAAGACGAGGAACAACGTGCACACCATGATCAGATTGCGAATACGCTTGGCAATGCTGCTCGTTGCAGTCGGTGTGTCTTCGTCGAGTCGGGTGCCAGGGAGCGGATTACAACAACAGAAACTCGAATTGAGAGAGCAGTATCCACGAATTGTGTTCGAAGTTCCTAATTTTCCTCGATGGGTTTTGGCCGACGCCCTTTCACCGCGTTCGAGACGATCCCATCAGATAGAGCATTGTGATGCTTCCGTTTTTGAGTTTTCCCGATTCCCAAGTTAGCCCATCAAGTCCGTCACAGAGTTGGTTCATTTGAGGTGGTCCATAGAGTCGCAACACCGACACGAATCCATCCCATGCGATCATCAGAGGCAACGCCGGGATGAGATAGGTCAAGACGATTCTGGAAACCCGAAAAGGTCGGATGAATGGCGTCAGAATGAGGGCAAAGATCGGTGCCAAGATCAGAATGAGCACTGCTTGGATGAAGGATTTTTCAAGGACTTCGACAATCAGAAGCGGTTGATTTTTTGCGTCGGCGTCCGCGATTACCGATCTTGCATCGTCTGGTCGAAGATGGTGAAAGATGTTGAACATCGTTCGAAGCCCTTTGAGATCTTCCGGGACATCTCTTGCGTCCACGGGCTCCGCTCGATAGCTGATTCTTCCGGAGAAAGATTCGAAGCCCGATTCAAATGCAGCTAGATTCGGATTCCTATCTGTTAGCGTTATACGAACCGGCTCGCGAAGGGAATCTTCAAGCATGGGGTGTAGCTTGCGCCATCCTCCGCCCGCACCAGAACCCAAGTCGACGATCTGTTTTTCTGGCTGTTCTTCAAGAAGTGTGGTTACAAGGGGAGCAACCGCTTTGTAGTGACCCGCGATCTCGGTGACGAACCTGAGATAATCCGTGACGCCCTCACGCAAGAGCTGAGGGACCCAGGGTTGTTCGTGAAATTCGATCAGGTGGAATCGCTGATTCAATGCCCTGGTGTCTCGATTGAGTCTTGGAAACGAGTCTATGGCGCCGAGTCGGATCTTGCCGATTTCCGTTGCGAACGCTCCAGCCGTCTTGGGACGTGACTTTCGATCGATTTACTACTTCTTGGCAAGCAGGAAGTAGAACACCGGTGTCAGGAAGATTCCGAACACGGTAACGCCCAGCATGCCCGAAAACACAGCAATTCCTAGAGTCGTCCGCATCTCCGCTCCGGCCCCCGTCGCCAGGGCAAGCGGAACGACGCCAAGAATGAATGCCAGTGAAGTCATGATGGGCGTTACCGTGTTCGGAATCTTCCTGACACCGGTGTTCTACTTCCTGCTTGCCAAGAAGTAGTAAATCGATCGAAAGTCACGTCCCAAGACGGCTGGAGC
>JBCCOI010000294.1:0-8926 GCA_039025515.1 Planctomycetota bacterium
CAACGCCATCAGGCACTTTGCCCGAAGAAAGTGAGCCTGCGGCGCGAAGGCATCCTTTTCCGTCAGTGCGGCCGCATCGGCGAACGCGTCTTCGAACATGTCTGCGTCGTACATCGCTTCGACAAGCGAAAGCCTGAGCTGTGTTTGAGATGGATCTCTTTCCAAACGAGCTTTGCAGACCTCCATCCGTCGGAACGCCCAGTCGCTGCGGCTGCGTTCGAGTTCCCGGAGCGTTTCTGGACTCTGCAACCGCGCGGCCAAGTCGCTGACTTCGCGATACTGTTGCAACGATCTTGCCAAGACGGCTTCTTCGAGTTGGAAACGGACGTCCAAATCATCGGGGAAGATCTCGGAAGCTTGAGTCAGCAATCGTTTAGCTTCGAGGGGACGCTGCTCATCTCGGTAGATTGCCGCAAGTTCTAAGAACCCGTCCAAGTCCGTCGGATTGGATTTCAGCTTGTGTTCCAGTTCTTGCCGGCGCTGCAGCGTTACCCGTTGTTGTTCCTCGGACGTCGGTTCTTCAGCTTCCGTATTTGAGGAAGCTTCACGACGAAGTAATTCATCCGGACTCACGGGTCGCCAACGCCCACCGTCGAGGGGGCTGAGATTCGGATTACCCGACCCGGGATTGGATGAGTCTTCGGATGACATTGTCGTAGGGGACACTCCGCATGAGGTGAGACAAGAGCGAGGAGCCTTTGCATCCAGTTTGAACGGTCGCGTCGGCCAACGCAAATCGAGGCCCGCTCTTTTATTGCCGTTTGTCCAAGAATTCCCAGACTAGAAGCGGATGCGCTGTCAAAAAGAAACGGTGACTCACCCTCAGGTTGTGAGCCACCGTGCGTGCTAGAAGCGTGCCTCTGGCGTTTTGTCCGCCCGATCGGCAAACACTCACCAGGGAGATCGGATGTAGTAGTATCCGAACTGGTCGGTGTGACTCGGCCAGGGCGGAGTGGGACGGAACATGCCCCGAGCTCCTGCTCCAAGTGCAGGAGCACTCCTGCCATACTGGTGGTGGATTGGGTACATCAGGTTTTGCCCAACGCCCCATCCGTAGCTCTGCTGCATATGAGCCGTGGGAGGAACCACGACTGCCAACGGTTGCCCATAGTTCTGCTGGTAGTAACCACCGTGCCAAGGGCGGTCCATTGAAAAGTTGTGGGCCCAAACTTGGGTCACGGCGTAAGGATCACCCGCTTCGACTTTCGTCGGCTGGCTCATCAATGCTCCGATCAGGCAAACAACGACTAGAAGTATTTTTCGCATCACTCGATCTCTTCGTTAGGTGGGTCCGTTCGGCTAGCGGGGCAAACGCAGCTTGTTCCAGTACAAGTTGCTGACCGCGGTCTTGATCGGCGGTGCGTAGTACAACGCTCGCGTTCGATTCATGCCTCGACCGTTGTCGTACTCGTTGTGGAACTTGTTCTTGTGCCAGTACATGTATTCGTGCGGATAAAACGGCTGATACGTGAAGAACGTATGCCCGACGAAATGAGGTACCGGTTGGGGCGAAATATACATCTGAGCGTTTGCAGAGTTGCAGTTGCCCTTCGAGTAGAAGTTGTAGAAAAGGTCAGGCTGGTCGTACTTCTTGGGTTGGCAACCGGCCATCGTGTTGCATTTTCCAAGTCGACCGCCCAGCTTTCCACCCAGGCAACTTCCGTCGCTGCATCCACAGTCTCCGCTCGAGCAATCGCCAACACTGGCGCCGCAATCTCCACTGGCGCAGCCGGAGACTTCGACCTCTCCTCCGAGATCGCCGATGTAAGCGCTGGCGGGTGTCACGACGTCGCTGACGACCTTGCTGGAAACTACAAACGAGTCATTTGCTGACGCACTTGCCGACAAACCGGCACAGGTGACGACCGCGGCGATCACGCTACTTATCTTTTTCAATCGAAGTTTCATCCGGTGGTTCCTCCGAACCTCATTTTCAGCCATCGAATCCGTTCTTGCCCGACCGCCGGATGGGTCTCCGCGTGCAGGTGGCTGCCATGCGGGCATTTCTATCTCACACGTCCACCAGCATCGGCATGATCGAATCGAACAATCGAGCCACTACGAATTGGCACGCCTTTTCCAAACCTTGCGCAACTTCGGCAGTTCCGCTATCCTCGGCGCCAGCCGAATAGGATTTGTAACCGGTAAGGTTTCACACTTGGCGTCGATTCACTACCAGCCTTCTCTTTCGAGCATAAGTTGCAAGCAGCGGAGCAAAGAACGCACGATCTTGTTTTGATCGGATGCGGCGTTATGGGACGCGAAATCGCGCTGGCCCATTCGCGTCGTCAGCTCCCGTACCTGATCGCGGACGTGGAGCAAACGCTTGTCGAAGAGTTTCTCAACGAATTGGTGGATGCCGGCGTCGCGGCGTCACGTCACGAACCGATCCTTGACGGGCTGCACACCCTTTCCATTGGCGATGATTTCACCGACCGCCCCAAACTGATGGTGGAGTCCGTCATCGAAGACTTATCCATCAAGCGATCTTTGTTTAAACGAGCGGCCGAAGCATTTGGTGATGACAGTCTCCTTTGTTCCAATACGTCAACGCTGCGTCTCTCAGAAATTGCCAACGGGCTCCCGAATGCCGATCGCGTTTGCGGGATGCATTTCTTTATGCCGGTACACGCACGTGCTGCCGTTGAAGTTGTCGCCACGCCCGACACCAGCCGGCGTACGATCGATGTCGTTTCCCGCCATGTCACACGTCTTGGCATGCGAAGTATTCACTGTCGTGACTCCGCGGGTTTTATCGTCAATCGGATGTTGTCGCCGTACCTCAACCAATCACTTCTGCTGTTGGCGCATGGAGTTTCGGCGACGCGACTCGATCGATGCGCCCGGGCATATGGGATGCCACTGTCCCCTTTGGAACTGATCGATTGGATTGGGGCTCGAACGATGTATCAAGCGGGACGAGTCTACGCCAATGCTTTTCCCAAAAGACTCGATCCGTCTCCGATCGTTCCTGCCATGGTGAAACGTAAACGCTTTGGCAAACACGTTGGTTCGGGGTTGTTCGACTACGACGCCGATGGAAATCGGTCGGTGGATCTGTCGTCAGATGCTTGCGAGATCGTTGAAACCTACAAGCTGCGCGAGCTTGAACTATCCGACGGTGACGTCATGCTGTTGCTTTCCATCCCAATGTGGATCGAAGCGTGTGCTTTGTTGGCAGAGGGTGTCACCGACTCCTTACATACGGTTGACTTGGCGATGGTGGGCGGACTCGGCTACTCGAGTGACCTGCGGTGGTCGGAGTTCTTTGAACAGATCGGTGCGAAAGAGATCGACGACGCGATCGAACGGTGGTCCGGAACATTTCGGTCCATGAGACCAATCGATGATGCATGAAATTGATGTACATGAAGTCGATGTAACGGCCGTCTTCGTATACGGAACTCTCAAACGCGGACAGTGCCGTCATGGCCTTTGGCCGGTTTCGGCATCCGAGGTACTCGTTGCGTCAGTTCGAGGCGAGCTTTGGGGGCGAGATGACTACCCGGCTCTAAAACGTGGTGAGTTTCGCGTGATCGGCGAACTTCATACCTTTGAATCAGTACAGATTCCGATCGTGCTCAAAGTGCTCGATCAGATCGAGGGAACAAATGGGAATTCGCCTGCCGATCTGTATCATCGACACGTTGTCGACACGGAGCTCATCGAATCGAATACTGTGCTGCGAGCATACGCGTACTTTTATGTAGGGTCTCCTGAGCGAGACGGATTCCATCGTGTCCGTGTGACTGGTGGTCAATCGTCAATTGAGCAACAGTCTTGGCCAGAAATTTGAGGTGAAAAAATGGATGCGATGGATGTATTGGGTGCTCTACTCGGAAAGAAAGCCGGGCGGCCTTCTCCAGGCGGTCAAATTCTGAAGGACATCCTTGGTGGTTCGTCGCAATCATCACAGACGACGAACACGCGTCGCACGCACCCGAGAACAAATAGCAGCCCATCACGCTCCTCACGGAGGCCCGCATCTATCGGTGATGCGGCGAGAAGTTTGGAGGAACTGCTCGGGGTCAGCAATTCTCGATATGAAAAACGCCATCCCCAGCAGACCCGAAGGCAGGAGCGACAAACGTCCCGAAGTTATGCCCCGCCAACCCGAGAAGAAGAAGATGCACTCAACGCGCAATCCGTCGTGCTCATTCGAGCGATGATTTCGGCGTCGAAAGCTGATGGTCAGATTGACGACGAGGAACAGCAGAGCATTACGCGGCAGCTGGGACATCTCTCGGACGCAGAGATTCGCTTTTTGCGTGACGAGTTCCGCAAAAGCCATGATGCGAAAGAAATTGCTTGGAATACGCCACTCGGCATGGAGGATCAGGTCTACACCATGTCGCTGATCGCGATCGACTTGGATGAACAGAAGGAAGCGGAGTATCTAGCCGACCTCGCGCACGGCCTCCGGATGCCAACCAAACGCTGCAATCAAATCCACCGGAAGTACAACGCGCCAGAGATCTTTCGCGAGTGAGTTCGCATTCAGTTCGAGATGACAACCTTGCCCATCGCTTGCCGACTTTCCAGCCGAGCGTGAGCTTCCGCGACCTCGTCCAGCGCGAACGTGGTCTCGTCCTGAACAGGCTTCAGCCCGCCGGCCTCGACGATCTCGGCAACGCTTTGCAGAATCCTGGTGTGTGCTTCGCGTCCATGGTGGTGCAGCATCGTGATCAGCATGAAGACGACGTGAATCGAAAGCACAATGAGTCGTTTCCGTGATGAACGCCGAGCTCTTGCATTTGCGAAGCAGAATCCAACCTGAAGATTTTAAGTTTACGCGGTCTGCGCCGTCCGGGATTCCGCTTACTCTGAGGGGAGACTCAAGTTGAGCGGAAAAAATTGGACATTTCGGAACAAATCGAACAGTATCGCGGCTACTTGAGGCTGCTTGCGGAGGCCCAAACGGGCGTTCCTCTTCGCGGAAAAATTGATCTGTCCGGAGTCGTGCAGCAGTCGCTTTGGGAGGCTTGGCGGATGGTCGAATCAGCCGGAATTACCGAGCCAGATGGGTTACCCAAGTTGCTCCGAACCGTGCTTGCGAACAATCTACGCGATGAGATTCGCCGCGCGACCGCGCAGCGACGTGATGTCCGCTTGGTTCGCTCCATCGAAGCGTCCTCCATTCGGCTGGGTGGTTTGCTTGCCAATCAAGACGCGAGTCCCAGCAAGCTCGCGATACGAAACGAGCGCGCCGTGCTGGTTGCCAATGCCGTCTTGCAACTGAGCGAAACCTATCGTGAAGTGATCATGCGTCACTACCTTTCCGACGAATCGCTTCAAGAAACTGCCGACGCCATGTCGCGAACCGTTCCCTCCGTTGCAGGACTGCTTCGAAGAGCATTGAAACAGTTAAGGCAGCTCGTTGCTGAAATCGAGTTGGGTGAGAAATCATGAGTTCCGATTCCGATAGTCCAGAGTTCGACGCGATACTCGCTGAGATCCTTCGCACAGAAGAGACCGGCGATGAGATCGATGTGCAGACTTGGTGCGATTTGCATCCGGCATTCGCGGAGTCCATTCGTGAATTCTTCGCCGAACGAAAGGACTTGGGGCTTAGTCGTGTTTTCGGCGATGCGCTGGAGATGCCCACGCTGATGTCCGATACCGAACCTTCCGAGGGACCGGATGCTCGCGAGCGCGTTCGCTACTTCGGCGACTATGAGATCGAAGAAGAGATCGCGCGGGGCGGTATGGGAGTTGTTTATCGAGCAAGGCAGGTCTCGCTCAACCGCACGGTCGCATTGAAGATGATTCTCGCCGGTGAACTCGCAACGCCCGACTTGGTTACTCGGTTTCATAAGGAGGCCGAGTCTGCTGCAAGGCTCGATCATCCCGGCATTGTGCCGATTCATGAGATCGGTGAACACAACGAGCAACACTATTTCTCGATGGCGTTCGTTGATGGCTCAAGTCTCGCCGATCGCATCGCCGCTGCCCCGCTTCCGCCACGGGAAGCAGCCCAAATCATCGCTGCGGTCGCCGATGCCGTGCAACATGCGCATGATCAGGGTGTTATTCACCGTGATCTTAAGCCCGCCAACGTTTTGCTCGATCGGGGACGCCCCAAGGTGACCGACTTCGGGCTCGCCAAACGCCTCGATCAGCAAAGCATGACCGCGACCGGCGAGGTGCTGGGAACGCCGGGTTATATGGCGCCCGAGCAGGCAAGCAACCCTGAAGCTGCCGGAATTTTGAGCGATGTTTACGGGTTGGGCGCGATACTCTACGCAGCCTTGACCGGACGTCCGCCGTTTCAAGCGGCGAACATTGTCGAGACGCTCTGTCAGCTTGTAAACGAAGAATGCGTTCCGCCACGACGACTGAATCCGTCCGTGCCCGCTGACTTGGAAACGATTTGTTTGGCCGCATTGCGGAAAGAGCCAGCCAAACGCTACCGATCTGCAACGGAGTTTGAGAACGAACTCCAACGATTCCTGGAAGGCCGACCAATCCAAGCGCGTCCGGTCTCGTCGATGGAACACGCTATCAAGTGGGCGAAGCGACGGCCGTTGATCGCATCACTTTCCGCCGCCTTGGCGATCTCCCTGATCATCGGATCTGCCATCATCTCAAGTCTTTGGATTGGTGAACGTAATGCGCGCTTTGAAGCGAATCAGGCCGCAGAACTTGCCCGGCAAAACGAGCGAGCCGCGAAAGATGCACGCGAAGATGCTTTGAAACAGAAACAGATCGCTGAGGCAAATCTTACCACCAGTTCGCTCAGCATCGCGGACATGACATACGCAAATGGAGATGTGAACGGTGCCATTGAACGTTACCGACACGAACATGAAGAAGCACAAAAACGAACTGACGGTGACCGTCGTGCCTGGTGGCGATTGTTTCGGACGTTTGCCGAGTATCCATGCGAACAATGGCTGCCGATTCATGCGTCGTGGGTAATCGCTTCGCCGGACGGCAGCCTGATCGCTGCAATCAACGGCTCGCATATCCACCTGATCGACGGGCAGACTTTCGAGCTCATCCACACCCACGATGAACCCAACCGAGCCTTTTGGAGGGCGGAGTTCTCACAAGATGGAAGCTGCCTCGTTGCCAACTTTTTCAATGATCCGGAGTTGCTGCTCTGGAAGACGCAACATTTGAGCGATCCGCCGAAAGTGCTTTCACTGAACCCCGGACCGGTGGGCGGCATGTTACCTCTGGATGCTTTCGTTCCAAAGGAATCGGTTCGGATGGTCGAACAGCAGATTCGCGCCAAAGTGGTTTTCGGATTCGGACAGGACGGACAACTATTGGCCGTCGGCCCCGACGGACTCTGGCGATTCCAAGTCGACAATCCTGATGCACCGGCAATTCAAATCGGAAAACGGCGCAGAAGCGGACTCTCGATTTCTCAAGATCCGACGGTATTGGTCCAGGGTCGAGAGCATTACTGGATTTCAAATTTCGGTCGGATGCTCGGTTTACCCCTAGCGCGTGTGGAGATCGATTCTGATGGAGACCTCCTGCACGCCTATCCGGCAGTTGATGGCGATCAGTTGATTCACTTGGAAGCTCCCGAGTCACCCATCGGTGCGTTGGGAGGGCCAGAGTCTTGGCTGGCGTTTCCCGAAGAGCAGAGGGAAAAACTCATACGATCCGACGTGTTTTCCGTGCACGCACCGACGCTGAGAATGGCGGTCGTCCACAAGGGAGAGCTCACGCTTTGGGAATTGGAAAGCGGTCGCCTTGTGGCACGCTCCAAGGCTCCGAATCGCGACGAAAGTTGGGAAGGCACGCAAAGGCTCATCTTCTCTCCTGATGGGAGTCGTCTTGTTACGCTGTCCGACCGCGCCAGAGTTTTGGACAGCGAATCGCTTGAGGTAACTCGCGACTTTCGCTGGCTAGGTCCAGCCGCCAGCCCGATTCTGTCCGCAGCTTTTTCGCGCGACTCAACGCAGCTTCTGCTTCCCGACGTGAGCGACTTCTCGAAACCCATTCGCATCGGCGTCTACTCCACGACCGACGATGCGCGCGAGTCCACGCCCCCACAAGACGAGAGAGTTTTTGTGCGCGAAGACTTCTGTATGGATACGCCACGCTCTCCATTGAACTTTCGTCAGACTGCAATTGAGTGGCGCCGGGCTGATGGCGAGCGAAAACGATTCAAGATTCCGAAGATCTTTCGTACAGTGTCAATGTCAAATCAGTTCTACGCCTCGAGTGATCGTTCACGCTTTGCTTTTGCGGTCGCTCACTGGCAAAAGAACCCTTTCGAAGCGAATCATCTAATCGGATTTGATACCGCAACGTCTGAAATGTTTGGACCATTTGCTTTCGACAAGTCGCCCGTCGGAGTTGGCATGAACGGTGATGGGGTGCAACTGACACATTTGGAGTCGGGAGGCGTCACGGTTCTCTCGCTGCCAACTTTCGAACGCCTAGGACACATCGATTTGATCGGGAAGGAGAGACGGGCGAAGCTCGACGACGAGTCCGGTTGGGGGATGTTTCCCGTGTGCAATGTGGCTTCGGCAGATCGCCCGTGGATTGCGATCGGGTACGCACCTGCGATCCATCATAAAACGCGCGGCATTCGTTTTACGAGCAACCCCGAACTCGCAATCATCGATCTTGAGCAACGAGCAGCTATTGGAAAACGTGAGATGATTGGACTGGGAAAAGTCTCGTTTCTCAGTGGCGGAAACACAATTGCCGTCACCACGTCGGGCTCAAAAGCCACGTTGCAGTTTTTGACTCTCCCCGATTTGACGACGGAGTCTGTCTGGGAAACGGGCAGCGAGAGGATTCACGCGATGGCAGAAGCAAGACAGCGGGGAATCTTTGCTGCCGCTCTGGACGACGGGGAGGTCGCCTTGTGGGACTTGCGTCGAAACGAACAGCTCGCCGTGCTATCCCTCATCGATTCTGATACTCCGATCGACCTTGGATTCAGAGAAGATGAGAA
>JBCCOI010000295.1:0-8912 GCA_039025515.1 Planctomycetota bacterium
CGAGAATTTCAACTCGACACCGCCTTCGACGACACTGAATGACTCGACCATCAGCACCGGATCACCGGTGTACCTGAGTCGCTGCAAGCATCCGTCGCGACCTCCACTGGGCCCCTGCCAGCCCGACAGTCCGGTCCCGTAAACCTGCCCGTCGATCGGATGAATCCGCAAACGCATCACGCCCGCATCCCATTGATGCGGAAGCGCGACCATCGAGGCCTGTGTCTTTCCGTTGATCTCCTGCATCGAAAGGTAATACAGCCAGCCCTTGCCGAAGGAGGAGTGCAGCAGTCGCCCAGAGATCGGTCCCAACTTCGAGTTGTCAGCCCAAACCTGTCCGCCGCAAGAATTATCGAGCTCCTGCGGCATCCAGATCATTGGCTCATCGAACGTCTCCGGAAGCGAGCCTCCGTGCCGAGCTTTCAACCATTCTCGTTGCTCATCGTTGATCGGCATATTTCCGAGGAAGTCACCTGCTTCCGCGATCGAGATCTTACCCGCCGGCATCCAAGGCCCTTGGTTGTCCGAAACGGTGAACCGTCCATCGGCCAGCCGCCCCATTCCGTTCGGCGTTCGTATGCCCCAAGCGACGACTTCTGCGGAGCCGCCCTCTGGAGGAATTCGCATGATCGAGCCGGGCCGATGGTGGTTGGTGTATTGACCGGCCTTGGCCAAATAGAAATTCCCTTCATCGTCGGTCTGCAGATCAAAGTTGTACGCGTGGAACTTGCAGGACACATCGTCATCGTTCCAGAAGGACTCGATGTAATCTGCTTCATCATCACCGTTGAAGTCGTGTAGCCTCTTGAGTCCGTCGCGGCAGGTAACGTAAATCTTGCCATCGATCACTCGGACACCGAAGGGCTCGAACAAGCCAGATGCGAATCGCTTCCAAGTCACATGCGAAAGCGATTCGTCGACGCCGCTCACCAAGTAGATATCTCCGCCGTGTGTCGACACGACCGCTCGACCGTCTTCAAGGAAGTCGATCGCACTCGTTCTCATCCACGCGTTCCAGGGGTTCTCAAACGGAACCGGAATCGTATCCAGCGCGTAGCCGTTTACGGATTCACCCAGTTGCCCCCGCACGACCAACTCTTCGGGCCAACGAACCGAACCGCCACGCGTCCACCCAATCGGGTCACGCAATTCAGAATCGCGTGATGCGGTTCGCGTGAAGCCAACGACATCAACATCCGATGAATCCTCACTGACCGAACACCGCGAAACTCGAATCACTTTCGCTCGGTCACTGGCGGGGATCTTGAGTACGACGCGTCCATCGGCTTCCTCGAGCGTGACGCCTTCCAAATCACCAGACAGAGCTGCGGCCATCCGATGCCGCGAGGGCGGTTTGGCCGTTAATTCCGTTTCCGCGTCGGCTTGCCAATCGAAGAGAAACCCATGGTCTTCTTTCCATGTGTCCAAGGATTCTTCATCGGCATTTGCGCCAGCCAGCGCCTCTCCATCGAGCGCATCGTCGATGATCCCGATCCATCCAAGATTGCCCTGAAAGTCACCGCCAAAATCATCGGCGGTCGCACCAATCTTGATCACGTGAGACGAGTTGGCCGGCCGGCGAAACTCTACTCGTTCCGCTTCCAGTTTTCCGTCGACGTAGAGACGCG
Source organism: Planctomycetota bacterium (assembly GCA_039025515.1). GTDB lineage: Bacteria > Planctomycetota > Planctomycetia > Pirellulales > Pirellulaceae > Stieleria. Next base: position 1,629 of record JBCCOI010000295.1, read on the forward strand.
TTGATTCGTCATCGACCACCAAGCACGCGATGTGCCAGCGGCCGTCGTTGACGGAGGAACGACTTTGGATTGCACCGACCCAGCCGATATCGAAAACCAGCTTGCCGCCACGGATAAAGAGCGTTTTCCCGTTGGGACGCCAATGCCCCTTTTGCGGTGCCGAAGCAATCAACGTTCCCCCAGCCGTCGTGCGGAACTTGGCGACGACCGTGCGACCGATCGTTCCCAAGTCGAGTTCCTGCGATGTTTCTGCGGCAAGGACGTGCAACGCCTTGTTCGCAAAGCTTGGCGACTTCTTGCCGACCGTTCCGGCCCAAGAGATCATCGCTGACCCGTTGTCTTCAGAAATCCGTACCGAGGATCGCTTGAGGCGTTTCGTATTCGCGATCGAAACACGCAAAGCTTCTTCGCCGGGCTCGACACGAAGCGTTTGATGCAAGACTGCGGCGTTTCGGTCAGCGTTCGCGTTGATGCGCGAAACATCGACCGTCTCCAAAACTTGACGTCCCGCAATGTCGTAGTTCAAAACGGTGCGGTCGTCGCTGACGTAGTAGCCGCGAAACCTCATCAAATCATCGCTTACGGGGCCACGAGTTGGTTTCGACTCTGCGGATCGCTCGAATGATCCGCCCAGTTCCCATGTCCATTCGTCGAGTCCCGCGATCGGGTCGCCATCGATCTTGGGCATGCGCTCGCCACGCTGCTTGTAATGCTGCGTTTCCGATAGATCGAGAAAGCCGTTCTCCCACACCCCAGCAAACTTGAGGCGATGCAGGTCATAGCTAACCGTTACGTTGTCGATCGGTCGAAGCGTGAGCGCGCTGTTAATGTCATTTCCAATCTGCGATCCGAGCGCGAGTCCGTAATCTCGATCACCGGACTCGGCGCGATCTCCCGATTCGGTCCCCTCCGGAAGCGCCGCGAGGTACGCCTCCGTGACCGGTTCATAGACCGGGTTGGCGGCCTTCATGAAGGTCTCACGAATGTAGTGAGCGACTTGATACCTCTCGCGCGGCGAAAGGTTTTGCATCGCAGCCATCAAGCCCGCTCCGTTCGTGAGCGTCTGAACCATGCGGAATGGGTCCGCACCGAACTTCATCGGCTGTTTGCCGAACGCACGAGCCGTCGGCAGCGTCGGCGTGTTGCCGTCTCGTCCGTGGCAATTCACGCAGTGGCTTCGGTAAATCCGCTCGCCGATTTTCAAATCATCTTCGGTCAAGTTTTTGATGATTCCGGCATGGTCGAGGTTGAGCGTATCGTCGCGGACAACCAACTCGTCGGGATTCGGCAGTAGCTCAAGCGCGCGAGACTCCCCACCTCTCGCGATCTCCATGAGGTAGCGAACGAGATCCAATAAGTCACGCGGCTGACGAAGGGATTCGGCGAGCCCTTTGGGCATCATCGACTGATCGCTCTTCTTGACTACTTCGATCGAATCCTTGTCGATGCGAATCTCACGCTGCAAATCAGACGCGTCCCTTAGCATCAGGAACTGGTCCGTTTCCCGTGCGACCATGCCGGTAAAGACTTTGCCGTTCTCGGTAAGCACTCTGACGGTTTCGTATCCTTTGCGAATGGTTTTGGAAGGCTCCAAGATCGCTTCGACGAAGTATTCATCGCTTGCCTTCGGATCAACCGTGGTCAGATCGGGTCCGAGCGGAGAGGCCTCGCCTTGGAGGTGGCACTTCGCGCATGCCGCAGCGGACTGATGGAAGAGCTTCGCACCGCGGCGTGCATCACCCCGCAGCCTTGCTTCGGCCGCAATTCGGGTTACTTCCCCGGAGCTTTCCGCCCAGGTCGTTGCGACGGGGACGGCGAAGAGAGCAATAAAGAGAAAGGCGACGAAAGACCTTTTGGAGGCAACATTCATGGAGGGCTCCGGCGGGAAGAACAGGCGGAACCCGTCAGTCTAGCCGAACACCATCCGGCGGTGGCAACTTTCAGTCGTTTGGAAACGCTAACGATGCATTCGGAAATAACTTCGGCAAACTAGCACGACCGAGCTTCGGTGTGCCGGAATCGCTCAGGCGAGAAGGTCGTTCAGGATGTGTCCGTGCACATCGGTAAGTCGAAAGCGTCGTCCTTGGTACTTGTAGGTGAGACGTTCGTGATCGATGCCCATCAGGTGAAGGATCGTGGCGTTGAAATCATGGACATGCACAGGATCCTCAACAACGTTGTAGCCGAATTCGTCTGTGGCTCCGTACGTCACGCCCGGTTTGACTCCTCCGCCCGCCATCCAAGTGGTGAAGCATCGTGGGTGGTGGTCACGTCCGTAGTTGTCTTTCGTCAGCACACCCTGCGAGTAAGATGTGCGGCCAAACTCGCCGCCCCAGATCACTAGCGTGTCGTTCAAAAGCCCGCGTTGCTTGAGGTCCTTGACCAAAGCGGCCGAGGCTTGGTCCGTTTCCTTCGCTTGTCCCTTGATTCCCTTGGGTAGGTTGGAATGCTGATCCCAACCTTGGTGGTACAGTTGTATGAATCGAACATCACGTTCGGCGAGCCGGCGCGCGAGCAAGCAATTAGCGGCGAACGTGCCAGGTGTGGCAGCATCTTTCCCGTATAGCTCAAAGGTGGATTCGGGCTCATCCGAAAAGTCGGTCGCTTCGGGGACACTTTGCTGCATTCGAAACGCCATCTCGTACTGCGCAATTCGGGACTCGATCTCCGGATCTAGCTCCTTCTCATATTGCCGTCGGTTCAAATCGTTGATCGCGTCCAACTGTGCTCGCCGCCGGCGGTTGGAAACTCCGCCGGGGTTCGATAGGTAAAGCACGGCGTCTTTGCCGGACCGAAAGCGAACACCCTGATAGCGCGAATCCAAGAAACCGCTACCCCAGAGCCGGGCGTAGAGAGGCTGGCCGCCCTGTCCAGCCGAAGCAAGAACGATAAAAGCCGGTAAGTCTGCGTTCTCGCTACCCAGCCCATACGACAACCAGGCGCCTAATGATGGGCGACCCGCGATCTGTGATCCGGTCTGAAACATCGTGATCGCTGGATCGTGATTGATCGCCTCGGTGTGCATCGACTTGATGAAGCAAACGTCGTCGACAATTTCGCGGTGGTACGGAAGCAGATCACTCAGCCACGCGCCCGACTCGCCGTGTTGACTGAACTTGAAATGCGACCCGGCCAGCGGCAACGACGACTGGTTCACGGACATTCCCGTCAATCGCTGCTCGCCACGCACTGAATCGGGCAACTCCTCACCGTTGAGTTGATTGAGCGACGGCTTGTAGTCGAAGAGGTCGTGCTGCGCCGGGCCGCCCGACTGAAACAGATAGATGATTCGCTTCGCTTTTGGAGCGAAATGCGTCCCGACGGCGCTGGATGCCTGCACCTTGCCTTGAGTCAACAAGCCTTGAGTCAACAAACCGGCGAGCGCAGCGGATCCGATGCCCGCCGTACTACTGCGAAAGAAGACACGGCGGTTGTTGCGAATCGGATCGCCGAGTGACGGATCGAACATGGAATGAGAATCGCTGAAGTGCAAGAGGATGGGACAGGTGGAACGACAAACGGGAAGGAGACGTCAGCGTTTCCAGACGACGGCATCCAGATTGAGGATCGCTTGGCAGACGGTCGTCATCGCGGCAAGTTCATGTGTTGGAATCGATGATTCTGCGGGCTCATCGCCGATGTGCAGAAGCTCCGTCGCCGCTTCGGGATGATCCTGAAACCAAGACTTCTCATCGATGTAGTACTGTTGCAGTGTCGCTCGTTCTTTTTGATCGGGGCGTCTACCGCTGAACGCCAGGAATGCCTCGCTGACAAGTTCGTCATCATCCAGTTCACCGCGTCGCAACAACCGTGTCGCGAGCGCCCGCGCGGCTTCGACGAACTGCGTGTCGTTGAGCAACACTAATGCCTGTAGCGGCGTGTTCGTTCGCGCTCGCTTGACGCTGCAGACTTCTCGCGAAGTGGCATCGAAAGCCATCATGTTTGGCAACGGCGCCGTTCGCTTCCAAACCGAGTAGAGCGATCGGCGATAAAGTGACTCGCCGACAGACTGTTGATAGGCCGGCGACATTCCGTTGGACTCACGCCAAAGATCTTCACCCGGTTGGTAGGGCGAAACCGGAGGCCCGCCGCGTTCGGGATTTAACAGTCCCGACGCCGCGAGAGCTGAATCGCGGATCTGTTCAGCCGAAAGTCGATGAGCTGGACCACGCGAAAGAAACTGGTTGGTCGGATCGAACTTCAGTTTTTCGGGCGACGTCGCGGATTCTTGACGATAGGTCGCAGACATAACGACGTCGCGACAAAATCGTTTCACGTCCCAGCCGTTGTCCACGAAATCACGGGCAAGAAAGTCGAGTAGCTCCGGATGCGTTGGCAGGTTTCCTTGAAGTCCAAAGTTCTCGGGAGTTCCCACCAACGGCTCCGCAAAGAAGCTTGCCCACAGGCGGTTCACGGCAACGCGAGCCGTCAACGGATGTTCCGGATGTGTCACCCATCGAGCGAGCCCCAGTCGATCTCGGGAAGCATCTTCGGGGAAGGGAATGCCGAGTGCGGCGATCACTTCGCGGCCGACCAAAGTCGACTCATCGGTGGGAGCGTCGTACTGACCACGAGCCAAAACGTGCGCGGGTCGAGGTTGCTCCGTTTCGCGCATGACCGGGATTTCGTCGACGACTTCCTCCGCCATCACCCATTGCTCGCGGGCCGAGGTCAGTCGCTTCATCGCGTCTCGACAATCATCATCGATCGCGGATTCGAAATAGGCCGCCGTTGGCTCGATCTTTTCGCCCGTTGCTAGGAAACGCATCTCTGATCGGGTGAGGGCTCTTGAATAGACACGAACGTCATCAATCAAGCCGTCGGCCAATCCGCGTGCACGAAACCGTTGGCCAACAACGAACTGGCCGCCGTGATCGACAACCACGTCCGCGCTTTTCTTGACTTCATCGCGTAGGACGCTGGTTGGTAGCTCTCTGCCGTTCAAGAAGAGCTTCAACCCGCCCGCCTTGGATGACCCATCGTATGTAGCCGTGACTTGATGCCAGTGATCATGTGGGATGGGTTCACTCGTGCGAACACCGATCGCATTACCCGGCCAGACGCGATACATCCTCGATTCCAGGTATCCGTCTACGATGGTTAAATCCCATCCGTTGTAGCCGCAGTCCGTCCCGCGAGTGTGGTGAGCAATCACGGCGCGATCGGCGACGCGTTTTTGCTCGCGCAACGTGATGACCACGCTAAACGGAGTCCATCGATCGAATGGAGTAATCCCCTCGGTCGTGACGCCACGTTCACCGTCAAGCTTGAGTGCTCGCCGTGGAAGGTCCGCATCTTCGGCGTCCGCCGCGTCATGTGGAGGTAGCCTCGCAACGGTGCAGTCTTGAACCTCGATGAGATCGACCATCGGTGCCCAACTACGATCCGACTGCGACGGGTGGTAGAGCTTCTTCAGCGCGTTGTCGAACGGACGATCAAATCCGAGCGCGAGCACAAGGTCGGGAATCTTCGTGACCTCGTCGTGCTCGGACCGCCATTGCTGGTACCTAACGCGTGAGGTATCTCTCGCTGACTTGAGTTGTTCTTCGGCTGCTTCGACCGCGTGAAGTGATGCATCAATCTCGGCCTGCTGATCGGGAGAAGGCAAGAGCAGGGAAGGGCAGGGGACTTTCTGCGTGCGGTCGTAAACGCCGCTTTCGTCGATCGAGTTGAAAAACGCGGAGAGCGAGTAGTACTCCCGCGCTGAAATCGGGTCGTACTTGTGGTCGTGACACCTCGAACACTCCATCGTCAAACCCAAGACCGCCGTGCCAAATGTGTGCACGCGATCGGCGACATTTTCAATGCGCCATTCTTCAAAGACCGCGCCGCCTTCGTTGTTCAGTCGATGGATGCGGTTGAACGCCGTCGCAAGAACTTGCTCGCGCGTCGGGTTTGGCAGCAAGTCACCGGCGAGCTGCCAGGTAAGAAAATCATCGTACGGCAAGTTGTCGTTGAACGCCTTTACGACCCAGTCGCGGAACGGCCATTGTGTGTTCAACTTGTCAGACTGGTAGCCATAGGAATCGGCGTAGCGAGCCGCATCCAACCAGAAAATCGCCATGTGCTCGCCAAAGCTGGCCGAGTTCAAGAGTCGATCGACGGTTGCTCCGTAGGCTTTCTCTCGATGCGATGTTTCCGCAATCAGTTTTTCGAACGACACAATCTCTTTGGGCGTGGGCGGCAGACCGGTCAGGTCCAGCGTCACGCGACGAAGCCAGCGCAGTGGAGTGGATTCCGGGTTCGGCTGTAGCTGAACGCGTTCCATCTCCGCTTTGACGAACTCATCGAGTGGCTTGCGAGCCCATTGCGGATCATCGGGTGTCGCAACGGGGACGGATCGCGGCAAGGCTTCAAATGCCCAGTGCTTCTCATAGACGGCGCCTTCTTCAATCCAGCGACGGATGATGGACTTGTCCTCCTCCGTGAGCGACAGATTCGACTCTGGCGGCGGCATCCGCAGAAACTCATCGTCACTTAGGATGCGCTCGATGAGGTCACCGGACTCGATGATCTCGATCGCCGAGTCACGGTCGTCGAGCCGCAAGTCCGCCGCACGATTCTCCTCATCCGGCCCGTGGCAGAAGTAACACTTATCAGACAGGATCGGACGAACATCGCGATTGAAATCGACTTCCGCCGTTGCGGTGCAAGGAAATGAAATCGCGATGAAGACGGCGATGAATGACGCGGAAATCGCCTGGTGGCGTGGCATGCGAGGAAACCTCCGGGGGCAATGAATCATGGTTTAAATTCTTCCCAGGCGGCGGCACGAATTCTTGCACAGCTCGGCCATTCCTGTGTAAAAATAAAGCATGAAAAAAACGCAAACTCCGGTCGCCGGCTTTTTCGACCGTCTTGCCCCGGGCCAGCAAGTTCTCGATCTCTTCGACCTGCTTCCCGACGTGTCCTTCTTCGTGAAAGACCGCGAAGGCCGCTTCATGGCACTCAATCGCCGCGGCTGCGAGTACTGCAAAGTGGTCTCCGAAGAAGCGGCGCTCGGGAAAACGGACCACGATTTCTTTCCGCAAACGCGCGCGGATGACTATCGCGAAGACGACGAACGCGTGATGAGGACCGGCGAGCCGATCCTCAATCGCATTGAAAGCGCGCCCGAAGATGTTGGCTCGCCCAGGTTGGTGACGACAAGCAAGATTCCGCTTCGAGACCGCCGTGGTAAGGTGATCGGAGTCGCCGGATTCTCAAGGCAAGTTCAGCGGATGCAGTCTGGCACGGCCGACGCCATGGCGGATGTCATCGCGCACCTTCACAAGCACTTCGCCG
>JBCCOI010000296.1:0-8842 GCA_039025515.1 Planctomycetota bacterium
GTTCGTCGGCTAGTCGGCTCGCTTTCATGGATTGAGTTTTCCGTTGCGGCGGTGAGCCTTGTCCTGATCTTGATTGTGCTGCTTGCCGGAGGATTCTGGTTGTCGACCTTGCTGGGCGTTCTATCCGGCGTTGCAGCTGGTGCGGCTTTCCATTTCTTGATCATTCAACGTGCCGAGCAAGCAGGACGAGTATCCGTCGACGCTGCCAGGACGTTCGTCCGCAACCTTCGTATCAGCGGCGCCGACGAAGCCAGCATGCGTGACTTCTTGGCGAGGTACGCGGGCAACGGGTGGCAGTCCATCTACGAAGCTCTCTTCGGTTACGAGGCGTTGCTTCAGATGAGGCAGCGTTTGGCCGAAGACCGCTCTTTCAACGGGCCCACGAGCGGTGGTCGCCTGCGAGATCGAGTTTGCGCTTGGCTGATGGCAAAGGTCGAGAAGAAGCGAGTGGAAAATGAAAGAAGCAAGTTAGCAAGAATCGAACGTCAAGCACTTGTCAGCCAAGGTGTGAATCCTGCAGAAGCTAGCGACCGTTCCTGGCAAATGGCGTCCGCCTTGATGGACGTCGCAGGAAAACCAACGACCGGTCGTGAGCGGGACGAACGACGTGCTGCGGAGCAGAAACGCCAACGCATCAAAGCGATGCTTGCAGAGGCACGAAGAGGAAAGTACGAAACCGCGAACTTTAATCAGCCGGTCTGGCAATTGATTCTTTCGGGTTACACAAGAATGCTCTTCGGCGCGGTGCTGCTTGTGGTCTTCGTGTTGCAGCTTCAGCAATTGGGATTGGTTTCGAGTGAACTCGTTGACGATGTTCGCAGTGGACAGATCAACGACCTTGACCTCAGCAAACTGCCGAGCAATGCGACGACAAATGCCTTGGGACGATCCGCAAACCTTTGGTCCATCGGCATTGCCGGGACACTGATGTGTCTTTCCGCCTTTGTCAGCGGTTGGCGGATGACTCTGTTCGCCTTTATCGCTACCGCGATCATCTTATTCGGCCCATCGTTGGGCATCCCGGGGATCCCACCGCTGGATGCTTGGCTGGTCGCCGTCATTGCAGGACTTGTCGTCTACTTGCCGGGTATTGTTTTTGGCGAAGACAGACGTCGCGTCACTTAGCATCGGTTCCCCCTGATGGGAACGTGTCAAAATCGATCGTACGTAGCCGATCGGCGACAATCATTGATCACCCGTTACTTGGAGGCTTCCTTTGAGAGCAAATCCATCACGCCCGCGCGGATGAACACAGACCATGATTTCATATCGTATCGGTCGCTGTTGGCAAGGCACTCCAAGATCTCGCGTTCCGTCCGATCGCTCGAGACCGTCACGTTGAGGATCAACTCGGACGGTGGACGTTGTCGACCCAAAAATGCTTCACGTGTCCAACGGTCCGTATCGTTAAGAGTCCGACGCGTGATCGTCACCAACCAGACATCGTCGAACTCTGCATGCAACACTTTTCGAACCGAATCTTGGAAGGCACCGACGCAAGGATAGTTGGGGGTAGCGATCTCAATCGTCCTGGTGACACCCTCAAGTTCGTACGGCGAATGCTTCTTGAGAAACGCAAACGCGTTCTTTCGTTGATCAACGTCTGGCGAGAGTCGAAAGACCTGTGACATCCATGAACCGTAGTCGCGGATTGGCTGTCCCTCCTCGTACTGCTTGCAGAGCTCAATCAGTTCCGACGCTGCCATGCGGGCCACTTCGGTCTCATCCGACTGCAACTTCCCGAGCAGTTTTGAACTCCGCTCCTGCATCCGCCGATTCTCAAGAAAGTCGCCGATCGCTCCGGCACGCATGGATGTGGAACTCGCCACAAACGTGAAACTCACGGAAAGTAGTAAGAAAACGAAGCTGCGACGGCTCGAGCCACGATGCGTTGACATGCGATGATCCCTCCAGAGTTTGGTTGTTTCCGCTGTGGCCGAGAGTGTAGATCTAGAAGCGGTCTGTAGGTTCAAATTTGCGTCAAACGAATGTCAAAAGAATGTCGCACGACACGTCAAAACGCGAGTCGGTTAAGCTTTTCCGACTTGCAAGTTGGGAAGCCTCAGGAATCAGAATGAAGATCAGTCGCATCACCGCCTACCAAATCGATTTGCCGCTAAAGGAAGGGGCGTATCATTGGTCCGGCGGGAAATCCGTTTCCGTGTTCGATAGTACGATCGTATGTGTCGAAACCGATGAAGGACTTCGGGGCTACGGTGAAGTTTGCCCGCTTGGCCCCTACTACTTACCCGCGTATGCCGATGGAGTGCGTGCAGGTCTTAGGGAGTTGGGGCCACACCTCATTGGATACGATCCGCGAGACTTAATGGTCTTAAACGATCGAATGGATGCGGCACTCAAAGGCCACCCCTACGTCAAGTCGGGCATCGACATCGCTTGCTGGGACTTGCTCGGGAAAGTTTGTGGCCTACCCGTGTGCACGCTCATGGGCGGTCGCTTTGGAGAAACGGTTACGCTTTACCGTGCCATTTCGCAACAGTCCGCCGAAGAGATGGCAACCAAGATTGCCGGTTATCGAGACGAAGGTTACACCCGATTCCAGTTGAAAGTCGGCGGTGATCCGGACACCGATATCCAACGAATCCAGGCGACGCGCGCCGTCTTGCCTGAATCCCACCGCCTCGTTGCGGATGCCAACACTGGTTGGACACAGCACGAAGCGATGCGAGTCGTCCGCGCGGTTTCTGATTTGGACGTGTATATCGAACAACCTTGTGAACGCTATGAAGAGTGCCTCGCCGTCAGACGCAATACGAATCATCCATTTGTGTTGGATGAAAACATTGACGAGCTTGGAATGCTGCTGCGGGCAAAGTCAGATTTGGCAATGGACGTCGTTAATCTGAAAATCAGTAAGCTCGGCGGGCTCAGTAAGGCAAAGCAGGCACGCGATCTTTGTGTGTCGATGGGCATTGCGATGACGCTGGAAGATAGTTGGGGAGGTGACATCACAACGGCAGCCATCGCGCATTTTGCACACAGCACGCCGGAGCCCTTTCGTTTCACGAGTACGGACTTCAACAGCTACGTTACGGTTTCAACCGCAGACGGCGCGCCGCAGCGAGACAATGGGTGCATGAAAGCGAGCACGCAGCCGGGACTGGGTATCGAACCCAAGATGGATGTCTTGGGTGACGTCGTCTTAGAAGTCCGCTAGGACCTATTCAAAAAAATTGGGCATTTCCAAGCCATCAGCCCCTGACGCGCCGCCAGCCACGGAACTCATGATTAGCGCGGCCAACGCCTGAGCCGCAAAACGCTAACCATGGTTGTTCCAAAGAACCGCGGCTATCGCCCATCAGCTTAGGAATCACAAACCAAAATTCGCGAGTTGACGATGCACAATCTAGGGTTGCTCGTCGATCTTCACCGCCGGGACTGCCTTCTTGCGTACCAAGTCGTTGAAGGCCTTCAAATCCTTCTTCAGCAACACCTGCAGCTTTGATAGTTCCGCATCGATCGCGTCGACGACTTCTTTTCGAAACGCATAGGCTTGAGCCGTTGGTGGGAAATCGCCAACTGAGACGGTACTGCCGAGTGCGCTGAGCCGGTTGTTGAGTCGGATCGGAAAGTTGAGTGGATCTTGTGGGCTTTCATTCTTCGTCTGGTAGAGCGTTTCCTCGATCGCTGTCATGTCTTTGATCAGAGACTTGCCTGCTTCTTCAACCTGAGCAAACGACTCCTCACCCTTCACCTTTTTCAAGACTCCGTCGATTTGGTCACGAGCGGAACGGATTTGCTTGATCGCTTTGTGCGTTTCGGTCAGCTTGTCTCGGACTTCAACGAGAAACGTAAACTGCTTTTGGTAATCTTCTTTGGTGGCGGTCGCTTTGGGATCCGCAACGACCTCGAAATCCATCTTCATGGTTTGCCCACCTAAGGATAATTCGGCTGAATAAGTCCCAGGAACTGCGACGGGTCCGGAAGTCCCGCCTGACCAGAGAACCATTCCTTTGAACGTTTCCGCACTTGGGTAACGCAGCGACCATCGGACTTCGTTCATGCCGGGTTCAAGCGATAACTTGCTTTCGCCGTCTTCAGGAGTCGTCGAGTACGTTTGGATCACTTCGCCGCTTTCGTCACGAATCTCCAGTTTGGCCTTTAATTCGGGCGTGAGCGTGTTTTCATTGACCAGGAATCGTATCGCGGCGCCCCCTTGCGCGTTGGCTCCTCGTGTCAGCGAAGCGCGTCCTCCGCCTCGCAAGCTACGTTGGACGGGGGCCGTCTGGAACAGATGAGCATCCTTCCGCCGTTGTTGTGGATTGATCTGATGAAGCAACGTCAAATCATCCAAGACCCAGAATGAACGACCCTGTGTCGCGACGATCAGGTCGTTTTCTTTGATCGCCAAGTCGGTAATTGGAACGATCGGTAGGTTTAGCTGGAAAGCGTGCCATCGCTTCCCATCGTCGAATGAAATGTAGATACCTGACTCGGTTCCGCAGTAAAGCAAGCCCTCTCGTTGAGGGTCGGCCCGGATCACTCGTGTGAAGTGTTTGCGGTCGATTCCTTTCGTGATTTCCTTCCAAGTCTTCCCGTAATCTGTCGTTACATACAGGTAGGGCTTGAAGTCATCGAGTTTGTATCGCGTTCCGGCAACGTATAAGCCCCCTTTTTCAAATGGGTGCGCTTCGATGCTGTTAATTTGAGTCCATTCGGGCAGCTGAGGCGGCGTCACGTCGCTCCAGTTCTCTCCGCCGTCACGAGAAACATGAATCAGGCCATCGTCGCTACCGGTCCATAAGACGCCCGCTTCATGCGGTGACTCTAACGCCGCGAAGATCGTACAGTAGTATTCGACACCTGTGTTGTCTTTTGTGATCGGTCCTCCAGACGAGCCGAGTTTGGCGGGGTCGTTGCGGGTCAGATCGGGGCTGATGGCGGTCCAAGATTGCCCTTCGTCCGTTGACTTAAAGAGGACCTGAGCCGCCGTGTACAGCGTGTCGGCATCATGTGGCGAAAAAAAGATCGGATAGTTCCACTGGAAACGATACTTCAGATCGCCCGCAGCGCGTCCGATCGGATTGTCCGGCCATACGTTTACCGCGCGGACTTCGCCACTACGATGATTGACGCGAGTTAAGAAACCTCCATAGGAGCCGCCGTAAACGATTTCCGGATCGTCTGGTTTTGGCGCGATGTGCCCGCTTTCTCCACCGGCTGTCGATTCCCAATCGGATTCCGTGATGGAACCGCGGCGACCCTGGCTGAGAATCCGCACCGTCGAATTGTCTTGCTGTGCGCCATAGATGCGATAGGGAACATGGTTATCTGTCGTGACACGATAGAACTGCGACGTGGGTTGATTCATCATCGTGGACCAAGTCCCGCCGCCGTTGTAAGTCACTTGTCCACCGCCGTCATCCCCGATGATCATCCGTTGCGAATCGTTTGGATCAATCCAAAGATCGTGATGGTCGCTATGCTCGGTTGAGAGACGTTCGTAAGTTTGGCCGCCATCTTTTGACCTCCAAAAACCAACGTTCAATACGTAGACAACGTCTTCGTTTTTTGGATCGGCGTAGATGCGACTGTAGTACCAAGCTCGCTGACGCAGATCTCGCTGCGCATTGATCTTTCGCCAAGTGACACCACCATTCTCCGAGCGAAAGACGCCTCCATCCTGTGCCTCAACGATCGCCCAAACACGACTTGAATTCTGCGGCGAAACTGCCAGCCCGATCACGCCGACGGTCCCTTGGGGAAGCCCCGGATTACGAGTGATCTCCGTCCATGTATCTCCCGCATCATCACTCTTCCAAATTCCGGAACCCTCGCCACCACTCTCAAGACTGTGCGGTGTACGTTTAATCTTCCAAGTTGTCGCATACAGAACACGCGGGTTGCCGGGATCAAGTATCAACTCAAATGCACCGGCCTCGTCATTAACAAAGAGGACCCGATCCCATGATTCGCCTCCATCGGTGCTTTTGAAAACACCGCGCTGCTCATTCGGACCAAACAAATGTCCCATTGCCGCAACGTAGACCGTATCGGGATCTTCTGGGTGGATTCGTATTCGAGGGATGTGCCGCGAGCTTTCCAGTCCGATGTGTTTCCACGTGGAACCTCCGTCGATCGATTTCCATACGCCTTCGCCGTGCGACACGTTCCCTCGAACCGTCTTTTCACCGCCTCCCACATAGATCACGTTTGGATCGGAATCGCTCACGGCAACCGCGCCGATCGAGCCTCCAAAATAACCATCAGAGATATTTCGCCAGCTGGAGCCGGCATCGTCACTCTTCCAAACGCCCCCGCCCGCCGCGCCGAACAGGTATTCCATGGGGCGACCCGGGATCCCCGTCACCGCGGCGCTCCGTCCGCCTCGGAAAGGACCAATCAGCCGGTAGTCCATGCCTTCGAGAAACATCGCATAGGGGGACTCAACTTCGGAGTCCTGTGCCGAAACTTGTGTGGGCAATCCAGTCGCCATTACTGTGATGGCAAACAGGAGAGGGCCAAATGCACGTCGACGATCTCGGCAAGCGACGGTAAACAACCGTGGTTTCATCTGGTAAGGCTCTGGCGTTACGACTTTGTTGCGTGTGATGAATCAGTTGACACTGACGCCAACCGAACGAACTGGCTTCATCAAAGGTGCGTGTCTTCGAATCGAAGGTCCCACATCTTAGTCAAGATCCGACGCAACTTCCTCTCTCGTTGACATCAGGAAGACGCGTATCGATGCAGCTCAGTTCTCTACCGGTTCGTCGCCCACATGCGATTGCAAGGCGGATAGCTGTTCCTTTAGATCAACGATGCGGTCGTGAAAGTCGGCGTCGCCGATTCGGTTTTGCATCTCGCCGGGATCAATCGCAAGGTCGTAGTACTCCCATTGCGGCGGCGTGGCGGGAAAGTCAGTCATTCCCAACGGCTGGCCGTGAAAAAAGATCAGCTTTTCAGATCGAGTACGAATGCGGTAGTGAGCCGTCACATTGCGGTGCGACAAGTGCTGCCACAAACAGCTCGTGACCAGTCAGCGAAGTTAAGTTTGTGGCGTGCCGAGTAAATGGAAGTGCAGATGTGGGACTTCTTGGCCTCCGCCAGGTCCGCAATTGACTTGCATCTTGTATCCATCGGTGAGACCAGCTTTCTCAGCTATTTTCGACAGTGTCAGGACGCAATGCCCGACGATCGAGGCATCTGAATCCTCGAGATGTGCCAGTGATTCGATTTCTTTCTTTGGAATCACGAGCAAGTGAACGGGCGCCTGCGGGTTGATATCCCGAAACACCAGACAGACATCATCTTCATGGACAATTTCCGCAGGTATTTCACGGTCGATGATTTTCTTAAATAGGTTTGTCATTTGATCGATAGGTTGGGGCTAAAGACATTCATGCGACTGACGCCCAGCGTCTTCAAGCCGGAAGGTGCCGACACTCTACCCGCTTTCCGCTGATTGGAGCCAAGTTTTGACGTCGGCCGGGTCGGGCTGATCAAGCTGCCGGAACTTGCTGATCTTTCCGGCGGGTTCATCGTAAAGCAGCATCGTGGCGGCCGACAGCTCGCTTGCGATCGGCGAGTCAATCAGCAACGAAGAGTCGGATGCGTTGAGTTGACCCAACACACGCAGTTCGACGTCGTGCTGCGATTGTCGGGGCAGCCAACGTGAAACGATTTCAACGCCGCCGCAAACCAACATGGAAAAGACGTTAGCCGGAGGGCCATCCTTGAGGACTTCTCGTAAGGCTTGTCCACCGCTCATTCCGCCGGACGCGGAATCAAGCGAAAAGTTGAATGAGTCATCGTTGCGAAAGTCACGAAAGCGATCGAGCGGGTCGATCACGATTAGAATCGGATGGACGTTTTCGGCTTCATCGCCCCGCGTCTTGACTTCTTCCACCAGGCGCGACATCTCTTCGACACTTTCTCTCGGCTTTACCTCGCGACAACGCACACCGGTTTGTTCCAGCCAGGGAAAAAGCGACGGAGCTTCATTCGGACGATTCCCATTGAAATAGACCACCTCGAGGTCAGGATTTGATTTTGCGAATCCCGACAGCGTCGACGCGAGCAAACTGGGGCGAGCGTCCGCGGGCGGGATCAGAAGCACGTTGCGTCCGGCATTCCGTGAAAGCGTCAGACACGTGGGTGGACCGATTTCAACCGACTCTCCAAGCAGCCCTTTCAGCTCATCGTGTCCGGGTGCCTCGTGAAACGCAGCGGACGCCAGCTCTGGCTTCCAGCGTCCCGGTCGATTTCCTTCGAAAATGACCGGTGGCGGAAGCGACCTAATGAACTCGGAATCTCGCGCGGCCACATCCTCGAGCAGCCGTTGATGATGGTCCTTACTCAGCCAAGCGACCTGGAAGGGCTGGTTTCCTTCGATCAAGCCACCGGCGTCGTTGTAAATCGCTTCGCCGGGACGCGTGATCAAACGGGCTGCCGTGTTCTCATCGGAGAGGATCAATGCGGCGTCGGATTCGCTGCACTGCATCGCGATTCGTACGGCCATCTGGCCGAGCGTGGCGCGCGGGAGCGAGTAGGCACCCGCGAGTGACTGACTGCTCAGGATCACATGAATCCCAAACGAACGGCCTTGGCGGACAAGTCGATCCAGCAACATCGCGCATTCGCCGGCGACTTTGTCGTCTCGCACGAAGAGCTCCTGGAACTCATCGACGACAAGCACGATCCGCGGCAGTGCCTCTCCACTCACGCGACGATAATCGGAAATTTCTTGAGAGGAGGCCGATCGGAAGCGTTCCCCGCGCGTTTGAAGCTCTTCATCCAAACGCTGCAACACGCTGCGGCCAAACTCGCGTTCGCTCTCGATTCCGATCACTCGCGCATGAGGCAGGCTAACGTCGGCGTA
>JBCCOI010000297.1:0-8835 GCA_039025515.1 Planctomycetota bacterium
AACCAGCATTGTCGGAAACTACGATAGCGGAACCGGCATCCTGACACTCTCAGGCAGTGATAGCGTCGCGAATTACGAACAAGTGCTTCGCACCGTTCAGTACAACAACGCGTCTGGCAATCCGGACAACACGGATCGCGTCCTCAGCGTTGTCGCCACCGATGGATCGGCAGACAGTGTCGCGCAGACCAGCACAATTCAAATCGAAGGCGGGAACTCCGCGCCGGTCTTCAGTGGGCTGGATGGAGATCCGACGTTTGTCGAGAACGGTGTAGCGGTCGTCTTAGACGCCGATGTCCAAGTGGTTGATCCAGAACTTTCTGGGTCGAATGACTTTGAAGGCGCCACGTTGGTGCTGTCGCGGAACGGCGGCGCCAACGCGGACGACGTGTTCACTGGCACTGGAAATCTCGCGCTCAACGCGGGAACACTCGAATTGTCGTCGACCAACGTCGGTAGCTACACGAATTCTGGCGGTACGCTGTCGATCACTTTTGCGGCAGGCGTGACCAACGCCCAGGCCAACGAGGTGATGCAGTCGATCGCGTATAGCAACACCAACAACACCCCTCCGGCCAGCGTGCAAATCGACTGGGCGTTCAACGACGGCAACACCGGTGATCAGGGAAGCGGAGGAGCTTTGGAAGCCACGGGCAGCACCACCGTTACCATCATCGACGTATCCAACCCGGCAACGGTGCTGGTTCCGGCAGATCAGA
The DNA here is from genome assembly GCA_039025515.1 of Planctomycetota bacterium. Classification (GTDB taxonomy): domain Bacteria; phylum Planctomycetota; class Planctomycetia; order Pirellulales; family Pirellulaceae; genus Stieleria. Next base: position 720 of record JBCCOI010000297.1, read on the forward strand.
GTATCGACGAAGACGTGGCTCTTGTGTTCACCGGCCCCAATTCAATTACGGTCGAAAATGGCAGTCCGTTCAACCCGATCATGACCACAACGATCTCGGTGACGAATGGAACACTGTCACTGAGTTCCACCAGCGGAATCACGTTCCTGAATGGGACGATCAACGGCGAAGCCGTGCTGACGTTTTCTGGGCTTGAGTCTGATATCAACGCGGCTCTCGACGGAATGGAGTACCTCGGCACACAGGACTTCAACGGCGCCGATACGCTGACGATCACGACCGGAGCGACACCAGCAGTCGACGTCAACATCTATGCGCGGTACGAGTTTTTCCAAGGCGCGACCACGGATGAAAGTGGCAACGGTCGAGACGGTGACAATGTCGTCGGCGATCCGACCGTAACCAACGATCCTGATCGCGGCGACGTCATGAGCTTTGATGGTGACGATCGAATTCAAGTCACCAATGGCATCTCGGGCCTTAACAACGAAGTCACGATCTCCGCCTGGGTCAATCTCGATGCGGGGCAGCAGGAATCGACGTTCCTGTCGCTTGGCGATGAGGTCTACATTGTGCTTGATCCAACGAATACCGGTTTGGGAATCGGTGGTCGGACGGGAAGTTTCACGTCGTACTCACTAGATTCGAACGACCGAGTCGCAGGAACCGGCTGGCGCCACATTGCTTTGTCACTGGACATCACGAACAACGTCATGCGAGTCTATCTTGATGGTCAGTTGACGCGTGAGTCTAGCAATTCGTTTGTTGATGCGGATTGGCTGAACGCCCCGTCGCAGGACATTATCATCGGTGGGCTGTCCGATGGCTCGCGAGCTTTCGTGGGTAGCATTGACGATGCTCGCGTTTACGATCGTGTGCTGACCGAAACAGAGATCATTGAAGTCATGGGCGACCATGGGTTTGACACCGACTCCACGGGCATCACTATCAATGCCGTGAATGATGCCCCCACATTTACCGCGTTACCGACGGAAAATGAAGCGATCGTTGATGCCTCGGTCGCGAATGCTTCGGTTATCACCTCGGGCGATCTCGATAACGACGGTGATTTGGATCTGATTGGTGCCACCAGCGATGGTCAGATTTTGTGGTATGCCAATGATGGTGATGGAGGTTTTGGTGCCGGCACTTCTTTATTCAACACCGCCGGCTACGACTTCACGTCGATTGCGACTGGCGACCTTGATGGCGACGGCGATTTGGACTTTGTCGTCACCAACAACACTCCGGACAACACCGAAGACGGCATACTAATTTTCGATAACCAGCTTGTTGAATCCGGTGCGACGACATTCACACAGACATCGATGGAGTCGACTTCGTTCGGGGCGTACGACGTGGCGATCGCCGACATCGATGGCGACACGCGGTTGGACATCGTCGCTAGCTTCACCGATTCGAGTGACGTCGTGGTGTATGAGCAAAACGTGGCGGATGTCTTCACACGTTCTGCAGTCGTCACGGTAGCCGGAGCACGCGGCATTGACGTCGGTTTAGTTGACGGCGACGGGGACTTGGAAATCGCGGTGGCTGGCAGCGGCGGTGTATTCTGGCTGGACAATAACGGCGCTGCGACAGCCGGATTTACGGTTCAGACGGCGTTGTCGCTGTCGAACATCAGAGATGTTGTGATCGAAGACTTCGACGGCGATACGAATGCCGATATCGGCTACCTTCGAGATATCCTGTTTGGGACATCCGAAGTCGGCTTACTGGACAGTGATGGATCGGGTACGCCAGCGTTCACGCGCAACACGATCGCGACTTTTAGTTCGTTCCAGAGTTTCGGCAATCTCACCGCCGGGAACTTCGATGCGACGGGCGGAGTTGATCTCGCGGTCGCACACACCAGCGCGGATGCAATTCGCGTCTTCAACAATGATGGTACGGGCACGTTCACCGAGAGCAATCAATCGTTGACACCTGACGGCTTGGTATGGGTCGAAGCGGCTGACCTTGATGGCGACGGAGATCTAGATTTCATTACGGCTCAATCTGGTGATTCGACCTTCGGCGCGATCTTCCATCGTGGCAGCGGAAGTTACGCGACCGTTCATGGGAACGAAGACACGACGATCACTGGATTGCAAGTCCAGATCGATGACGTGGATGCCAACGGAGCCGATCTGGAAGTGACACTAACCGTCACCAACGGGACGGTGACGATCCCAACCGGCGGCGTCACCTTTTCGACCGGCAACAGCGGAAGCACGGTCACGTTCATCGGAACAGTTGCCGAGATCAATTCGGCACTGAACAGCTTCGATTTTGCACCGACCGCCAACTACTTCGGTGAAGCACAGATCGACATTGCAGTCAACGACCAGGGCAATACAGGCAGTGGCGGCAACCAGATTGGTAACGAAACACTTCTCATTTATGTGCAATCGGTCAACGACGCCCCCTCCATCTCCGTCAACGCAATCGACGTCAATTTCACCGAGCAAAGTCCGGTTGGCATCGATGTGAATGCAACCATCTCCGATATCGATGACTCAACACTTCAGGGAGCGACGATCCGAATCAGCGGGAACTACGAAGTTGGTGTCGATCAGCTCCAATTCACCAATCAAATCGGCATTTCCGGAGTTTTCAACAACTCGACGGGTGTCTTAACGCTCTCTGGCATCGCCAGCGTCTCCGACTATCAAACCGCGCTTCGCTCCATTGTCTTTGCCAATTCGAGCGACAATCCCTCCACTGCGACTCGAACGATCGAGTGGATCGTTAACGACGGCGATGCGGACAGTGCTGCGGTAACACGCGACATTGTCTTCAATGCGACTAACGATGACCCGACCAATGCGGGAAGTCTGCCTGGTGATTTCGGCGTTGCGGAAGATGTGCTGACACCGATCAACTTGTCTGCGGTCGACTTTAGCGATGTGGACGCAAATGGTTCCGATTTAACGGTGACGTTGTCAACATCGACTGGGGGAGAACTCACCCTTGCAGCCGATGGAAACTTGACGTTCGGCGGCACCGCGACTGCCAGAACGATCACTGGCACGCTAGCGGACTTGAACGCGTACTTCGACAACACGTCGAACATCCAATATCTGCACGGAACCGAACACACGAACGGGGACAACGCCGATACGATCACTGTCGTCATTAACGACAACGGAAACACTGGTAGTGGCGGAGGCACCGACCAGACGCTGGGAACTGTCAACGTCGACATCACGGCGGTCAACGACGAAGAAGTCCTCGCGACGAACGCGGGAGCGACCGTTGCAGAGGGTTCGACCGGGAACACGATCACGAGGGCGATGTTGGAAACGACCGATATCGACAACACGGACGCTCAGCTGGTCTACACCATCGATGTGGTTCCTTCGAACGGCACGTTACGACTGAGCGGCACGGCGCTAGCCGCCGGCCAGACTTTCTCGCAAGCCGACATCGATGCCGGCAACGTGACCTACGATCACGATGGATCACAAACAACGGCCGATTCGTTCGACTTCACCGTCGACGATGGGAGCGGAACGGGTACGTCGGCGACTTTCAATTTCACGGTCACAAATGTCAACGACGCACCGGTCAACACAATTCCGGTTGCAATCAGTGTCAATGAAGACACCGTGCTCTCTTTAGGCGGAATCAGCGTCACCGATGCGGACGACAACCTGTCGACGGTTCAATTTTCAGTCAATCACGGTGTACTGAACGTCACGCTCAGTGGATCCGCGACGATTTCGAGCGGAGCGAACGGTTCCGGTGGCCTGACCCTGTCCGGCTCGCTGGCCGACATCAACGCGACGATCGATACGCTGACGTACCTGGCGAACGCGAACTTCACGGGTACGGATTCGCTGACCATGGTGTCCACGGATACGAACTCCGCTGCGGACACCGATGTGATGTCCATCACCGTCGATGCGGTCAACGATACTCCCGATGTCATCGGCCCCGGCAGCGCGTATTCGGTCAACGAGCAGACAAATCTCTCGATCGAGGGGACCGGTTTCAGCGTCACCGACGTTGATGCGGCTACGGGCACGATGACGGCGACGATCGTCGTCGGCGAAGGAGCGATCACGGTCGCAGCGGGCGACTCCGGCGTGACGATCTCCAGCGGCAACGGAACCGGGACGGTAGCGTTGACCGGAACACTCATGCAGATCGACAACCTATTGACGGGAACCGGCACCGGTACGATTACCTACAACAATGGCAGCGATACGCCTTCGGCATCGACGACGATCACCGTCACCGTTAATGACGGTGGAAACACCGGAACCGATCCCGGATTGACCGCAGATGGTAGCAGCGAAGAAGACTCGGAGTCGCAATCCATTAACATCAATGCGACGAATGACGACCCGACGAATACCGGGTCTCTGCCGAGTGACGTCACCGTCACCGAAGACGTGCTTTCGGGAATTGATCTCTCCGCGGTGGACTTTAGCGACGTCGATGCAAACGGTTCGAATCTGACCGTCACGCTTTCGACCTCCACTGGCGGAGAGTTAACGCTCGCCGCCGATGGAAGTCTGACGTTTGGCGGTACGGCGACGGCTCGCAGCATCACGGGAACGCTGGCGGACTTAAACGCGTACTTCGACAACACGTCGAACATTCAGTACCTGCACGGAACCGAACACACATTCGGCGATAACGCCGATACGATCACCGTCGTCATTAACGACAACGGAAACACTGGTAGTGGCGGAGGCACCGACCAGACGCTGGGAACTGTCAACGTCGACATCACGGCGGTCAACGACGAAGAAGTACTTGCCACGAACACGGGAGCGTCGGTTGCCGAGGGATCGACCGGGAACGCGATCACGACGGCGATGTTGGAGACAACCGATGTCGACAACACGGACGCTCAGCTGGTCTACACCGTCGATGCGATTCCTTCCAATGGAACGATACGACTAAGCGGTACGGCGCTAGCCGCCGGCCAGACTTTCTCGCAAGCCGACATCGATGCCGGCAACGTGACCTACGACCACGATGGATCACAAACAACGGCCGATTCGTTCGACTTCACCGTCGACGATGGGAGCGGAACGGATACCTCCGCGACCTTCAATTTTACTGTCACAAACGTCAACGATGCGCCCGTCAATACGGTCCCAGGCGCACAAACCGTTGATGAAGACACATCGATCGCGATCACCGGAATCAGTATCGCCGATGCGGACGACAATCTGTCGACGGTGCAATTAACCGTCAACGACGGTGTCTTGGATGTATCGCTTTCAGGTGCGGCCAGCATTTCCGCGGGTGCGAATGGTTCGAGCGACCTGACGCTCTCCGGTTCGCTTGCGGACATCAATGCGACGTTGGCTTCGCTGAGTTACCAAGGCGACGCAAACTTCAACGGCAGTGATACCCTGACCGTCTTATCGACCGATTCAGACTCCGCAACCGACTCCGATACTGTCGCCATCACCGTCAACGCGGTCAACGACGATCCGTTCAACAGTGGCGGAATCTTGACGGATGTTAGCGTCACCGAAGACGTGCTCTCAAACGTCGATTTATCGGCGGTGAATTTCGACGACGTGGACGATGCGGGCGGCAACTTGACGGTCACACTGTCGACTTCGACCGGTGGCGGGTTGACGTTGGCCGCAGATGGAAGCTTGGCGTTCGGTGGATCGGCAACATCCCGTACCGTCACTGGCACACTGGCAGATCTGAATGCCTATTTCAATGACACCAGCAACATTCAGTACCAACACGCAATAGAACACACCAACGGTAACAACGCCGACACGATCACCGTCGTCATCAACGACAACGGAAATACGGGCAGTGGCGGAGGAGCCGACCAGACGCTCGGAGTGGTCAACGTCGATATCGCCGCAGTTAACGACGAAGAAGTGCTCGCAACCAACGCGGGGACGACCATTGCCGAGGGTTCGACCGGGAACACGATCACCGCGGCGATGCTGGAGACTACTGACGTCGACAACACGGACACTCAGTTGGTTTACACCGTTGATGCGATACCCATCAACGGAACACTACGATTGAGCGGCACGACGCTAGCCGCCGGCCAGAGTTTCACGCAAGCCGACATCAATGCCGGCAACGTAACCTATGACCACGATGGATCACAGACGTCTGCTGATTCATTCGACTTCACCGTAGACGATGGCAGCGGAACGGACACCCCCGCGTCCTTCAGTTTCACGGTCACGAACGTCAACGATGCTCCGATCAACGCGGTTCCCGGTGCGCAGACCGTTGACGAAGATACACCGCTCACGATCACCGGTATTAGCGTCGCCGATGCGGATGACAACTTGTCGACGGTGCAGCTTTCGGTGAACGATGGCTTTTTGAACGTCACATTGAACGGATCGGCATCGATTTCTGCCGGGTCCAACGGGACGAACGACTTGACACTCTCGGGATCCGCAGCGGATATCAATGCGACTCTGGCAACCTTGACTTATCAAGGAAATGCCGATTTCACCGGCAGCGACACGCTGACCGTGCTTTCGACCGACGCCGATTCCGCAACCGACTCCGACACCGTCGCGATCAGCGTTTTAGCAATCAACGATACGCCCGTTGTTACCGGTCGCCCAACTCCGTACCTGGTAACCGAACAGACCAATCTCGACATTCACGGCACAGGCTTTAGCGTCAACGACGTTGACGCCGGCAGCGGAACCATGACTGCAACATTTGCGGTGGGCGAAGGGACGCTCACGTTGTCGGCGGGAGACTCGGGAGTGTCGATCGTGAGCAATGCTGCTTCGACGGTGAGCTTCACCGGAACGTTAGCTCAAATCGATGCCTTTCTGACGGCTAGCAGTACCGGCACCATCATCTACAACAACGGTAGCGATACACCCAGCGCCAGCACCACAATCAGTCTGACGGTCAATGACGGAGGAAATACAGGTGCCGATCCCGGACTCACTGCGGATGGCGTCAGCGAAGAAGATTCCGCAGCGCAAACCATTAACATCACCGCGATCAACGACGATCCGACAAATTCCGGATCGCTGCCCAGCGATGTGACCGTCGTGGAAGATGTGGCGAGCAATATCGATCTCTCCGCCGTCGCCTTTAGCGACATTGATGCCGGTGGATCAGATCTGACCGTGACGCTTTCGACCTCTAGCGGGGGCGAGTTGACGCTCGCCGCAGATGGAAGCCTCACGTTCGGAGGATCCGCGACGGCTCGCACCATCACGGGTACGCTGGCGGACTTGAACGCGTACTTCGACAACGCATCAAATATCCAGTACCTGCACGGAACCGAACACACATTTGGCGACAATGCCGACACGATCACCGTCGTCATCAACGACAACGGAAACACAGGCGCGGGTGGTGGCACCGATCAGACGCTCGGTACCGTCAACGTCGACATCACGGCGGTGAACGACGAAGAGGTGCTTTCGGCTAACGTTGGTGCCACCGTCGCCGAAGGTTCGACCGGAAACACGATCACGACGGCGATGCTGGAGACAACCGATGTCGACAACACGGATGCCCAATTGGTCTACACCGTCGATGTGCTGCCTTCCAACGGAACGTTACGACTGAGCGGTACGGCATTGGCAGCCGGGGCGACCTTCACGCAAGCCGACATCGATGCCGGCAACATAGCCTATGATCACGACGGATCACAGACAACGGCTGATTCATTTGACTTCACCGTCGACGATGGCAGCGGAACTGACACCTCCGCGACCTTCAATTTCACAGTCACGAACGTCAACGACGCGCCGGTCAATACGGTCCCCGGCGCGCAGACCGTGGATGAAGACACATCGATCGCGATCACCGGGATTAGTGTTGCCGACGCGGACGACAATCTTTCGACTGTGCAATTGACCGTCAACGATGGTGTCTTGAGTGTATCGCTTTCAGGCGCGGCCACCATTTCCGCGGGTGCGAATGGCTCGAACGATCTCACGCTTTCCGGCTCACTTGCGGACATCAATGCGACGTTGGCTTCGCTGAGTTACCAAGGCGACGCAAACTTCAACGGCAGCGATTCCCTGACCATCTTATCGACCGATTCAGACTCGGCAATCGACTCCGATACTGTCGCCATCACCGTCAACGCGGTCAACGACGATCCGACCGACGCGGGCAGCCTGCCCAACGA
>JBCCOI010000298.1:0-8795 GCA_039025515.1 Planctomycetota bacterium
CCCGTCCTTTCCGTGGCCCACAACGAGTAGACAGCTATCACCGCCAAGTTCGGCGGTTTGCTTCAGCCCCAAGATCAAGTTATCGAGTGCCTGCTTTCGGACAGATTCGTCTGGATCGCTGTGCCGGATCTGCCAATGGGTTCGTCCCACGCTCCCGTCGATCTTGATCCCCGCGGACTCCGCCGCCTTAGCCACTTCCGCTACCGTCATGCCCGCTAGCGGAACGTCGACCTCGACGCCATCGAAGCCCGCATCCTTCGCACCACGCAGACGCTGTTCCAAAGTCCCGGGAATGCCGATCATTCCAATCTTCAGAGTCTTCTTGATCCAAGGCTCATCGGCCGCCGGTCGAGCAACCGCGGGCCAGTTTCCCAACACCGGACGAATCAAACCGGCGGAACAAACACCCGCCACAATTCCAAGAGCACGCCGACGTTTCATGTTGGATCTCGCTGCTGTTTTCTTTGGGCCCACTACCAGGAGGAGTGTAACTGAAAACGTGCTTTGAAACTGGTGTTGCCTTTGGAAGCCCGTCGAGCGATCGAAAGAAGTTGCCGCATTTGCGTTCGCAGAGCTCACTTGATGCAGCCTACGTGGATGCTGAACGTCGGTGATGAAAAGTAGGCCGCCATCGAGAAGCCTCCTGGCGACGAAAATGCGGCAACTACACCACAATCAGCCTACTTCTTCATTACCCTCAGCTGAAGTTCAGCCAGTTGGTCTGCATCGACCGCGCCGGGAGCCTCGGTCATCAGATCGGCGGCTCGCTGCGTCTTCGGAAATGCAATGACTTCGCGAATGTTATCGAGTCCGGCGAACAACATGACCCAGCGGTCGATACCGAGCGCGATTCCTCCGTGCGGCGGAGCACCGAAGCGCAACGCATTGAGAAGAAACCCGAACCGATCTTCGGCTGTCTCGGCATCGATTCCCAAGAGTTCGAAGACTTTCGACTGCGTCGCTTGGTCGTGGATCCGGATCGTTCCGCCACCGGCTTCGCTACCATTGATCACCAAATCATAAGCCTGCGCACGACACTTGTTCGCATCGGATTCAAGCGAACCGAGATCTTCGGCGAGTGGCGCCGTGAACGGATGGTGCATCGCATTCCATCGGCCCGTTTCCTGATCCTTTTCAAACATGGGAAACTCAGTCACCCAGCTGCAGTGAAGTGTGTCCGGATCATAGAGCTTGAGTTCGATTCCCAGCCGTTTGCGGAGCGCATAGAGTGCTTTGCATGACACGTCCCAGGAGTCGGCAACAAACAGCATCAAGTCACCAGGCTTGGCGGAAAACAACGCCTTGATTTCCTCGAGGTGTTCGGTCTCAAAGTTCTTGGCGATGGGGCTCCAGAGCGAGCCGTCTTCCTCGACACGAAACCACGCCAGCCCTTTTGCGCCGTATTCTTTGACGAACTCGGTCAACTCATCAATCTGTCGACGCGAGTACTTTTCGGCGGCGGACTCGGCCAGAATGCCTCGTACAAACTTTCCGGAATCGGCGGTGGCGCGAAAAACGCGGAAGTCAGTCTTCTTCGCGACTTCTGTCACATCAACGATCTCCATCCCGAACCTCAGATCCGGTGCGTCATGCCCGAAGCGTCTCATCGCTTCTTCGTAGCTCATTCGCTGAAGCGGTAGCGAAATGTCCTTGCCCAAAATTTCTTTCGCTGTCCTCGCGACGAGGCCATCGATAAGCCCCATCACGTCATCAGCGTCGACAAAGGACATTTCAAGATCGAGCTGCGTGAACTCGGGTTGTCGGTCCGCACGCAGGTCTTCGTCTCGAAAGCATTTCGCCACTTGGACGTAGCGGTCGAATCCGGCGACCATCAAGATCTGTTTGTAAAGCTGCGGCGATTGCGGAAGTGCGTAAAATTTGCCGCCATGCACGCGACTGGGGACCAGGTAGTCGCGGGCACCTTCGGGAGTACTGCGTCCGAGAATCGGAGTCTCCACGTCGATGAAGTCGTGTTCGGCGAAGTAGTCTCGCATGATTTTGACAATCTTGCTGCGGAGAAACATCGCTCGCTGCATCTCGCTCCGACGCAGATCGAGAAAGCGGTACTTCAGACGCAGGTCTTCACCGGGCAGGTCCGGCTGGTTGGGAGTAAACGGAGGCGTCTGACAAGAGTTTAGTATTTCGAGTTCCGGGCAACGGACCTCGATCTCACCGGTCGCCAGCTTCTCGTTTGTTTTGCCTTCCAATCGCGAAGCCACCTTACCGCGTACCAAGATCACGCTTTCCGCTGACACACCACCAGCGACGTCAATCTGAGCGGCGTTGGCTTCCGGCGGGCCGATGACGACTTGCGTCAATCCGTAGCGATCCCGAAGGTCGATGAACACCGCGCCTCCGTGGTCGCGTTTGTTTTCGACCCAACCACACAGGGTGACTTCGGTGCCGATGTGTTCTTTGCGGAGTTCGCCGCATGTGTGTGAGCGTAACACGACTGGTGATCAGTTTGAGTGTGTGAGGGTGCTGGAACAGAGCGTGGTCGCCGGCGAGTGACCGGGCGGACCTCACTGGCCGCGAATTCTAAACGGTCGCCCGGGCATTGCTTAGGGGGCAACGCGTTTCAGACAACGACCACAAGTGACCTCGTCGAGCTCGCCGCGGCTGTCGCGTGGCCTCTCTCCGAAACAACGAGATAACGCTAGACTACTTTTCGCTCGAAGAAGCTCGCGGGCGAAAATCGGGGCATCAAAACGACTCTTGGTTGTGAGGCTGCTTCGGCATGTTTGCGGGCATGCGTTCCGTTTTCGCTAATCCGAATCGACAGGAATGATGCAGGAAAAATTGACCACCCAGGCGGCTTGGAAGGATCTACAGGAGCATTTTCGAGCGATCGAACCAATGCACTTGAGGCAGCTCTTCGCAGAAGACAGCTCCCGCGGAGAAACGTTCGCGATTGATGCGTGCGGGATCTTCTTGGATTACTCGAAGAATCGCATCACGAGTGAAACGAGGTCGCTATTGATCGCGCTCGCCGAAGCTGCCGGTTTGCGGGAACGAATCGAAGCGATGTTCACTGGCGTGAAAATCAACGTCACTGAAGACCGCGCGGTTCTGCATACGGCGCTACGGGCGAAGTCTGACCAAGTGATCGAAGTCGACGGGCATAACGTCGTGCCCGATGTGCATGCCGTTCTCGACAAGATGACCAGCTTCTGCGAACGCATCCTGGATGGTTCATGGACGGGGCACACGGGGAAGCCGATTCGCAATGTCGTCAACGTCGGCATCGGGGGTTCAGATTTGGGCCCCGTCATGGCCTATGAAGCACTCAGGCATTACAGCAACCGAGAGTTGACGTTTCGCTTCGTTTCCAACGTCGACGGCACCGATTTTGCCGAGGCCACCCGAGACCTCGATGCGGCCGAAACACTTTTCATCATTGCATCGAAGACCTTCACGACTCAGGAGACGATGACCAACGCGCACTCCGCGCGCGATTGGCTGCTCGGGCAAATGGGAGCCGATGACTCTGCCGTCGCCAAACATTTTGTGGCCCTCTCGACGAACGCGGAACAAGTCGCAGCGTTCGGAATCGACACCGACAACATGTTCGGCTTTTGGGATTGGGTCGGCGGACGCTACTCAATGGATTCAGCGATCGGACTTTCCACGATGTTAGCGATCGGTCCGAAGGGATTTCGCGAAATGTTGGAAGGGTTTCGTGAGATGGACGAGCACTTTCGTTCCGCGCCACTGGAACAAAACCTGCCCGTCATCCTGGGCTTGCTCACGGTTTGGTACACCGACTTTTTCGGCAGCCAATCGACCGCAGTGCTGCCGTACGATCAGTACCTCAAGCGTTTCCCCGCTTACCTGCAGCAACTGACGATGGAGAGCAATGGAAAGAGCGTCACGCTGCGTGGTGACCGGGTCGACTATGAAACGAGTCCGATCTATTGGGGTGAACCGGGCACCAACGGGCAGCACTCGTTCTATCAATTGATCCATCAAGGAACGCATCTCATTCCATGCGACTTTATTGCATTCTCGAAGTCACTGAACGTCATCGGCGATCACCATGACAAGTTGACGGCAAACGTTTTCGCCCAAGGCGAGGCACTGGCGATGGGAAAGACGTTGGACGAAGTCCTTGCCGAAGGAAGCTCACCCGAGCTGGCGCCCCATCGAGTCTTTGAAGGGAACCGCCCTTCGAACACTTTGTTGATCGAAAGGCTCACTCCGAGTGTTCTTGGCAAGCTGGTTGCGCTCTATGAACACAGCGTTTACACGCAAGGCGTCATTTGGCAGGTAAACCCATTCGACCAATGGGGTGTCGAACTCGGAAAAGTGCTCGCCAAGCGCATCGTGCCGGAGCTACAGTCGGAGAGCGAGCTCGATCACGATAGCTCAACGAATCAATTGATCAAACGCTACCGGGCAAGTCGGCGAAGTTAGGAATGGTCGAACTAGTCCACGCTTGCGATTGCGGAATAGCTAACCGCGTTTCCGGTCGACGTATCGAGCGACGCCTCGGCGTATGACTCGTCGGTCTCCCAGATGCGAACGCTCGAAGCGGTGGCGCCGGTTCCCTCGAGGGCCTCGGGCGCCGCGACTTCGAGCAAGAACTTCGCCATGTTTTCGGCCGTCGGATTGTACGGCAGCAAGAAAAGTCGGCATGGCTTGACGATGCTGAGTGCCTCACGTGCATTGTGATCATCTTCGCAAATAAGGAATGCATGATCCCAATGCTCGTCGATCCAGCCCTTGACTCGCTTTTTCAAAACGGAAAAGTCAATGACACGACCAACGTCGTCCTGCTCATCGCCCTGCACGAAAAAGTCGGCAACATAATTGTGGCCGTGGAAATTTTCACATTTCCCCCCGTGCCCCATAAGTCGGTGGCCTGCACAGAACTTAATCCGACGCATGATGGTCAGCGCCATAACTCTCTCTCATCAAACTGGAAACTGGAATCGTGAGCGAGGGACGTGTGTTCCTCGCCTGTTCAACTATCGCGTAGCGGCAAGCGGGCCACCATGCCGCTGCACGGCGCCTCAGGCTGGCGCTACTGCCGAATCACCATGATGATTTCCTGATTCCCACGACGCACGTTGACTCGGCAGCTCTGCCCGCGACGTTTCGAAGCTTCCAGGACCAGTTCAAGCTTGCGTGCGGAATCGAGCGGAACACCGGCGGCTGAAAGCAGGACGTCTCCGACTTGCAGGTCGCCCTCATCCGAAATCGATCCGTCCTCGATCTCGGTGACGATTAGTCCGATGCCGAGATTCGGATAGCCGTACTTCTTCGCCGTCGCCTCCGTCACGGGAACGAGCGTCGCCCCCATCACTTCGCCGGCGTCAAACTGAGCCATCGTCTCCTGCGTCCGCTCTTCCAAGTCGACGCGGATCTTGCGCGTCACGCCATCGCGATTGACTTCCATCAGCATGCTGGCACCCGGCGGACGGCTTGCCACGTAGTTTCGCATTTGTGTGCTGGTGGTCATCGGGCGACCGTCAACGGAGATCACGACATCTCCCGGCCGGATACCCGCGCGTTGGGCCGGCATGCCGTCCAGCACAGCCTCGATCAAAAGCCCACGTTCAACGCGTAAGTCGTACTCGCGGATCAGTTCTTCGTTGAGTTGTAGGAACCGCGCTCCCAAAAAACCACGACGAACGGTGCCGCTATCGATGATCGACCGGAGAACCGGTTTGGCGAGCGTAGCTGGAATCGCAAAACCCACTCCGGCACTGGAACCACTGCGTGACATGATCGCCGTATTGATCCCGACCAATTCACCCCGCAGGTTCACCAGCGGGCCACCGGAATTACCAGGATTGATCGCTGCATCTGTCTGCAAGAAGTCCTCAAAGCCTTCACCGTCCCCGACGATTCCTCGAACACGGTTCTTGCCACTGATGATTCCGGCCGTCACCGTTTGGTCGAGTCCAAAGGGGCTTCCGATGGCCAGAACCCAGTCGCCGACCTGAATCGCGTCGGAGTCGCCGAAGGGGATCGCCTTCAACCCCGCTCGATCGACCTTGATTACGGCCAAGTCTGTCTGTGGGTCGGTGCCGATAATTCGGCCCCGCGCAGTTTTACCGTCGCTGAACTCGACTTCGAGCTCGTCCGCGCCTTCGACGACATGGTTGTTCGTCAGGATGAATCCGTCGCTGCGTACGACGACGCCACTTCCCATGCCTTCGGCGCGACGTTCTTGAACCGGAGGCACGCCGAAGAAGTCCTCAAAACCCCTCGGCAATCGACTGCGTACCATCTGCGTTTGCGTCGTATTGATGGAAACGACGCTGGGCTTCACAAAGTTCGCGACGTTACGAAAGGTGCGCGAAAGGTTGTTAGCCGCGGCGAGATCTTGAGGCGGGATGGGCGACTGTGTCTCACCGTACTGCCCCCCGGTTCCGTCCGCGGATCGATCGATTATGCCGATGCCGTCCTGAGCGACGGTCGTTCTGGGGAGGAGCTCCGCAGTCGTCAAAACCGTGGCTGTTACAAGCGAACTAATAACGACCAAGCCTAAGACCGCCGTGAGTCGTTTCATTGATTGAGTTTGCATGAGCAACTACCTCCAAACGGAAAACTTTTCACAACCTTGTCATGTTCTACAAACTGAGTTGCCGATCGGTTCAACATGACGACGGGCGATTTGCCCCGCCTCCGACCATCCTTTCATCGATCAAACACTCGATCGCTTGCCAGATTGTTCGGAAAAAGTGGCGGGGCGGATGCGAAATGCAAATCGCGGACCAACCAAAACGGCCAAAGCGACGTTTGAACGAAAGACGACGCGAAGCCGCTAGCCGCCTTTAGCCAACGTGCAGTCGGCTTTCGCTGGGAGTCGCCTCATCGTCAAACGCCGCACGCTTGACTTTGTTATGCTAGCGCCGCAGCGTCATCCTTCCATTTCAAAGTCGGTTTCGCTGGGATTCTTGACCGAAAATAGCCAACTTCCCGGCAAAAAGGCGTCCAAGGAGCGGAGTAATCTCGATGCGAGACACGTTGACTGTCATCTTGGCGGGCGGCCGAGGCAGCCGATTGGAACCGCTGACGCGCGACCGCGCGAAGCCCGCCGTCCCCTTCGGCGGACTCTACCGCATCATCGACTTTGTGCTCAGCAACTGTCTCAACAGCGGAATGCGTCGGCTTCTTCTGTTGACGCAGTACAAAGCCCAATCACTCGACCGGCACATCAATCTCGCTTGGCGAAACTACTTCTGCAGAGAGCTCGGCGAGTTCATCGACGTTGTCCCGCCGCAGCAGCGGATCGCGGGGAACTGGTATTCGGGAACGGCCGACGCCGTTTATCAAAACATCTACGCCATCGAACGTGAAAAACCGGAAGACGTCGTCGTGCTTGCCGGTGACCACATCTACAAGATGAATTACGAGCCGATGGTGGAGTTTCATCGCCGTCGTGGTGCCGACATCACGATCGGAGCGTTGCGTGTCGGTCGCGAGGATGCTCGTCAGTTTGGCGTCATGCAGACCGACCTCGATCATCGCGTCATCGGGTTCGAAGAGAAGCCAAACGACCCAAAACCCACGCCAGAAGATCCAGAGATTTGCCTCGCATCGATGGGCATCTATGTCTTCAATGCGAGATTTTTGTACGAACAACTTTGCGCCGACGCGACGCAAATGGATAGCGACCATGACTTCGGGAAGAACATTATTCCGGGAGCCATCAATGACTACACCGTCTGTGCGTTTCCTTTTCTAGACGAAAACCGAAAGTCAGATGCCTATTGGCGCGACGTCGGCACGATCGACGCGTATTACGAAGCTTCGATGGATCTCATCAATGTTGATCCACAGCTCAATCTATACGACGACCATTGGCCGGTACGCGCTTTCCAGCCAATGATGCCACCTCCGAAGTTCGTGTTCGGAAGTGAGGGTGTATCGACGCGTCGTGGATCGGCGTTGGATTCACTCGTTTGCCAAGGAGCCATCCTGAGCGGTGGTAATGTTTCACGGAGCATTCTTGGCCCGGGCGTCCGCGTGAACAGCTATGCATCCGTCGAGGAGAGCATTTTGTTCGACGGCGTCGACGTCGGTCGCCGCAGTCGCCTTCGCCGAGTCATCATCGATAAGGGCGTGCGGATTCCGCCAGAGACTCATATCGGGTTCGATCCGATGGCCGATGCCGAAAGGGGCTTTACCATCACCGATAGCGGCTTAGTCGTGATCGGCCGCGGCGAGAATCTGGAACTCGATCTCCACCAGTCTTCCGCGGGCACCGTGGCCTAGCGTTTCATCAATTCTTGGGTTTGGGGTTCTTACTCCCTGAGCCGATGGGTGATAACGCCGATGTTTTGCGGAAACCGCGGCTAGCGCCGTGCGGCTCAATCCATGAAGGACCCTTGCAGCGTCAGTGTTTGGACTTGGGTTCGTGCTTCCTGAGCCGATGGACGATAGCCGGCGATAGCCCCGGTTTTATGCGAACCGCCGCTGCTTGAGGAATCGGTGGGCGCGGATCAGTTCTGACGTTTGACGTTGATGAAGTACAAGGCCGAATTCGTTCGTTTATTCGGCAGATGGCATCGCCAGATCAATAGGCGACGCATCGTCAACGTCGTCATCATGCTGCGTTGTGACGAAACGTCAAAAACAGGTCAGTTTTTGACCCCTCGACACTTAATCAATACCATTCGGTTTTGTGGAAATGTCTCGGTCACGACCGTCAAGGTTTGCCCAAATTCCTAGCCCTTTCTTCCGGCCACAGAACCGGTTTTCTTGGTCAACTCCGCGCGACTTGGGTCCGATAGCACATAGGGTCCGACCGCAATCGATGGAGTCAACAACGTGCAAATGTGCTC
>JBCCOI010000299.1:0-8783 GCA_039025515.1 Planctomycetota bacterium
CCGCGATCATCCGTCACAACCTCTTGCCGAGTATCCGGATCGTGATCGTATGAGATTTCCCGACCCTCGGCGTCGAATGCTCTTATCAAGCGTCCTTCGTCGTTGTATTCCAATCGCCTTATCGCACGACCAAGCGGATCTGTGATGCGGGAGACGACGCCATCCTCATAGTCAATTGTCGTGCGAATGTCTCCGACTTCTACGACTTCTGTCAGCCGATCATTCTCGTAGATGTATCGAATGGTATCTTCGTTGAGCGCCGTGAGCGAAGTGATTTGCCCTGAGCCGTTACGACGAATCTCAATCATCGCCAGGTCATCGACGAAGAGTCCGTCCTCACGAAACTCAATCTGGTTCCCGTTTCGATCGGTGGCTGAAGTCAACTTTCTCGATGCACCATCGACACGATAAGTGATCCCATCGCGCGTCGTCACCACATACGCACCGCCGAAATCGGGGCTGGCTGGGTTGTAGGGGATGCCTCCGGGGGCGTAGAGCTCGCCCAGTTCGTTGACTTGCAAATAGCCGCTGGTTCCCGTTGCCAGCGTGCTGGTGACACCGGGATCCGGTGTGAAACGTGGCCGCGCGAGCACCAAGTTGTTGCCGCCCCAACCCGGTAAGACGCGGATGTCTGGGTTGAACGTGAAGCCTTGTCGACCTTGACCGGGCACGTTCAAGAAGACTTTCACACCGGGACGCAGCGCGGAATAGATGCCGATGTCTTCCAATCCGCTCTCAGGTAAACCGACTCGCAAGTACGTGTCGCGGTACTCCAGCCGCCAGCCGTAGCCGAAGTCGCCTTCACGATCGGCCTGCAAGGTGTCATAGATCCGCGTGATCTCGATCGGAATGCCGGCAACGGGAATCACCATGTCGGTGAAGCTAAGCCGGAAGTTGCCGAGCTTCAGATCTCCGGCCAGTCCGACTCGGTGCTCGGCCACGTTCGCGGTGCCTTCCGTTGTCGCGACCTGCAAGCGAATCACATACTCGTCGTTGAGCAACAAACTCGTGTCCCAGACTCCCAGTTCTCCATCGACAACCGGCGTTGTGCTGCGATGGAATTCGGTAAAGCTGGTTTCATCGGCTCGGCGATAAGACAACGTGTAGGCACCAAAGTCTTCATGATCCGCCGTCCCGGTGATCGAAACCATTCCCACGGCCGTCCCGTTGTCGGCGGGACTGGTGATGATCGCGGTCGGGACTTCGGGCCCCGGATTCGTCGACCAACCTTCCGGAACGTCATAGTTAAAGCTGATCGTCCGAGTCGTGACGTTCCCACTGGTGTCCGTCGCGGTCGCCGTCGCGGTGATGGTTTCGAAGAACCATTCGTCAAATGGGAAGGTCGCTCGACCCGCCGCGTCGAGCGGAATGTCATGTCCATTGGCGGAAAGTGTCAACGAAGCCACCGCCACGTCGTCGATGGCCTTCGCGAAGACAATGAAGGGACCCTGCCACGGCAAAATGTTGCGGCTCGCATCGTTGGGTGTTTCGATCAAACTGACGCGTGGGCCTTCGAAATCCTCAATAACAATCACCGAGAAGCTGCGTGTCGCTTGCCCACCGCGTGGATCAGAAACGCGAACTTCAAAGTCGTGCGATCCGAGATCGTCTAGCGTGGGTGACCAATCGAGTCTACCGAACGCATCGATCGACGCACCGCTTGGTCCGGAAACGAGTTCATAGCCCAGCGGATCACGGTCTGCGTCATCGGTGAAGACTTGGAGTCGAAAACGAGCTCCCGCGACCGCTTCAACATCGGCGATGGTTTGTAAGGTCGGTGCATTGTTCGACGACAAGATATCGAGCTCAAAGGACTCGACCGCCGTCGCCCCGCCTTCGTCGGCGGCGAAAATCGTGACCACGAACTGTCCCGCTTGCTCGCCGGTTGGTGTCCATCGCACATCACCGGTCACAGCGTCGATGGTCATGCCGGCTGGGGCTTGGCCGAGTGAATAGGTGACGCTCGTCTGCTCGGGGTCTGCGGCTTGAGCCGTGTAACCGTAAAGCTGACTGACAGAGCCGAATCGAGGCGCCGCGCTAACGAATTGAGGGGGCTGATTGGGAACACCTTCACTGACCCGAATCGAGAATGCTTGTGTGGCTGCGCCTCCAATCCCGTCACTCACCTCGATCACGACGTCCTGATTTCCGAGTTGATTCGCCGTCGGCGTCCAGCTGATCTCGCCGGTCGTTTCGGTGATCGTCATGCCGGCCGGAGCTGTCAACAACCGATAGTCCAACGGGTCGCCTTCGGCATCACGGGCGGCCACGGTGTAAAGGTAACCGCTGCCGATGGCTCCTTCGGTCGGCGCGAGTGATGTGATCTTGGGCGGGCCGCCGAAGCTGGAGACAGCCAAGTCGAAAGTTTGCTCGTCGGTCATGCCGTCCGGATCGGTCACTTGCAGCGTGACTGATTGTTCGCCGCGTTGATCCGCCGAGGGAGTCCAACGCAGCGTTCCCTCCGACGGATGAACACTCATCCCGGCCGGGCCCTCAAGCAATGCGTAAGCAAGAACATCCAAGTCGGGATCGTTCGCAACCAGATCATAGGCAAAGACTCGGTCGATCGTGGCAGACGGATGAGGCTGGGAACGAATCGAAGGCGGTTGATTTTCTGGATGGCCGACCACCTGTAGCGTCAAATCGTGAGCACCCGTCTCACCATCGGTGCTGGAAGCTTCGAGCGAGACGGAGTGACTGCCAAGCTGCGAGTTACCGGGCGTCCATCGCAGCGTACCGTTAGCATCCAGCATTAAACCCGCCGGGCCTGAGACGAGCGTCCAAGACAAAGGGCGACCCAAAGCATCCGTCCCTCGAAGCGGTGCCAGATAGTTTTGCCCGATTCCCACGCGGCTTCGAACTGGCGTGATATCAAAGGGAGTAACAGACGGCTGTTGATCGAGAACTTCGACGGCCAAGTCCGTGCGGCTGCTGCCTCCGGCGGAGTCACGAAGTTCAATCGTAAAGACGTGCCGGCCGACGTCGTCGATCGTCGGTTGCCAACGAAGCTCTCCGGTGACCGGATCAAGGCTGGTGGGATCGAGGCTGGCCGTTGCCGGGCCGTCAATCAACGCGTAAGTGATCTCATCAAACTCGGCATCTTGAGCTGCCAGGTTGATTGCATAACTGCGACCGACGTAAGCCGATGATGGATGGAGCTGGATTGAGAGAGCTGGTGGTGTGTTAGGAGCGATGACTTCAACATGGAAGTTATGCAGTCCGACCGTGCCGTCCTCCGAAGTAGCTCGCATGATCACGAGGTGCTCGCCGACCTGTTCGATACTCGGCTTCCAACCAACTAACCCGGTTGTCGCATCGATCACCATGCCGTCTGGTGCGAGCGAAAGATCGTACTCGATCGGAAAATTTCCAATGCTTTTTGCGATCGACGTGTAAGTGAACGTTTCGCGGGCCTCCACTTCGGTCGGCGGTAGCGTGACGAAATGCACACCACCGGTTACCGAAGTATTGGTGGGTCGGAGGGTGAAGTCGTTGCCGTGAGCGACTTCATCGTCACCGATCGTGACCGTTATTCCCTGTCGCCCGGCTGCATCTGCCCAGCCGGCCGGCAGGTCCGTGCGAAGCATATAGCGATTCGCAGATAGTCCAGCGATGGAGTAATTTCCATCGCGGTCGCTGGTCGCCATCGGTTCATCGTCGCCACGCCGTCCGTCTTCGTCGAGATCCGCGTAGACCTTCCAGTAAGCGATCGCCTCACCGTCTTCGGTCTGCAATCGACCACGGACTTGACTCATCGCGAGTTGCCGCAAAGCTGTGTCGTATCGCGGGACTGCGTCCGAGTCGAGTTCTCGAACGATCTCGGGCTGCACAGTGGCTGTGAACGCGTCGGGTGTTTGGTAACCGGCCACCGGTGAAACATGAATCGAATACTCACCGGGCAGCAGATCGTCAAAGCTGTAATCGCCCTCGGCACTTGTCAGAGTCTGATGCTCGCGAGGGTCAGGATAGGCGTTTCCATTGGCATCAATCCACAGGTGCCAGCCTTCCAAATCGGGCTCGGCGGGCACACCTTCTTCGCTTCCATCGTCTTGGATGCCGTTCCCGTTGAGGTCCTCAAAGAGATGGCCTCGAAGACTGCCACGAAGTTCAGGAACCACATCAAGAGCGAATGACTGCACATCACTTCCGCCGCGTCCATCTTCGACCGAGATGGTGAACTGGTAAGAGCCAATCTCGGTCAGCCCTGGCGCGACTTGAGTTTCACCACCGTTGCTGACTCGGTAACCGGTGTTGCCGTAGATCGAATGATCCCGGACCGAACGGTAATTTGAGTTGTCTTCGAAGCGATAATCGAGAATCAGGCTGGTTTCGTTTTCGTAGTTTCGAGTCAGGCCCTCTAAGATTTCAGATTCGCTTCGCACCACATTCCAGACTCGGTAGCTATCGATGCTCGCATAGGTGGGATAGCCGACGCCGACGTTGGTGGGTCTCGGCGTGGTGTCCAGCGGTCGAGGCGTCGAAAAACTGGCCGAATCGACTTGGTGGCCATCGATGTACAAGCTGCCGGTTCCAGTCTGGGCATCGTAGGTCACGGCGATGTGAGTCCACCGGCCCACCTCGGCGGGTCCATCGTGATAAAGCCGGATCGTTTCGCCATCGAGTGCGATGTCCGTTCGAAATGTCTGGTCGCCCAGCACGTAAGAACGGATGCCTTGCTCCTGAAAGACCTCCCGCCAGAAGGGCCACGTCGTGAAATCGGAAAACTGAAACCAGCCTTCCATCGTGATACTCTCGGGCTTCAGAGAGTCAGCCATGGGGACAGAAATGTATCCGAAACCTCCGCCTACGCCGTAAGCTTCCGCTTGTGTGCGTCCATCCCAAGTCAACTCCCCGGTGGTCGGGTCGATAATCGCGCCTTCGGGCCCATCGACCAGGCTGTAACGAAGCGGATGCTTGTCGTGATCAATCGCCTGAACGGCGTAGGAGAAATCTTCGTTGGCTCCGATCTTTCGTACCGGCGTGGTCGCAATGATGGGAGCACTGTTCTCACGAGCCGGCTCGACTTCGATCTTGAACGATTGGGTTGCGACTCCGCCGCGACCGTCATTAGCAGCGATGGTCACATCATGCACGCCGACTTGACTGGGTGAAGCCGCCCACAGCAATGCTCCGGTCGACGAGTTGATGATCAATCCGCCGGGCCCCTCGACGATCGAGTAGGTCAGCGGATCGTCGTCCGGATCGATCGCGTCGCTGTCGTAGCGATAGACTTCGTTTGGATCGAACCGGTTGTAAATGACCGAAAGTGTATTGTCGCCGGCGTTGGTGACGACGAGATCCATGCGGCCGTCTTCATCGGCATCGGTGACGACGACTCGATCCGGCGAATCGCCGACTGCAATTTCTTGTGCACGCGCAAACTGGTCGTTACCCAGACCGTAGTGAATACTCAGCGTGTTCGAGCCGCTGATCGTCGTCGCCAAGTCCGGGTTGCCGTCATCGTTCAGATCCAAGACAGCGACATCCGATGGAGAGTCCTTTAGCTCGACGTAGCGAGGAGTCCCCAAAACTTGCGAGCCGATTGCGCTGAGGATCATCAATCGGTTCGAGCCCGGCAGTGTAATGACTGCGTCGAGTTGGTCGTCGCCATCGGCATCCTCGATCACGAAGCTTCCGGGGCGGTCACCCAGTGTGAGTGCGACGCCTTGGCCGAGTGAGTCACCGCCGTCGCCGTGGAACAGCCACAGGGCATTCGCAGTATCGTCCAAGACCATCACATCGACGTAGCCATCGCCGTCCACATCGCGGGCCTGGATATCCACCGGCCCCGAGTTGAGCATTCCGGGCTCCGCAACCGCATAGTCGTTGATGGTATATCCATCATCTAAATTGCCACTGTAGACGCTGATATTGCGACCGGCGCGATTGGCGACGAGCAGTTCGAGCTGTCCGTCACCGTTCAAGTCCGCCGCCGTGACCGCTTTCGGTGCTCGACCGGCTTGCAAATCCGGCAACCGAGTCAGCCCGCCAAGATTGTCACCCGCGAAGATTTGCAGCCGCTCCATCTGCTCCTGAACCGCGATCACTTCTTCGTTGCCATCGCCATTCAGATCCACCGCGATCATGTCGACCAAATCGTCTCGGCGACCCATGTAAAAGGAAATCGAGTCGTCGGTCGTGTTGAGGACCAAATCAATGTGCCCGTCGTTGTCCCAGTCGACAAAAGGCTCTCGAACACCGAGGATCGTCTGCTGCATGTTGACGCCATCGACAACCGCAAAGTTGCCTTCGCCGTCGCCTCGCCAGAATAAGAAAGAACCGGCGATGTCGGCTGCAACGGCGACGACAAAATCAAGGTTCCCGTCGTCATCAAAGTCGACGAGCCAGCTTTCCCGTCCACGCTGATGCGTCCGAACGGGATCCAGCCAGTGAGAGATTTCAAAGTTTCCGGTACCGTCGTTGAGCAGCACACGTGCGCCGAGATAAGAGTGGGCAACCAGGTCAAGATCCCCGTCGTTGTCGATGTCGCCGGTGGCAAAGTCTCCCGGCTCAACCGCCAGTCCGTAGATGCCTCCCATTCTTTCTTCTTGAAATCCGGCCAGCTCGCTGTGGTGTGTGAAGCCTCCTTCTCCATCACCCGCCAGCACGACGACGTAAACCTGCCCGCCAGTGAAGTTGTCGCGATTCGCCGTGATCAAATCGGGGATTCCGTCGCCGGTAAAGTCTCCGACGTCCCATGACTCTTCCCAGTTGGAAACGTTGACCCCCTGGGATCCGTCGCCCAGGGAATGGAAGAAACTTGTTGCGAACGTCCCCGGATTCAGCGGATCGTTCAGGTACGCTTCAAAGTATCTGCCGACCTCTTCTTTGACGACGAAGTCCATGTAGCCGTCGAGGTTCAAATCAATCGGGTCGATCGTGTTGTAGCCGTAGAAGCCTCCACCCGCGAGGTTCTGGTTGACGGCAAAGGTTCCATCACCATTGGACAGTCCGACATACAATCCGCCTTCCAGAGTGGAAACGACATCATCCAATCCGTCGTTGTCATAGTCAGCAACCGCGGCCACCGCTCCGGGTCGTCGCACGCCTGTTGCAGGAATCAAATCGCCGAACGTGCCGTCGCCGCGACCGAGTGCCGTCACATCGGATGCCGTATCAAGAATGTCGACTATTCCGTCGCCGCTGAAATCGCCGAGAAACGCGGCATCGTTCCAGGCTACCGTTTCCCAAGCTTTCGTCCTCGTGCGTCCAAACTCACCGGGCCGAGTTCCAAAGAGTATCCCGACGGACTGCACGTCGGTTTGCCCACTCAAGTTGTTGTCGGTCGTGAAGTAGGAGACATCCATCACACCGTCCGCGTTGTAATCACCAAACAACGCACCGCGGACCGTCGCGTCCGTGTAAGCAATCTTCAGATCCGTCGAAACTTCCGGGATAAAATATTCGCGGATCAGAAAGTGACCGGTCCCGTCGTTCAGTCCAACATTGACGCCGCGCTTGCCGGTTTCTGCTCCAAAGACGATGTCCAGGTCGCCGTCCTCGTCGACGTCCATTGACTCGTAGCCCATGGCCCAGTTATCAGGCCGAAAATCCATCTCGTTGCCGTCTTGATAGGTGAAGTTGATTCCACCTGCATCACCCACCATCAAGTCGAGCTGTCCGTCCCAAACATGGTGAAGAAGTACATCGTCATGACCGTCGCCGGTAAAATCTCCCACGGTTAGCCAATCGGCTCCATAAAACGCGTAGCCATTCGGCGGCGTAATCTCATTGACCAGTGAGAATTCACCAGCGCCGTCGTTGTGGAAGACTTGAATGAGTGGATAGTCACCGGAGATCACGAAATCGAGATCGCCATCGCCATCCAGATCGCTGAGACTATACGGAGCACTCGTCTCACGAAATCCGGATACCCTCGTCTCCCGGAATGCATTCGGCAGTTCAAAAGTACCGTCACCGAAACCTCGGCTCCAGAACAAACTTCGGTTGAAACCGCTGGGCGCAAACGAGCGACCAAAGAGATCGAGATTGCCATCGCCGTCGATGTCTTCGACGACAAAGTCACCGATGATGATCCCCTCGTAGGACGATTCGATCATCGGCTGAAACGTTCCGTCGCCATTTCCCAGCGAAACGAACAACGTGCCGCCGTTGTGGTACTCCGCGAAAAGCACATCGGCGTGCCCATCGGAATTGACATCCTCCGAAAGAACCGACCGCACATACGTCTGGTAGCCGTAGATCTCCCGCTCATAGAGGTCGAGCGGCTCCCCGAACAACCCATTTCCGTCGTTTAGTAAGACAGTCGTTTTGTAGGTCCCAACGGTGGAGTCGTTGGCGTGATCGAAGTGATGCCCGACGACGATGTCGAGATGACCATCGCCGTTAAAGTCCCCGTGGTCGTAAGTTGAGATGTCGTAGGAATCGGTCACGAGTTTCGCTGCGGGAGCACCGAAATCAACGATGGTGCCCGCATCGACCCACTGTCCCTCTCGCACCGGATGTCCCGTCGAAACATGACTCACATCATCGAAGCGGTCGCTATTTTCGCCTGCGTAGACTCCGATGGTCTGGTCACCCGAATTGGCGGTCACGATTCGTGGACCGCGAAAGCCGCTGATCACCGCGGCGGCGGCGGGCGAGTCACCGACGCCCACCGTTGTCACTTCGAACCCGCTCGAGGCGATCGCTTCGGTGACCGGATCGGTGACAAAGTTCGGCGGTCGGTTTTGAAGCGTCGCCACCACTTCGATGTCAAACGTCTGCTCCACGAATAAACCGAACGGATCGGTCGCGCGGATCACGACACGGTGTGAGCCGAC
>JBCCOI010000300.1:0-8766 GCA_039025515.1 Planctomycetota bacterium
ACACTCGGCGTAGCGAGCACTTGGCAAGAATCGCTCGTCGCAATCAATTCCGAAGCGGAAGCCGCAGACTCGCTGTCCAGGAGTGCAGTCGAGACAACGGTGGGTTGGGACGCATGGTAGGAGCTTCGAGCCGACTCTTCGTTAGGTTTTTCGGAATCGACGCCAAACTTCGCCGACTTCGTGATCTGCGTTGAGACGCCCTCATTCCCAATCAAGCGATACAGCGCTTCTCGCGTCGCTGTATCAACGGACAGGATTCGGATTTTGAAATGAACTGTTTCAGAAGCGACCGGGATCGAACCCGCTTGCAGGACTCTTGAGGCGATGGTGCCGTTCCCGAGTGGCTGAAATTCATCGAGGGCACGTCCATCCTTAAAGGGGCCCGAATCCGGAAGCTTCGCCTCTAGGCTTTGACTGGGAACTTGCGATTGCCCGTAGCTACTGGCACTGGTCGCTGCGAAGGCGAAAAACACCGTCCAAAAAATATTCGATACGCGTCGATCCATCATCACATCATCCCGTCGGTTGGGTTGCGGATTTCGTCCATTGCAGGGAACGTTAGCAAACCCGCGAGGATCGACGATAGAGAGAAGACGTCTGGACCCGTTGATTTAATCTGATCAATTGCTACGTCAACGCGGAACGCTTGTGCTCACCAAACCAACTTCCCATCACGGCGGAATTTCACGACCGACTCAAAATAGGGCTCGGGTTCCAATCCTTTTGCTTTCAACCATGAATCGCAATAACACGTGTCGTTGTATCGCTCTCCGCCATCGCAAATCAGGCTGACGATGTTTCCACGCTGACCGGCAGCATTCATTTCAGATGCCAACTGGAACACGGCCCACAAGTTCGTTCCTGTCGAAGGACCACATTTCCGTCCGATGAAGCTCTGCAAAAACTGCATGCATGCGATCGAGGCAGAATCTGGCACCTCGATGACACGATCGATCACGGTGGGAATGAACGAAGGTTCAACGCGTGGGCGACCGATACCCTCGATCCGGGACGGCGTTCCACAGCGGACGGATGGGTCTCGCTCGCGAAAGTACTCGGCGTAGACCGAATTCTCCGGATCCGCGACGCAAAGCTTTGTATCCAAACTGAAATAGCGAATGTACCGACCGATCGTGGCCGACGTCCCACCGGTACCCGCACCGACAACGACCCAAGTCGGAATCGGATTCGGTTCCATCTCCATCTGACGAAAGAGCGACTCGGCGATATTGTTGTTGCCGCGCCAGTCCGTTGCCCGTTCCGCGTAGGTGAACTGATCGAGATAGCAGCCGCCTAGCTGCTCCGTCAATTCAGCCGCTCTCGTGTAGATTTGGCTGCTTTCGACCAGATGACAATTGCCGCCAAGGAACTCAATCTGCTCAATCTTTCGTTTCGACGTTTGTGCCGGGATCACCGTGTGGTACGGCAGTCCCAACAGCCTCGCAAAGTAAGCCTCACTGATCGCGGTGCTTCCCGATGAAGCTTCAACGATGGGCGTGTTTTCTTGTATCCAGCCATTGCAAAGCGCGTAAAGAAACAGCGAACGAGCTAGTCGATGCTTCAAGCTTCCCGACGGATGGCTCGATTCATCTTTTAAAAAAATCTGGACGTTCTCGACCCCGCAGGGCGGAAGACGGATCAAATGAGTGTCCGCCGATCGATTGAAATCAGACTCGATCTGACGTACCGCGTGGTGCACCCAATTCATGCACGAATGTCCCTAAGTTGCAGTGCTTGATCATTTGTTCCTTTCTGGACAGCGCCGCTGTAAACCCAAACATACCCCCGACCCCGACGCGTCATTTTTGAAGTTGCGTTTTCTTCACAACCCGACGCGTAAGCGACGAAAAATCGATCTTGACTGGTTCCTTGCTGACGCGTCGGGTTGGGAAAAACAAATGCCGGGTGCAGAAGCGCAGCTGCAAAACTTACGCCTCGGGTTAGGATTTTGACGCACTTTCGACAAACGTGGCGCTGTCCAGTCACGTCGCGTCCCTAGGCATGGACTTTACCAAACGTTCGCCACAGAGAAAGCAGTAGATCGCGTCCGGACGATGACCTTTGGTCTCGCATCGCTCACATGAAACGTCGTTTGAGGTGGATGTGGAGTTTCGCGAAGTGAGTTCTGCCGTCACAAATCCGCTCGGAACGATGATCAAGCTATAACCAAGCAGAATCAGCGTTGCCGAGATGCACTTGCCGGTGGTTGTTTGCGGAACAATATCTCCGTAGCCGACGGTCGTCATGGTGACGATTGCCCAGTACATCGATTGCGGAATGGAATCGAACTGAGACTGCGTGTCTTCTGCCTGTAGGACATTCTCGACAAAGTACATCAGGGTTCCGCTGATCGTAACGGCTACCAAGACGACGATCAGGAAGACGACAATTTTATGCCTCGACTTCCAGATGGCTTGCGATAACTCCTCCGCGTCGTCCAACATTCTCCACAGCTTGAGCACGCGGAAGGCTCGCAGTAGACGGACGCTACGAAGGATGACGAAGGAATTAGCTCTGCCATCTGAAAGGAAAAAGCCCGCGTAGGTGGGAAGGATGCTGAGGAGATCGATGATCCCCCAAAAACTGAGCGCGTAGCGAAGCGGATTCTTCGCACAGATCAAGCGGGCGACGTACTCGATCGTGAAGAGAAGCGTGAGCAGCACTTCGACTGCGAAAAGAATCGACGTCGTTTGGCTGGAAATCGAAGGAATGGTTTCAATCGCGACGACGGTAACGCTGCACAGGATCGCGACGAGAAGTGCGACATCAAAGGTCCAACCCGACCGCGTTTCGGACTCAAAGATGATGTCGTGCATCAAGACCCGCCACGGAGGTCCGTCGGGTCGTTGGCTTGCCCTCGACTTACGTGGTCCGTGGGGGTTCATTTCACTCTGTCATCGCTGGACGTACTTTGGCGAACGTTATCGCTTCGTGCCGATCCGTTGCGGGGTCGCTCCGGTGGTCATCGTTGCTCGGCGAGGCATCGTGCGATCGTCCCTTTCTTGGGTCGGCATGACGGCGCTCACGGGACGCACGGACCGATCAATGGTCCGCGTTTGCGTGGCGAGAGCCGCCCCCGGCGATGACGATTGTATGTCAACAAAGGGTGTCTTGCCGGTTGTTGCGGCAGACTTTGTGGTGGCGGCGAGACGCTCTTGCAAAGATTTCCCGACCAACGCCCTCGACCCGGCTTCGTCGGCTCGGTGGCGTTTGATGGTCGTTGTCACCAATCCGCTCGGACGAGTCGCATGATGGACGACGGCATCTTGGTGCGATTGATAGGTCTTCGAATACATGTCGCTCGGCGACGCAACATTCGCCTCGTTCGCTTCGCCGGGGAGGATCATTGTGGTGGGGCTGCCCTGGATGATCTTGCCTTCGGTTGGCTGGAAGCTCGCGACTAAGGAGATCCGTTTCTCTTTGCCACCGACGGCATCCCAAGGAATCCATATACTGTAGCTGGCACCAAAATCACTTTGTGTGAAGTGGCGTGTAAATTGTTCGGGTGTAAATCGGAACGGCTTGATCTGTTGATCTTTGCCATCGGCGCCGACTTCAAATCCATGGACTGTCAGCGTTCCTTCGACGGGTACCGTCTTGGATCGCTCGTCAAAAAAGAACAACCGTCCGCCGAATCCTCGTGTCGGTGTCTTTCCAGTCTGCATCAACACATCCGGTGACCAAGTCGCGGCCAGCTTTGCCGGATTCGGATAAGGCTTCGGAGGCTCGTCGTCTTTCTTGGACCACGGTGCCTTGCCGAGCCACTCGGGCGTCGAAAAGAAGTTGGCAAGTTTGGCGTCTTCGCGCGTCGTCGGCGAAGCACAACCGGTGGCGAACATGATGCCGACCAATGGCAGGTAAACAGCGCCGCGAAGTATCAATCTTTGACGGTTCATGGTATCAGCCGCTTTGGGTCAAGTGGTTTTTCTACGGCTTCTCGATTTGACGATCGATTTCGTTGCGGGATGAAATCGAAAGGCCAATTGGAGAAGACAGAGATCGTTCGTGTACGCCGCGACGACTCACGGCTTCGCTAGGTGGATCGCATCGGCACAGAAGCCGATGCGATCATTCAAATCTCGCTTCGGCAGTCAGTTGCCGCCGAGCCAAGACGCGGGCATGGTTTGCCCGTTCCGATCCATCATCCCCGCCGGGGTGCGCGACGATGACTGGTTGAGTACCGGAGGGATCATTTCGGAGCCCGCTGCGGGGGCCGGCAGTGACTGATCAATGATCGTCGGACTGACGGGGCTACCGGTCGCCGGAGGCGGAACCACTTGGCCTGGCGTTTGCAACAGCGAACCGCCTTCCATCGTCGCCGGTGGGTAGAGCGGTTGACCGTGGGCAGGCTGAGCTCGGTCGGTCATCACGCCCGGAGGCAATTCGCCAACTACGATCTCTCCATCAATCGTTGGCTGCAAATCAGGGTAGATTGTCGGTCCAACTGCAGGGCCCCAAAGACCATATCCGCCGCTCAATCCGACGTCACCGTGTGCTTCGACGATATCCGCCAGGCACCAGCTCATGCGGCTAGACTCGGTTTGCTTGACGTACTCCAGATCTTGCCCTCCGGTGACCAACATCGGAGTCATGACGACGAGAAGCTCACTGCGCGTTTCCGATTCGAAATCGTATTTGAACAGGTTGCCCAAAATCGGAATGTTCGAAAGGTAAGGCAGACGCCGGCTGAAGTTGTTCCGTGACTTTTGAATCAGCCCGCCCATGATCACGGTTTGACCATTGTAGACTGAAAGCGTTGCTTGAGCCGTGGTGTCGACGATGTCTTCGATCAAAACCGTTCCGCCCGCACCGTCGGGAATGACCGTTCCCACGCCGTCATCTCGGTCAGATCGGGTAATGTTGACTTCTACCAAAATCGTTCCATCGCTTCCGATTCGGGGCCGAACGAGCAACTGCAACCCGACCGTAATATCCTCGATGTTCTGTGAGATTGCGTTGTTGGTGATGTCGTTGCCGCGGAAACGCGCGATTTGCCGTCCGACGTTGACCAACGCTTCGGTGTTGTCCGCGGTCATCAACTGGGGACGACTTATGATTTGCGCGCGGCCGGCATCTTGCAACGATCTGAAGAGTAACGAAACCGATTCGCTTGCTGCATTGAGCACAAAGCCTCCATAACCGATTGCGGAGTTCGACTGTCCAAGCCCGAACGTTGAAACGGCTGCTCCCGCAAGTGACTCTCGGGCGAAATCATTCACGTTTGCCGTCCCGGCTCCGTTGAAATTGAAGCCGCTGGATCCGAAACGGCCACCCGCGTCGGCTCCGTTGGCACTGGTGAGTTCACCCGCCGCGTTTGGTGTACCGACGCCAAGAGCTTGGTTTCGGCTGAATACGAGCGAGTCTTGGAGACCGAGCTCGGTTCCGATTTCAAAGGCATCGTTCAAGTTCACTTCCGCCAGTAGAACTTTGATCAGCACCATCGGCCGGCGACGGTCCAGGCGGTCGATCAGGGAACGAACTTCCTCATACAGTCGCGGCGATACACTTAACAAGATGCTATTGAAATTCTCCTCGGGGATGGCGATCAGGTCGCGGTCCGGCAAGTCATACGGTCCAAGTCCCGTCTGGAACTGCTGGATCAGGTTTTGCGACTGTGATCTTTGCTGCACGTAAGACGTGATCGCATTCGCGACGAAGGCCGCTGTGTTGTTTTTGAGCCAAATGACTTCCGTGATCCGCTCCGCGAAGCCTTCGCTATCGAGCCTGAGCAAAATACTTTCAACGACGTCCAAGTCGTCGAGCGATCCGCTAGCAACGATGCTGTTCGTACGAATATCCACGGAGAATCGCAGCGGAACGAGCGTGCTCTCTTCCGCCGCGGAACCGGCCGGCAAACCCGCCGCATTTGCGGCGCCGACTTGGGTTCCGCTCGTTGCCGCGTCCGAACCGAATAGTGTTTCGAGCGAGGTCGCGAGCTGAGTCGCATCACCGTTCTGGATCGTAAACACCTTGACCAACGAGTCGATCCCGGGGGCACGATCGAGTTGCCGGATTAACTCCGCGATCAAAGGCATGCTCGTCGACGGGGCTCGCACGACGATCGAGTTTGAGTTCAGGTCGGCGGTAATCGTTGCTCCCGCTAAGATTCCTGACTCGACAATCTTCTTGCCATCGCTATCAACGGCGACAATTTGCAGCGATGTTGAAGGAGCCGTCGTCTCTTCGCTGCCGGTGACCTCGCCACCGATGAATGCATCGGTCAAAGTCGTCGCCAAGTCTTCGGCGACGGTATTGCTGAGCGGGAACACGCGAAGTTCGCTCGTCGCAGGAACTTCCTGAACGTCCAGTTCATTAATCAAACGCGTGACTTCGGTCATGTCACGTGGTGCGGCACTGACGATCAGCGAGTTGGTGCGGTAATCCGCAGAGACTCGAACGCGCGCCCCAAGACCGGGGCGAAGATTGTCATCCAACGTCGGACGCGTGCTAAAGAACGTCAGGATCGCGTCTTGAGCATCAATCGCGGAGGCATGCTGCAACCGGAAAACTCTCAGCCGGCTCGATTCATCGACGGGCTGATCGATCTTCTGGATGAGTTCCTTCAACGATGCAATTGCTTCGGCACGACCGATCAGCAGCAACGCATTCGGGCTATCGAGCGAACTAATGCTGACATCGCCTTGTCGCGTGGAGAGAAAGTCATCGTAGAGCTGCTGCAGTAACTCGGCGACTGCATTTGAATCGGCGTGCTTGAGCGGTACGACTTCGGAGTCCGGTTGCGACAGCTCAGCCTTGCTCTCGATGACTTTGATTAATTCCATCACCCGCTGAACGTCTTGCGTCGGACCGATGACGATGATCTGTCCCAGTTGCGGTACGTATTCGATCTTTACATTCCCAAGTGGCCCGCCGGCGTCGGCCAGAGCGTTTAGCGTGTCGGCCGTATCCGGCTGGATTCGGGCAGACTGTCCTTGTGCGTTTTCTGCCTGAGGATTCCCGGCGGGCGGCTGCATCACGGCGTTTTGAAAGACACTCTTGTTGTTGACCGCCGCGAGATCATCGCCACGAAGCAACTGAAGCATCCGCATCGTTCGCTGAACCGGTGCCATCTCCGCATTTTCAAGGCGATGGACCTTGGTGATGTCATCGTAGCGGACGGGAACACTATCAAGTGCACCGATCATCTTGTCCCACGCAGTGAGTGTCGGCTCGGGGGCTCGAACGGTGATCTGGTTGGTGCGTCGGTCGACTTCCACCAACGTCCCTTGCATCGGCGTCACGTTCAACCGAAATGTGACTTGGTTTCCGTTGTTTCGGCTGGTGACGGGCACATCGGGGCCGGCAACTTGTTTGAGATCTCGCTCAAACTCGCGCCAGGAAATGTTCTGCAGTCGTTTTGTCAGTGGACCGCTGGTGACCGATGCTGCTTGGCGAACGGCACCCGCGACCAACTGTCGGACTTCGGTGGCAATTCGTGCCTGCGTGGGTGCGGGGGCCATCACGACAAGCTGACCTTTCGACGCGTCCGGAGCGATCGTGACGCCAGGAAGGTCTTGATAGCGTAGGCTCAACTGAGTCGCGATTGCTGACGCGTGCTCCGGTGGAACGTTCAGCTTCTGCAGCTGCATCGACGCTGCCGAGTTCGCCGAGACCTGTTGCACTTGATTTTGCTGCGCATAGCCTGCTGGCCCCGAGGCGTATCGGTTCTGCGAATAAGCCGCCGGGCCCATCGACGCCGCGCGCTGCGGCATCGTCATCTGCGGTGATTGACCGCTAGCCCTTCGGTATCGTTGGTCCGGACGCTCGGCGGGTGCCTGCGCGGAAACGGATGTGATCGCGAACATCAGCGCGATCGCGCACGCCAAGCCGCCTCTCTGCTTGGAGTGAATCCAACTACGTTTCGATCGGTGCACGGGTAACACCTGCTGTTTGACTAAGAAATCGGGGTCGTGACGAATGGAACTCCAGAACGCTCATTCCATTCATCCTTGTTTTCGTCGCAGCCGTTTCATTCGCTACAGTCATTCTCGGGCGGATACTGGTGTCCAAACGGTCAATTAGGCATCATTGTCATAACTGGTAAGGACCTCAGAGTTTCGGCGAGATGCGTCGACTTTGCGGCCTGGGAGGCCACTTCAATCTTTGACGCGAGGACCAAATGACGACCATTGGAGGGCAAATACTTCGATTTCCCGGTCCACGTGCTGCCCAAGTCACGCCCGGGGTGGTGACACTGGCAGACGGAATTGTCAAATCGATCGAGTTCGGTGCCGTACCGTCGACGATTGACTTTGGCGGTCCGAACCACTTGGTTTGCCCGGGCTTCATTGACACGCACGTCCATCTTCCGCAGTTCGATTCGATCGGCGCCGTTGGCATGCCGCTGCTGCCGTGGCTTGAGCAAGTCATCTTTCCGGCGGAGATCCTTTGGAACGACGTTGATTACGCTCGCGCGATGGTCTCTCGGGTCATCGACCAATTTCTCTCTCACGGCACCACCGCTGTTTGCGCCTACGCAACGGTTTCACATGAAGCCACCGTTGCGGCAATCGAGGCCTTCGCGAGTGCCGGATTCCGCGGCGCGATCGGGCAGACGCTGATCGACCGCGGTGCTCCGAACGAACTGATGCGGGAAACCGATTTGTTGGTCGATCAAGTCTCAATGACCTTGGATGCGTTCCCTCCGGCGGCACGCATGGCGACGGCGGTCACGCCACGATACGCACTTTCCTGCACGGAACCGTTAATGCTGTCGGCTGGACAGCTTGCGAAGG
This sequence comes from Planctomycetota bacterium, assembly GCA_039025515.1. Taxonomy (GTDB): domain Bacteria; phylum Planctomycetota; class Planctomycetia; order Pirellulales; family Pirellulaceae; genus Stieleria. The sequence continues at coordinate 8,736 of JBCCOI010000300.1, forward strand.
ACCACGATGCGATCATTCAAACCCATCTGGC
>JBCCOI010000301.1:0-8759 GCA_039025515.1 Planctomycetota bacterium
CAGGTTTTGGCGACGCCGACGCCAATCGGGTAAACTGCGAGTGTCAATCGATCCTTTGGTGACGATCACCGAATACGTATGGCAGGTCCGCCTGAGGCGACAAAGTTCAACGCACGATCTATCCGTGCAGTAGGCCCCAACATGCGATCGCCATGGCGGGGCTCTCCTCGGCCTACTGCCCGGATAGATCGCATTTCGTTACCAGAACTGCGCAGTCTGAAAATCGAATCAAAGATCGCGACTCGCATCGAGTATCCTTGCCACATCAATGCCATTGGCGTTCGAGCGAAAGAACACGACATAACGGCTGATCGTAAATGACCTACAACCAGGAACGCCGAACCCTTGCCGGACTTCACCTAATTCAGGGTTCTCCGCAAGCATCTGCACGTTTCAGCAATTCTGTCCAGCATCTTGATGGCCGCCGTTGCATTTCGCTGCCCGATGTAGTCACTGATCGCCGTGATATCTCGCTCCGCTTCTTCGGACAGCACAAATGATGGCACGGCTACCCCTCCGTTCGCTCTTGAAGCCGGCCTTTCAGTTTTGCGAATACTTCGGAACCGTCTGTGCACTGTCCTTCGTCGATCTGCTCGAAGCCTTTTTGGACTTCTTCTGCTAACAACTCCCGTGCCTGCAACAATCGCAGGCTCTCCGCCAACACCTCATGCTCAGATAAGAATCGTCGCCTCGCGACTAGCGATGCAACAAACGGCTCAAATTCCTGCGGGATCTCAATGGGCATGGCAGCCTCCTTCTGAGTCTAATTGTCGTCGAAGCCAACTGGTCTGCACACTGCAGACTTTACTCGCAAGCCGCACGCAGAACGCGGATACCCATGGCATGCACCGGAGTTGTTCCGCTACGCGACATTGGCGGTGTGCCTTCGGCATTATACCGCCAATGCCTCTCTGCTCCACAACCCGGTGATGCGGACCGTTGAACTTAATCGGGGCGATCGGCTGTACTCTTTGCCATGGGTGACCTTCGGATTTTTAACGGTACGGCCTCCTCGTCTTGATCGGGGACTGGCATGTCGCGTGCAAGGCACATGCTCGCGACGCATCGGGTAGCATCTTGTTTTCAGAGTCGGGCGACTGTCACGTCTCGCTTGGCGGACTGCCTCTTGCAGACGGGGCTTGCCCGCATCCATACGGGCCCCTGAACGGTCCCCCCGATCCTGACCCGCACGGCTTTCGGTTCACAGCGAACGCCTCCCTTCTTCACACCCCCTTGTGGGTCTTTCGAATGGGAAGGTGCAGGCTCCGCCTGCCGTCTCGTTATCATTCTTTGGGTTGGCTTGCACCATTGAATCGTGATACCAGCTGGTTCGATTAAAACGGTTGCAGGGGTTTACGATGGGCCGTTGGAACGCTGGTGTTGACGCTCATTCGTGAGCGTTGATGATGGGTCCTTCGCCGAAACTTTTATGCGTCAACAAATACCGGTGGCGAAACCGGAGTCGACCGCGGAGCGGTCAAAGCCATTAGCCGGTGGTAAGCGAACCGAGCCACAGCGAGCGTTCGTGCCACCTCCGGAAAGCGTGACGCTCACCCTCCATGGCGTCCTCGATTTCCGCGGCTTCGCCGCCGAAATCGAGGGCGATGGTTTTTGGCCGCCGATTTCTGGAGGTGGCGTTCGACTCGCTTCGGGCTCGTCAAACTTACCACCGGCTAATGGCTGTGATGCCTTTGGCATCAATCTCGCAATGACGATCAGCCGCCTAAGAAATCGCAACTCGTTCCCGTGGCATACCCTCAACAGCGATTCATCGACGCTCACGTGCGCCCACTTCCAAGGCGATCGCCTTCGGCTGATCTCCCGGCGTGACAGGCCGAGTTGGAGCGAACTGCTGGATTATTTCGACAACCGCCAGTCCGACCTGGCACGCAGCGAAGGCCAAGGAATCGTTCACTTAGTTCTTGGAGAGGGAGTAGGGTGTGGATGATGAGACCTCGTGCTTGGAAACGCGGGTAGAAAGTGCAAGAGGCGAACCCGCGTCTCGACGCGATGACCCCGAGCCGGAATGCCAGCTACTGCTGCCAGGCTTTGGCGACGCCGAAGTCAGTCGGGTAGACTGCGCGGTTCAATCGATCCTTTGGTGACGGGCACCAAATGCGTTTGGCAGGTCCGCCAGAGGCGACAAAGTTCAACGCACGATCTATCCGTGCAGTAAGCCCCAACATGCGACCGCCATGGCGGGGCTCTTTTTGGCCTACTGCCCGGATAGATCGCATTCCGTTCCGTGCTACGATGTAACAAGCCCTACTCTCCCGGAGACCCAAAGATGGTACGTGCTTCCGACCTTTCCGACCTCCCCACTAGCGAGAAACTACAGCTTGTGACTGAACTTTGGGATCAAATCGCGACTCGGCGGGACACCCCCGTGCTGCCGGATTGGGTCCATGATGAAGCCTAACGGCGTTTCGATGCAATGGATCGTGATCCCGACGCGGGTCTGACGGAAGAGCAGATGTGGCGACAGGTTGATGAAACGCCTTGAACGCTTCAGCACCGAATTTCCGTCGGATGTCACTGATGCTCTTTCGCACTACGATGCTATCGCTACCGACCTGGGCAATCGATTTCGTGAAGCATTGCAAAGCAAGCTGCGTGACATTCGTGAACACCCAGGATCATTTGGTTTCACCGATCCGCCAACACGCGGTGCAATGTTGTCAAAGTTTCCATACGTTGTAATCTTTCGCGTGACCGACGATTAGATTCAGTTTGGCGGTGTTTTCCATTCTTCAACTGATCCATCGCGTTGGCGTCAACGCATGAGCCAAGGCTGACAGGTAGCCATGCCGTCCACACGGAGGACCGCGTCGCGCGATTACCAATCGAAAACCACCGTCCCATGTGACGGCTACCGGTCTGCCGAAGAGCATCCATGAAGATCAACCTCAAGGCCGACACCGAGACTGTTTATGAACACGTGAAGCAGCGTGTCATTGACTACCCGGTCTACGTCAATAACGGTCCCGGCGAAGACGATGACCCGATTTCTCAAATCACCCTTGGGTTTCAAGTCTCGCAAGCCGGTTGGGTCGCACTTGTATTCGATACACGTCCGGATGGGGATCCAGACGGTGAATGGCAGTCGTACATCAAAGAGAACCGGCTTGAATTCCCTCACTGGCTTGAAGCAGTTGATGCACTATTCGACAGCGGGGAATCAATTGACCTGGTCTTGCCAAACGGGAAGAAGCGAAAACTCGGCGAAGATGATGATCAAGCCGAACCGATCGGTCAGATGTTGAAGGACGTTCTCATTCGGGCACGGAAAGACAAATGCTTTAAGGATTTGCCGCTTGCGAAGAAATGCAGCATGAGCGTCGAGGATCACGACGGCGCCTACGGATGGCCCAATTACGATGATCGGTACAAAGACGGGCGACCGATTTAGCGGTTGGCAGGCATGGCAAAACAATGACACGCTTGAGGCGGTGATGCAGAACTTACCATCCACATTGCTATCTGGAGACGTTCTGAATTTCCTGACCTGAACACATCTGTTGCGTTCGTATTTCACTAAACGAGTGGTAAATCCACTCTTTTGTGACCGACTTGAGAATGTCAACGGGCGTCCCTCACCCGACACTCACTGAATGGTTGGGAACCTACGATGACCCGGACATCGATCAGCCAACACACTGGTTGATCGTATCCATGACTCTGGACTGACTTTACTAACGATGCCTTGAGTTTCACGATTCTACGGGATCGCCATCTACATCGATCACGGTGACCACAACGGGCCGCATCTGCACGCGATCTACGGCGGCAACGAAGCGTTGGTCGATATCCAGACGGGTGATCGACTCATCGGGGGTTAGCTGCGACGTGCAGCAAAATTGGTAGCCGAGTGGTGTAAATTGCATCGCGATGAATTGATTGCGAACTGGGCACTTGCGGCGAACATTCAACCTCTCAATTCGATTGATCCACTGGTTTAACCATGCCAATTCTCCATATCGCCGCTGCCGAGGTCGTTGGTCAGACATCACTTTACGTCGAGTTCGATGATGGATTGTCTGGAACCGTCGATCTACGCCCGATTCTTCGTGGTCCTGTGTTCAAGCCATTGTTTGATCCCAACTTTTTTGCTCGGTGTTACCTCGACCCCGAATGTGGGACGGTATGTTGGCCCAATGGTGCCGATCTCGCTCCGGAGGCTGTCCGAGCACTCTTGCCAACGCCCGCCAATGCGCCCGGAAAACCATCGGATTCATCCAAGTCGGCGAGTCGGGCGTTTTGACAATGGACGATCTCTCGCGCCGACCGTTTGATCCGCGACGCTGAACTTAATCGGGGCGAGCGGTTGTACTTGCCAACGCGGTTTCACTTCGGATTTTCAATGGTACGGTCTCACTGTCTTGATTGGGGGTGGTCATTTCGCGTGCAAGGCATATGCTCGCGATGCATCGGATAGCATCGGTTTTCTTTGAACGCAACAAGGGCTCGACGAAAGAACAAAGGTCGACGCTCGTCAATGCACGTCGATACGAACCTTTTGACAGCCCAGTGCTATCCCAACGTGCTCGAGTAGCTCGATACCATGCCGTTTTTACCGAGCCTGAGTACTGAGTCAGATTTTTTCGTCAACTCATGCCTTCACGTTGTTGCCGCTCCAACGTGAAACGCTGCCTCGTAGCCGATTCGAATGGCAAGCGTGGTGTCGTCCGGTTCGGCTTCCAGTCTGCATGCCATTACCGGATTTGTGCCGTCGGTTCCAACCCATCAACAACGCTGGATCGGCAGGCTGCATCGGCCTGCTCATTCGGTGGTGACTTTGGCGCGGGCCATGATTGTCATTGAACGCAGTTTGGATTTGAGACTGGCAACCGCTTCGGGCTGTATGGTGAACAATCATGTCGGTTGCAAATTGTGCATGATCCAAACGTTGGCACCACTGACACACTACGGCGTGCTGCTTCGATAGGCTGTTGTGGGCGGCAGTTCGTGAGAGGCTCGCGACATTCTCGGCCGGAATCCATGGGATTGACAGAAATTTGGGTTACAGCCGAAACTCCAACATCGTGCTAAAGGGGACTCTCATTTGGACTGACGCACTGTGTGGGCACGGCCTCAACGATCTGGCGGTTTGAGAATTCGCGGTCATCGCGGCAACCCTGTCGTACGACGCGCGGCTATTCGTTTTGCGAAATGGCTTCGAGTGTCCTACGCATTTCCTGTTCGCGTCCCGGTTTATCTATCGCCGCACAGGCGAATCGTGACCATTGACGGCGGCGTGGCAACTGCGACGTTTTTCGCTCCCTGGGAGCCAGACGTTGAACCGTACATTCGCGTGGCTACTGGGGACTATCCAGACGATCGACTCACTCGCGGGCGTGACAACGCACTAGCCGGTTTTCTAGCGTCCGTCGCACATGAGGTGGTGCACTATCACCAATGGGTCGAAACCGGACAGACTACCGAACGTGGTGTAGTGATACGCGCGAACAACATTGTCGACCGATACGCTTTAACCACAGACCATCCATAGTCGAAATAGGGAGTTTGTTTTCGAGTTCCCGAAGCCGAAGTTCGTGGCCCTCGTTCAAGTGGGTCGGAGCGGAAATGCGATCGCCAGCTCTTCAAATTCGCTTTCACATTTTGCTCCACCCATGGTGAATCTACCGTCTTCAACACGCTAGTTGACTTCCGGTCTAGCAACTGTCCAGACTGCTCAGCCGGAAGTGTTGGTGATTTCCACAGCTTCCCTCCCACCGCTTTCCTGACGCCTGATAAGCAGACGATGCCTCCGCGTGCCGTTTCAAGTTTAATTGCTGGTGGGATGCTACCCGTCTGGGTTGCAATCCTTGTCTTCACAGCGAGTGCTGGTGTCAAAGATGCCCCGTCGGAGGGGACTCCTATCGTACTTGCGTTTGTTTGCGTGCTTGCGATCCCATATGGACTCGTTTGCGGTTTGCTCGCATCCCCAGTCCTCGCTTCAATTTTCCTTGTCAACTCAAACCGGTTCATTTCGGCCGCTGCAAGCGGATTGGTCGCGACTGCAGTCTTCGTGCTTATTGGTTCCTCAATGCTTGGGTTCGATCATCTAGGGCTGAAGAATGCTTGGAGTATCATTCCCTACGTCGCCGCACTTGTTTTCGCGCCACCGTTCGCTGCTGGCTTCATCGCGTATTGCATGTGTCAGTGGCAGCAACCTAATGATCGATCTTCGAACAGCGAGTAGTAATGCGCTGTACCTGAGCTGATGTGTTATCCTGGGTGCGGGCTGAAAATGTCACTGGCTCGCGATTGTGGTATTTGAGCCGTCGTGGCATTTGCAAACCGGTCGAGTAATCGTTCAACCCAACGGCCGACAAACATACTGCGAACGGGAGCCGCTGGTGACACGGGTCGTGAAGGCATCGTTCCTTGGCGGCGGCCCGCTACCGCTACCGTTTGAGGTCTAGCGTGATTTCGTGCATCTGTTTTTGAATGTCGCCCTCGCAAACTGCTTCGCTTGTTGAAACGGTTCCCGCAGGGGTTGTCCAGTCGAGCGTACGGACCTACCGTCGTGTACTCGTTTTGGCTGTCGTTGGTTTTTCTTGTTTGGTGACTTCAACCGTCGCGCTGGATGGTGACATTGGCTGGCAGTCGGCATTGATTGGCGGATTGTGCCTGCTGACGCCTGGCACGCTGTTCGTCATTGGACTCGCGGCAGTAATGCGTCACGAACTGGGAATCCGAATTCCGAAGGTTGAATTGCTCGAGGACGAACTCGTTGTACGCTATGGCAATCGGGTGCTGAACGCCAATGTCAAGGACTGTCGCCTTCGTCGGGGACGTGCTTCGATGATGCGATTGCCAGGATGTCCGAAATTACACTGTGATTCATCGGTCATTCTGATCGACATCCCACAAAGCGCCCTTTCAACAAGAATTCCGACGTTGTGGGTAACTCGGGTCAAAGTCGCAGTTGGCTATACGGACGATTCGCGTGTGCTTTGGGAACGTGCACTGACCCCCAAAAGCTGATCCGATTCGCAACGGTGCTCGGCGCATTCGTGCAATTCGTGTCATTCATGCAATTCGTGGACCTTACATCCGGAGGTTGCTTTGGCCACGAACGGCTTTCGATACCCGATTGATCGATCACGAGTGTTCACGGCGATGGATTTGCTGATGCGCTTCGCTTTCGTTTGGGGTAGGCTGGTCGCGTCGGGCGTGGGTTTGTCGACCGGTAGTTAATGCGTCGACTCGGATGAGCCGTAGTGGATGAGGCGACGAATCCTGAGCGTCGGGACTCGTCGCCTCGTCCACTACTTTACCTGAGTGTTAGGACTCGTCACCTCGTCCACTACGGTCCTTGCGTGTTAGGACTCGTCACCTCGTCCACTACGGTCCTTGAGTGTTAGGACTCGTTGCCTCGTCCACTACTCCGCTCATTGATTGGTGGTTCCTCACAACATGTGGAATGCTTACGCCTTAACGCTTGCTTTGGCAACCATCGTCGGGTTGCTTGGATTTTCGCTTGTTTTCGCATGTCGCGAGACGGTTACCGGTTTTCGCGATTTGTTTGACCATCGCACGATCCGTCGGGGTTTTCGTGACGCACGCCGGTTTCGTATCTCGACACTGCTGTGGGCAACAGCGTACGTCGCCTTTTCGATCTTGTTTGTACAGCTTTCGTTTGATCCGTCTGTTAACTTGGTGATCATTCCAATGGTCGGCTTGATGCTCCTGTTGATTCGGGTGGCGGTTTCGAGCGTCACGGAGCGTCGGGTTCGTCGCCTGCCGGACACACCGATGTTCCTCGCCGAGAAAGCCGAACGCAAGCGTGCAGATGGCGAGGAGATCGAATGCGATTGGGGGACAACCGGAAGGAGCACCGGAATTCAGTAACGGTGTTCTGTCTGGGGTACCGTATTCGCTTGAGGTAGACTCGCCGATTCGGCCGCTGGTGTGGCGACCGACAGTTGATGTTAGGACTCGTCGCCTTGTCGACTACGCCGCTAACTGATGGGCCGTTTTTTCCTTTCCTTCGCAAACTTGAATGATGACGCCACGACACCGAGGTTTCGCACTGGTTGTTCTTGGCCTTTCGATCTTCTGCAACCCGATAAATGCGGCCGAGCCTTGTAACCCGGCGGCAACAACGGAAACGCGGGCCTTGTTAAGCTTTCTTGAGACGCTTGGGAGTGATGCGACTCGCGGTCGCAAGATCATTGCGGGGCATTTTTGTGGTGGTGGCCAAGCGATCGGTTGGAGCGGGTGGCAAGAATTTGCCCGAGGGATGGGGCCCTGGGAATTTTCGATGCGGGAAGTCGACGAAATCAAGCGTCGAACGGGCCAAACGGTTGGGCTGATTGATTGTTGGATCGCCGCGGGGGAGCCATATGACGGGTGGACGCGTCCGGATGGAGAAAGATTCGAGGTTGAAAAACACGGCATCGTCTCGGATGACGAAAAGAAGCTGATTGAGACTTATGTCGCGTGGCACCAAGCCGGGGGCATCAGTCATGTCTCGGCATCGCCGTGGGCTCCGCTAGCGACGCGATATGGCTTCCGAAGTTGTGGAGAAGATCCTGGCTACAACCGCGAGGATATTGTTCTGGACCGAATTCTCCGCGAAGGCACGCCTGAGAATCTTCGGTGGCGATTTCAGTTAGACAAGATGGCGGAGTTTTTTCACGCGTTGGAAAGGGAGGGCTTGCCGGTTGTTTTTCGGCCTTTCACCGAGCAGGAGGGGACGTCAAGAAACGGCTGGTGGTATTCACGGGGAGTGATCGGCGCGAACGGTCACG
>JBCCOI010000302.1:0-8737 GCA_039025515.1 Planctomycetota bacterium
AGCTCAAGGAGTTACTTCAATACAATCTTCGAAGCGTTCGTGCGTATCTGATGCGAGAGGACTTCCAACGCTTCTGGACTTACCGCAGTTCGTTTTGGGCGGGAAGGTTTCTCGACGAGTGGTGCACGCGTGCGATGCGTTTGGCCCGGTAGCCTGAAGCCTATTTCGCCTTCGATGGCATGACCTGCGTCGAGAGAGGTGGATGACCCAGCTCTCGACGGTACTGGTTCAGCCAACCTTCCAAGATTGTCGCCGATGGAACGAAGTCGTGACCAAGTAGCATCAGCAAGTCAATGTTGATATTCTTGCCGCAGCTAAAACAATGAGCCAAGTTGTTCTTCGGATTCACGGTCGCGCGGAGTTCGCCGCAGTGGGGACACTGAAATCGAAAGTAGCCTTCGAACTCTTTCGATCTCGGACCGTGACGGCCTAAACGGGTCACAACTAATTTCATCGGCAAGTCGTTGCGAATCGCTCGAAGTAGATCTTTCGTGATCATGTTTGGAAGTTTGAAGTGGGAAGTTTGAAGTTCGAAGAGTGAAGTTTGAAAGGGCTGGAGCAGCAAGCGTGCTTTGCCGATGCGGCGGTCCTCTGAGTAGACGATCACCGCTCCGTCGCGATGACGCTCATAACGGAGCTGGATTTTGCGGTGACGCAGGTCGACGGGCGTCTCGTATCGTTTGCCGCAAGAACTGGTCACGAACACGCCTGAATAAGCGTTCGATCTTGCCTTTGGCCGCTGCGTCTCGCACCTGCACTCAGTAAGTAACCTCTCTCGCAGGTGCGAAGAACGGTCAAGCTCCATCTGATTGTTCGGACCATATCCGTTCCAGATGATGGAACCGTACCGCAATTCCAACTCTTTCGGTCGAATGGGCAAGCATCTGCTGGCGGATTATTTGAGGCGACGGCGTTGCGATTTTGCCAGTGAATTCTCGCATGGAAAGAGAGCTTGCGACGTCCTCTGGCAGAAAGTAGACTTCGCGACCCGAGTGGGGGACACACGTCCTCCACGAATCCCCTGTAGCTCAGTTGGTAGAGCAGGCGGCTGTTAACCGCCTTGTCGCAGGTTCGAGTCCTGCCGGGGGAGCTGAAATCCCGTTAAAACGCGTGTTTCCCGGGTTTCTCTTCTCAAGCGCTGCAGTTTTGTCGCTCCCTGCCGCCCGATTCCGTACCCTGCTGCATACGATTCTGCAGCGCTTTTTCATCGGCTCCGATGGCCTTCATGATGTGGTGGCGAATGGCCTTCTCGTTGGTCTGCAAGTAGTGTTTCCGCGCGACCTTTTTCGAGTGACCAACCCACGCGTTACAGACGTGGTTCGGGTATTCGTCCTCAAGCTCGGTGCGTCTCGTTCCGCGTAGGTTCTGAAACGTCTTTGGCCATGGCTTCACGCCCGCTGTGACGATGTGACGGTCCATCATGGTGTCCAAGTTGGCGCGACCATCGAAGCGTGCGAGGATGCGTGTCTGGCCGTCTGGGGCTCGCTCGTAGGCTTCATCAAGGTACGGTCGCAACTCTTCGAACATCGGAACGTCGCGGGCCTTTGTCTTGACCTTTGGGAGCCGGATGAAGTGATTCTCCCAGTCCATGTGGTTCCACTCGAGAGCGAGCATCTCGCAAACCCGGAATCCGCCATAGCGAGCCAGTGCGAAGATGAGCCGGAACATGTGGTCCGGACATGATTCAAGGATCTGCTTGGCCTCGTCACGCTCTACGAAGTAGTCACGCTCCCCGTTTGATTCGTCGCCGCCCTTCAAGTCATCGAATGGACTCGCGTCAATCAACTCCGCTTTCACGGCGTACGAGAACATCGTCTTAGCCCGCTTCGTGTGTTTCGAGACGGTTGCCTCCGCAAGGACCTTGAGCGGCTTACCGTCGCTGTCACGCTTCCACACGTAGCGTTTCATCCATCGTTGCCAGTCTTCGGTCTCTGCCGCGTTGATGGCGGCAATGTCGCGATCGGCATCGAAGAACTCGACGAGGAACCGCCGCGTGTTGTCGTACTTGGTGACGGTGCTCGGGCCTAAGTCCGTCCGTTTGGCGATGTAGTCCTTCGTGAATGCCTCAAGCGTCGTAACGGGTGCGTCTGGCTCCTGCACTCGCGCGTCGACGATGTCCGCACTGGACAGCCTGTCGTGAAGCTCATCGGATAGCTTGTTGAGCCAATCGACTTGCGGGGCTGTCGGTTCGGAACCGCTCCAACGCCGCGATGCAATGGACTCGATGAAGTGTTTCGCAGTCTTCGCCGCCTCCATGTCGACTTTGCCGAGGTTGATTGTCGGCCGCCGTCCATCGGGGCAGCAAATTTGGATTGCCTTTCGACCGTTCTTTCGTTTTAGGATCGATGCCATGGTGGGTCTCTTTATGGGCAACCGTAACGATGATCGTAACGGTTGGTTGGTGACGGAAGAAAAGCCCGCCGAGCGTTCCGCGAGTGACCGCAGACCAGACCCGGCGGGCTGTTCAGGTTGGGGTTACACGGAACGTCTTCGAATCACTGGGTAGATCCCTTCGGAGTTCCCTCGAAGGCAGACTTCAAGTCCGAGATAGATTTTCACCAGCGATTCAACCTCGTCCTCTGGGTACTCAAACAAGCAATCCGTGATTGACTCACCGCTTGCGTCCCTTATCTCGATGTAGACCGTGCGGCGTGTTTCGTCGACCTCGTCCCAGTCGGGCTCGTCATCTTGGTCGTAGTCGTCGACGTATTCCATTTGCTGCAACATCACGCGACCTCCTTTAATCGTCTTCTTGCTGCTGCCTTCCACTCTCTGAGTTTTTGCCTTTCGACCTGATCGCGACATTCCGCAGAGCAGTACTTTGCGTTGTGGGCATTGCTACGAATTCGATCCCCGCACACGACACAGAGGCGTGGTTCCAAGCCACCAAGCAAACCATCTGGATCACAAGGCAGCGTTCTCCTAAAGAAGCGGGCGAAGTCATTCATCTTCGAATAGGAGATGCCCGCAAGCCTCGCTGCGTCTGCGATGGTATCTGTGGACGCAAGCGAGATTGCTGCTTTCGCCCGCTTGGGAGGCATCCTCAGCTCAACCTGATAAACGAATGACTCCCATCGGTGCGGGTCTGGTCTTTCCGGCTCGGGCATCTGACGAAATATCTTCATCTCGCAAAGAAAGATCTTTGGCTGGCTCTTCACCTTCCGCGTGTGAAGCTTGGAGCGATAGAACTGCCAGACTCCAAAGATGCTGAACCTGTAAGCGAGCTGGACAAGAAATCGCGACTTCTGCTCGGCATCGCACTCCATTCGAAAATCCTTGCGCTGGAAAAACTTAAGAAGATTGATTGCGACCTCTTGAATCACATCCTCAACGTCAGCATCGCAGTAGTCCGAATCGGGCATGGTTTGTGCCCGAATGAACCTCCCGACCACCGCGTTTTTGATGATGCGAAGGTAAGTCTTTGAGAACGCTTTGCCTTCAACGGCTCGGTCGTACTCATCCGACAAGTCTCGTGACTGAATCATCAATTGATTCTCCCCGTGCAACGGCCAGATGACCGCGCACGACAACGCCGCAGAACCTGGTAGTAACCGGGGAACTACTCCCGGTCGGGTCCGTTGCTCGCCAGTCTGTACTGGGTCACAGCTAGGGATTGCTCCCCCAAATTCTGCGGCGTTGCCATTTTCGTTCTCTGAAAGATAGGTAGTTCTTTTGCTTCGTCGCCCTCACATAAACAAGCGAGGGCCGAGCCAAATCGGTTACTAGGCCAATTCGGCAGCACCCGCATCATTGCCTAGCGGGTGTGCCGAGTCAAGTTGTGGGGTTTCACCTCGCGCGTGCGCGCGGGATGCGACTTGCGACGCCTACGAAAGCTCACGCCGGCGTGAGGTTTCACCTCGCGCGTACGCGCGGGATGCGGCATCCGAAGGTACCTCAACTCGCCTCCACTACCGGGGCATTCTCCAGCAACTGCACCATCCGGTCGAATTTGTCATCGCTGTCGTCCAGCTTCTCAAGCATCCGTTCAAGTAGCCGTCCAGCTTTGGTCAAAGCCGTGGTTTGCTTTCGGGTCTCGTTAGCCAACTTGTTTGCTTCTCGATGCTGAATCTGCCGTAGCAGGTTGAACTCTTCCCGGCTCCCGCGCTCGCCACCCTGCGTCATCTCGATGCGGATTGGCTTCTGGGCGAGGACGCCGCCAATGGTCCCTGCGGCCTGCTGAGAGGCTCTCATGAGACCTTGAGAGATATTCGCGACCAATGCACCAACGCCCTGTGCGGACGGCCCGGCGATGGTCTCGACCCTCTGAATCATCGTCCGGCTTGAGAATGCTTCATCCATCGACGATTTGACGTTCGCTACTCGGCTATCCACCTCATCGAAAAACTTGTGGACTTGCATGGACGGCAGAGGCTTACTAAACGCCGCGTCGGCTTGTTTCCGCGCGTGGCTGGCCATGGATTCCATCATGTCCGCCAGGCCTTGCATCTCCGCCGGGTTGCGTGCGGTGATACCCGGTATCGCATCCAACGTTTCCGCCAATGCTTTGGTCGCAGTGTTCGCACCAAGCGTGATACCGGAAAGCGACTCAAGCGCCGTCGCCTTCATCGACAAGAAGTTTCGCCGAACGCCCTCGATGACGTCTGCGGTGAACGCCAGGCCGTTCCGCATCTGCATCACGCCCTTGTTGACGGTGGGCAATCCAGACTTCCATTGCTGCATGTAGGACGCGACACCTTTGGATACCAACTCGACTGCCGGGGCCAACTTAACGGCGAGCGTGTTCGACAACCCTTGAATTGTGAGCCCCATTCGAGCGTAGGCGTCGTTGGCCTTCTCAACGTTCATCGCGTCAATTCGGCTCACTGTCAGGCCAAGCTTCTCAGCGTCTCTCTGGTAGCGTGTAAGGCCGTCAGAGCCAAGCTTGAGCGTGTTTATGAGCGAGACGCCTTCGGAATCGAATAGCTTCATCGCAAGCCTTACACGGTCGCCTGAGTTCTTCACGTCCTCCATTGCACTTGCCAGTCGATGAAACTGCCGGTCCGGTGACATCGAAGCCAACCTTTGAGCGTTCAATCCCAACTCTGCTAGCGCGTTCTTCGCTTCGCCGGTTCCATGGGATGCCTCACTAATTCGGCGGACCATGCGTTGCAAACTGGTATCGAGCACGCTCGTTTCAACTCCGGTTTCCTTCGCTGCCAATCGAAGCCCGGATAGTTGCTCGGTTGCAATGCCAATCTTGTCGGCCGTCTTCGCAATCGAATCGATACGCTCGAACGACTTGCGCAACTGATTGACGCCGGCGGCTACGCCAAGCAGTCCACCGGCCGCAGTCGCCATCCCGGCGATTGACGCGTTGGCACGTGAGACGACAGCCGGAATCGTTCCAATCGACTTGCGAAAGGAAGTGATGTTCCGCGTTGCCTTTTGAGTTCGCGCGGTGACCGCAACGCTTAGTTCGCCGATTCCCATGCTTCAACCACGTTTGGTTTGATGATTAACAATGGCGGCTCCGCCAAAGCTAATAAGGACAATTCAAAAAAGGGCGGCCCGTGTGAGCAACCGGGCCGCCCAGGCACTTGCAGCTACGAGCTGCTGGAGAGAGACGATTACGCAGCGGCTTCCGGTGCGTGGAATAAAGAACTCGAAAGTACCGATGCTGTGTCGTGCGTGACCGGCTCTTCACGGGCAGCGTATTGCTGGGCAACAATCGAATCGATCGCCGCGTTTTGCGTTCCGCGAGTCACAACACAACGGACGTACTTCCTGGCCACATGCAAGCAATCAAGAATAACAATCTGGTTACTGGCGGTATCAGCGATAGTTGTTGACGTGCCAGTCAAGTCGCTCCATGTCGTCCCGTCGCTGCTCGTCTGAAGCTTGGCCAACGTTACTGCACCGGCCACAACTGGACCCAACGCAATCACGAATTCGATGTTGTCGAATCCAACCATGTCGACGGCTGCGCTGTTGACTTCGCTGGTTCCAGCCGAAACGGAATCGGATACTCGGGTTCGCTTTACTGCTGTTGAAAGATTCATGGTTTTCTCGCTGGTTACGATGCCGTAATGCCGGTCATCTTGGTAAAGAATCCTGGACGAAGCACGCAGCAATCCATGAAGGCCATCATGCGAACATGAATCAAACCCTCTTCAAGTGCGTTTCCTTTGTCAGTGGTGCCGACATTGAATCGCTCAAAGCGGAGCCCATTAACTGAGCCAATCAGCAGATTGGAAAAGTCACCAATTACCGACGTGGACTCGTTATTGCCCGCGCCATCTGTGGTGGGCAGTCCGGTCGTGCTCATCTTTCGCAAAGCTTGAGCCCATGGTGTTGGCATCAGTGGCTGGCCGGTTGTGTCGGTCAATCCTTGATACGTGCGTGCATCTCGCGGATGGCGAATCCAAGCAAGGCTTCCGGCTTGCTCCTCGTCGTAGTTCTTATCGAGAATCTTTCCGACGCCTTCGGTGACTTCGCTGTAGTCGGTCGGAGTTCCAACCGATGCAACTTCGTTGATTCCAGGGGTATTGATAACACCCAGTGGTTCTGGACCTTCGCCGGTGCCATACATGCAAGCCCGGTCCATCGCCTGAGCCATTGCCTCGGTCATGACTTGCTCGATGAAGTCAACGAGGTTCGGAGCGAACATGTCCAGCTCGATGGTGAAGCTAGTGAGAGCAGCCAGAGATTTAGCCCGAAGCGAGTACGTCCCGAAACCCGCTTCCGTATAGGCAGACTTGTTGCCTTCGTGACGGAACTCGGCAGTCATATCGCTGTCCAGTTTCACGACCGTCACTTCGCGTGTTGGCATAGTGAACTGCATCGCCCCGGCGCTTACCGTGACCATCTTTTCTCGAACCAAGTCGAGAAACTGCGGGAACAACGACGGTTGAATTGCGTGGTTTCCCTGCCCATCAATGCCACTGATTGATGCCATGTACTGGTCCTCAGAAATTCCAATGGGTCGCCCCATCAGTTTCGAAGCGACGACAGCACCAAGCCTAGGAAGTCCTTCGGAGTGACCGTAGAGATTTGCAGCCTTATCACCTGGCATCATCACCGGAAGGGCCTTTCCAGTGTTTGCGTCCATGAACTGCGGACGGTCCGACCGCTCGATGGCTCCCACTCGGGGCTGGCCCGGGTGTTGCGATTGGATGATCCGCTTTGCCCGCTCGGGGTCGGTTGGGCTGTTCTGTAGGTTCTTCACCTGGTCGACTCGACCAAGCACGTTGTCGCTGTGACTCGCACTTTTCATCTCGCCGCAAACTGCATCGAACTTGGCGTTAGCTGATTCCCAACGCCGTTCAACGGCATCCGATGGCCAAGTGCCATCCTCCTTCAGCATTCCGCCAACTTCGTAAATCTCTGCCGCCAGTTCGTTCCGGCGTTCTTGCAATTCCATCAACTTGGACATGGTTCAATCCTGTGGGGTCTTTTTGGTTCCCCACCAATCATGCTTCTCAAGCTCAACGGTGGCCTGAGAAACAATCATCATCGCGAATTCGTAAAGAAATCGGTGGGTCGTTTCAGTAAACGGAAGCCTTGCAAAATGGAACGATCCAAGAAGCAAGTCCGATAGACGCGGGCCATCCCATAGAGGGCATTGAGTCATTCCCGGTTCCGCATCTGGCGTATCGCGCCGCGTGAACTCGTCACGCACCAACGCGATGATGCACGCGGTGTAGAACGGAAACTGTTCTTTGTAGGAGCAACAAACTTCCATCAACGAAACCAACTCGGCGTTGCACATGTGCGGCAAAACCATGGGCATCGGAATGAATGCTTCGGGATACTCTTCTACAGCTTTCATCTATCAGGTTCTCCGTGGTGGATTACGCCCATTGTTGAGCATAAATTCGTTCGGTCCAGAAAGTCGTTACCTGTGAGAGGTACAAACACCAATTTTCCTCTGCGGTTGGTCTTGATCAAAAACCGTTCGCTTCCGACGTGGTCGCATCGGTCACATTTGAGGTAGCGAGTTCGAAGTATCTTGCCGGTCTTCGTGTGGTAGCGAACCATCACGCCGTCATCGCACTCGGGGCAGTCCTGGTCAGCCCTCATCTTGCTAACCCCCCAATAGGTAAACACCTATGTGGTGCCAAAAAATGCGCACACCTGCCTAAGCGGCTAACGGGACGCGCTTCCCATACTTTCCGACCCGCCCCCCGGGTCCACCACTGCACAGAGCGGCAGGGAATGTATGTAATGAAGCAGGACGCGGAATCTATTAACATCGATCGCTCGTCATGGTCTTTCTGTTGTGGCATGACTCACACAGCGATTGCGTGTTGTCGAAGTCGAGCTCCAGGCCGGGACGCTTCGACCTTGGGATGATGTGATCGGCGACGGTTGCCTCACGGATGCGGCCCTGCTCGTGGCAGTGGCGACACAGTGGCTCGGCTTGAAGCCTTTGGCGTCTCAGCGTTCGCCAGGGCTTCGACGAATAGAAGGGATCGCCCGAACGGTTCTTGCTCGGTCGCTTGCACCTGGGGCACTTGGTCGACCCATCACGCAACAGCACGTTGCAACCCGGACGACTACAGATTACAGCCATGGATTCACCCTCACTTTTTCCCACGCTCGATTCCCACGCCGTGGGAAACCGTGGGGAAACCACCGTGGGCATCCGATCAGTTTCATTCCCACGCCACGACACCCTTTAGGGGTCGTGCGTGGGGATATAAACAGGATCACCCACGGACTCATGATTCATTCCCACGGGGCTTCAATTCGAAGACATCTATCGTGGCGTTCTTGTTTTTGGGGTTCTGTCGCTGGG
>JBCCOI010000303.1:0-8693 GCA_039025515.1 Planctomycetota bacterium
AAAGCCCGCGTCAGGCTGGATTGCTCTTTGCTCGCCGTTCAATTTCGTTGGCATCGGCAAGAAATTGCCATGATGCCGAGCATTCGTCGCACAGTCTTTTGAGGCCATGACACTTTGTGAGCCGACATCGACTTGTTACGTCGGCTAACATAACGGCCTCGAATCGGAGATTCACGAGCGCCGGAATCAAAAGAATTTGTGGATCCGATTCGTTTCCCCTTCCCACGAGCGATCCGATCATGGCAAAGAAGCACTTCGCAGCCTCTTCAGCGACAAAAACTCTCACACGCCGGCGGTTCAATGCCGGAATCACTGCAGCAATCGCCGCACCGGCGATCTTTACGGCGAAACGCTCGATGGCGCAGGGAGTGATCGGCGAAGGCGATCTGAAATTCAAGTTTGACCACGCTTGGGCTGATTTGCCGGCACAGTACAGCTGGCAGATTACCCACAACGTCGCAGTGGATCCGGAGAACCGTCTGTACGTCATCCATGAGGGTGATCCGAAGAAAGCGGATCACCCTTCCATCTTCGTATTTGATCAGAGCGGACGCTTTATCAAGGCCTTTGGTCAGCAGTTTCAGGGCGGCGGCCACGGCCTGGAGGTGAAGGTTGAAAATGGAACCCCGTTCCTCTACGTCACCGGCTATCAGCAATTAAAAACGATCTGCAAACTCACGCTTGACGGTGAAGTCGTCTGGCAACGATTCGCGCCGATGGAATCAAAGCTATATGCCGAAGGAGAGGATACGAATCCCCAAAAGGTTTGGGGGCGCGATCGGTTCATGCCCACCAACTTTGCGTTCCTCCCTGACGGAGATTTGCTGCTCGCTGATGGATACGGAGCCTTCGCGATTCATCATTACGATGCAGACGGAAACTGGAAAGGAGTATTCGGCGGGCCGGGAAAAGGTGAAGGAACGTTCAGCCTACCACACGGTGTGTGGGTCGACTCGCGAGACGCATCGAAACCGCGAATCATCGTTGCTGACCGCTCTCATGACACACTGCAGGTTTTCGGCATGGACCAGAAGTATCAAAAGACACTGAGGGGTTTCGGAAAGCCGGCGAATATCGACACCCATGGCGACCTAATGCTGGTGCCAGAGTTGGTTGCACGTCTCTCGCTCCTGGATCGAAACGATCAAGTCGTCGCAACGCTCGGTGAAGATCGTGAACGAATTCTGACAGACCAAAAGGAATCGAAAGGATTTACGATTCGCACGGATCGATTGCGTTGGGAATCGGGCAAGTTCGTGCATCCTCACGACGCATGTTTCGACCAGGAAGGCAACATCTTCGTCGCCGAGTGGGTTTCCACGGGCAGGGTAACCAAACTCACGCTCGCCTAACCGGACAGTGCCACTTTCGTCGAGAGTGCCGCAAAATCCTAACCCGACGCGTGAGCGAGGCGATTTCCGTAACTCGTTCACTTGCTTACGATTCGGGTTGAGCTTGCATGTAAAGTGGCGCTGTTCAGCTAAGCAATGGGGTATCAACATCTGGAGTGGTCTTGAAAGTCGCCCAACGGGTCCGCCCGACGGAAACGTGAAAATCGATCGGACGGAGCCGATCGGCGACAATCATTGATAGACCATGCCCGTTCCGAAATTCCTGACCTGCTATCGCCTCCACCAAGTCCCTTAAATGCAATTGACAATGAAACGTATTCTCTTTCTTGGCATTCTATGCCTATGTGTTCACGGACTAGAAGTCTGTAATCTCAGTGGTGGAGAAAAGCCGAACGTCATCATCGTGATCACTGACGATCAAGGCTACGGCGACTTGTCGTGCCATGGAAATCCGAGATTAAAAACACCCGCAATCGATCGCCTATACGAGCAGAGCGTTCGGCTGACAGATTATCACGTTTCACCAACTTGCTCGCCTACCCGGGCAGCCTTGTTGACGGGGCATTGGACGAATCGAACGGGCGTTTGGCACACGATCATGGGACGGTCGATGCTGCGAGAAAACGAAGTGACGATCGGTGATGTCTTCAAAGCATCAGGCTATCAAACGGGGATGTTCGGGAAATGGCACCTGGGTGATAACCATCCCTATCGACCGAAGGACCGAGGATTCACCGAAGTCCTTCGCCATGGTGGTGGCGGTGTCGGTCAAACTCCAGACTTTTGGGACAACGCCTACATCGACGGATCGTATTGGCACAACGGTAAGACGGTCCCCGTTCAAGGCTATTGCACAGACGTCTTCTTCGACTACGCAAAATCGTTTATCACCGAGTGCCACAAGAACGACCAACCGTTCTTCGCCTATGTTGCGACCAATGCACCGCATGGACCGATGCACGCCCCGCCCGGAACGACGGCCACCTACGACGATCTCGGTCCAAACGTCGCAAACTTCTTTGGCATGATCGCAAACATTGACGACAACGTCGCCGAACTCCGCAAGATGCTCGACCGGCTTGGCATCGCCGACGATACGATCCTGATCTTCACGACTGACAACGGAACATCAAGCGGCGCGAATGTTTTCAATGCAGAGATGCGCGGGCGCAAAGGAAGTCAGTATGACGGCGGACACCGTGTACCCTTCTTCATCCGATGGCCAAATGGGAAGTTGATCGGAGGTCGCGACGTTTCGCGATTGACCGCACACGTTGATGTTTTGCCGACTCTCATCTCGCTGTGTGGCATTGAAGCACCTGAGGCAGTCAAATTCGACGGAGTGGATCTATCGCCGCTGCTGCTCGACCCGCAGGCGGAATGGCCGGATCGGATCTTGGTAACCGATTCGCAACGAGTGAAGGATCCGATCAAATGGAAGAGTTCGTCGGTAATGACCGATCGATGGCGTCTCTGCAACGGAAAAGAGCTCTACGACATCAAGCAAGATCCAGGTCAAACCACAGACGTCTCAAGTGGCCAACCTCAAGTGGTCGATCGACTCAGGCAATTCTACGAAGACTGGTGGACGGAGCTCGAACCTTCCTTTTCGCAGGCGACGGCTATTTCCTTGGGACACCCGGCGGAAAATCCGACCCGATTGACGTCGCACGATTGGATCACGACGGGCTCCACGCCGTGGAACCAAAGCCATGTTCGAAAAGCGATCAACGGACCAAAGAGCACGGGGTTCTGGAACGTCGATGTAAAGGAAGAGGGGACTTATGCGTTTCACCTCCGACGGTGGCCAAAGGAGATCGACCACCGAATCGTGGCAGCGCTTCCACCAGGCCCAAAATCGACGGGCGAAAAGGCTTTCCGAGAAACGCCGGGCAAGGCAATTGATGCCAGGACTGCTCGCGTTGAGATTGCCGGCGAAGTCGCTGAAGCAGTCGTGCCAGAAGACGCCGCGGAGGTCGTGCTAAAACTCCGTCTGAAAAAGGGTAAGTCAGAGCTCACGGCGTCATTCGTGACTCAAGAGAATCAAGTCTACGGCGCTTACTATGTCTACGTTGAGCGGCTAACTGATTGATCACTAGACCATTGAATCCGATCAAATAACTGCCATAGTTTTTTCGTTCTTCGTGGATTTACCATACTGAAGAACGTCAGCTTTCCGCGCAGATGACTCTCAAAGTCCGGATGGTCGTCCCGGTTTTGCGACGCGGGGCCGGTCCGGACGCAATTGTGAAGGATCGCCTTTACGCGGTCGTAGTCTCGACGATTGATGTTGATGTGTTGGTTAACGGTCAGCCCGGCAAGGTGCTGTCGCGTTCCTTCTCGCATGACACGTGACTTTCGAAAGTGAACGCGGAATCCTTCTTCAAGGATCGTGGCATAGACGTGGTTGAGAAATCTTTTCGCATTCCTGGTGAGTTCGGTTCCGCCTGAGAACGCGAGATCATCGGCGTACCGCGTGTAGGAAACGCCGCAAGCATTCGCGAGACCGAAGAGCCGGCAATCCAATCGGAACGCAGCAAGGTTAGCGAGTGCGGGTGACGTTGGTGCACCCTGCGGCAGGTGAGGACGGCTGTGCGGGATGCAGCCTGCTGGTGAACGACGTTGCGTGACAGGACAGCCGGGTATCTCTGCGGGTGCGATGTTCGTGCAGAGACTCGCGAAAACGCCAGCGACCGAATGAGGATAGCCTACAGATGCAAAGAGATTCTTGATTCGCGTCTTACGAGTGGACAGGAAGAAGTCCTGTAAGTCGACTCGTAGAACCAAGTGATTACCGACGTGCGGTTCCGCGAAAGTTCGAACGGAGCGTCCGCGTGAAAACCCATGTGCCGCTTCATGTGGCGGTATGAAGCTCAATAGCTCTTTCAGAATCTGCCGCTGAACCTGCTTCAGTCGATGCTTTGGAACTTCTATCAGTCTCGCTGAGCCATCGATTTTTTCGAGCCAACGATAGTGGTAGTGCTGGTTTCCGTACGGAGCCGTAAGCCAATCTAAAATGCGTTGTGAAATGCAGAGCCAGTCGGCGAGTCTTCCGATACTTTGTATGTCCGGGTGGCTCCACTGTGACGCAGTGGTGCTCGGTCTCATTGGTGGGCGCGTCGCAACCAATCGATTTTCGATCACCAAGTCGTAGCGCTGGCAGGCTCGAACGAACCCGCGATCGCGCAAGATCAAGTCTGCGATGATGTTTCCGTCAACGTTGCCGAGTTTGTCGCTCTTCTTTGAAATGCGATCAGCAAGATTACGCAGCCACCTGAGTTGCTGCCCCAGCAGCGCTTGCCAACGGTCTGTGACCGATTCGACATCGGTGTCGCCGAGAAGAAAGCAATCAGCGAGAGCGATGGCGATTTTCGAAGGTTGCATTGCGGAGCGTGAATGAAGAACGGACGACAGAGCGTTCCAACGAATCTGGTCCTGCGTGTGCAATCATGCGCGCCAGCGCATCTCCGCCCACGCCTCGAATCGGAAGCAATCACATTCCCCTGGGGTAACCCCAGAGAGCTCAACGTTTAAAAACGCTAAGCAAGCTTGGAACACTCTGCCGGCCGTCAATCACCAGCTTAACAGCATCAGGGGCTGTTCGTAGGATCCGTTTTCAGGAGCTTGTTGGGGCTGTCGCTTTTGCGGTGAATCCCAATTCGGAGAGATGGTGCGATGTTCTATCGACCGTGAAGCGGATCTGTTCTTCCGTGTGCTCGCTAGTTAAGAAGAACCGTAATCTCGCAGCCGATTCGTCAACGGCGGGGTAGAGAATCGGCTGGACGTTGATCCCATCAGCCTTCAGACGATTGCTCAATCGCAGGGCGACCATCGAATTGCCGGTGATGACCGGCACGACGGGCGTGCCTCCGCTGTCGCCGGTATCCAATCCCTCGGCTCGACACAGCTCAAGAAACAGTGAACTTCGCTCCCGCAGTCGTTCCACACGTTCTGGCTCGTTGTCGAGTGTCTCCAGCGCGGCGATTGCGGCTGCCACTTGAGCGGGCGGCATGCCGACGCTGAATACAAATCCTGGTGCGGTGTACCGCAAGAGCTCGATGAGCGCCGAGCTGCCCGCGATGTATCCGCCGCAAGACGCCGCAGACTTGGAAAGCGTTCCCATCCAAATGTCGACGTCGCGTGCATCGATCCCGAAATGCTCGGCCATCCCGTGACCTCGAACGCCCATGGTCCCGAAACTGTGGGCCTCATCGACCATCAGCATCGCGCGGTGTTTCTTCTTGACATCGATAAATTTTGGTACGTCGCTGTAGTCTCCATCCATGCTGTAGACGCCCTCAACAATGACCAACACGCGACGGTAGTGTCCTCGCAACTCCGCCAACGTCCGATCGAGAGCATCATAATCGTTGTGCGGAAATGGACGCCGACGGGCTCCAGACAACAAGGCACCCTGAACGATGCTGTTATGAGAGAGCGAATCGTGCACAATCAAGTCGCCTTCGCCGACGAGGTGGCCGATTGTCGTTTCGTTGGTGGCGTGCCCGCCGACCATCAGGATCGCATCGTCAACACCGATCCAGTCAGCGATCTTGCGTTCCAACTGCCCGTGAATTGGTTTTTCGCCGCTTACGAGTCTGCTGGCAGAAACGCTGGTGCCGTACTTCTGCACGGAATCCGCAGCCGCATTTGAGACCGCTGGGTGGCCGCTCAGACCGAGATAGTTGTAACTCGCAAAGCTGATCAATTCGCGACCACCGACGACCGTTTTATCCGAGACCACGCCCTCATGGACGGTGAAATACGGGTTGGGAACGCCCGTCATCTTCATCTGCTCCATCGTCGTCTTCAGTCGACGGTACTCGGCAAACTGCTCGACCTGATCCTCGGGCTCAACCGTTTCAACGGGTGCCGGCTGCGCAACCCCGTTTGTGCTGTGCTTCTGTTCGACGATCGCTCCGTTGGGTGCTTCATTGGCACCAGCCAACATGGCTTCCGCGCGGGCGTCGGCGCCAGGTGGTAAGTATCGCGCGATCGCGATGGCGATCTGTCCGATCGATTCGATTTCGTCAAGAACTTGCTCGGGGAAACGACCGCCAAAAGTGCGTTCCAGATTGCGAGCGATCTCAAGACGCTCGAGCGAATCAAGACCGAGGTCGAGCACGATGTTTGTATCCAGTGAAAGTTGTCTCGCACGTTCACCGGCAACAGATCGGATGTGATACTGAATCGCGGCGACAATCACCGGATTGACTTCGGAGGGATCGACATGGCCGCTTCCGCTGGCCGCGGCGGCTTGCATCATCGGTACCGCGTCATCGCCAAGCGTAATGCGGCTGCCCGAAGTTTCTTCCCAACGCACCCACTTTGCGATCAGTTTCAGTTCGTTATCGCGAACGGCGTGCAAACAGGCGTGCCGCTGGATCTTTCCGCTGCTCGTTTTGGGAACGCTGCTGTTGCGAACCAGGTAGACGGCGTCGGGTGGTAGTTCGTGTTCTTCGGTTACCGCACGACGGATGGCCTGAAGATGGCTGTCCCAGTCCGCATCGCGAATGCGAACGGCCTCTGCAACGATTCCAAGTTGTTCGCGACCATCGTGGTCCATTGCGAATGCGCCGACGGCACCGGCTTGAACGATCGAACTTGCCCGCTCGACGGTCTCTTCAATGTCTTGCGGATACCGGTTCACGCCGCGGACGATGATCATGTCCTTCAATCGGCCGGTCGCATACAGCTGCCCATCGAAGAGGAAACCCAGGTCACCCGTCCGTAAGAACGGACCACGACCGTCAGCCGTCATCGCGCGGAATGTCCGTTCGGTCGCTTCTTTACGCTGATAATAGCCAGCACCCACCGAAGGGCTATCGACCCAGATTTCTCCAACACGGTTGTCGTCGAGGACTTCCTTGGAATCAGGATCAACGATCAGCACTGTCTCATTCGGCAAGACGGCTCCGCATCCGACCAAGCGGCGTGAAGCTTCGTCATTTTCGCCAACCGCGACGACAACTTTCTGATCGAGTTGATTCCGATCGAAAGACCTCATGATCGGCCGCGGTGTTGTCGGACCGCCTGTGACGATCAACGTCGTCTCCGCCATGCCGTAGCAAGGCAAGCTCGCGGCCGGATTGAAACCGAGCGGCGAAAACTTCTCGGCAAACGCATCGAGTGTTTTGGGCCGAATCGGTTCGGCACCGTTGAAAGCGATACTTAGCGAACTCAGATCCAAATCATCCAGCTCATGGTCACGGATCTTGTCGACACAAAGCTGGTATGCGAAGTTCGGTCCTCCGGTCACGGTCACGCCGTACTTCGTCACCGCTCGCAGCCATCTGACGGGCCGCTGCAGAAACGTCATTGGACTCATCAAGACGTTTGGAACGCCCAAGAACATCGGCATCAAGATACCGCCGACCAAACCCATGTCGTGATACGTTGGTAGCCACGTTGCACCGATTGAATCTTTTTGCGGCGAGAAGGCATGGCCGATCAACTCGGCATTCGCAACCAAATTCCGCTGCGTCAGCATGACACCCTTCGGCGAGCCGGTAGACCCGGAGGTGTATTGCAAAACTCCGAGAGTATCGCCAGAGATCTCTACGGGTCGGAACCGATCGATGTCGCGACATCGCGGGTCATCCGTTCCCACCACTTGAACGCCCGCCAAATCCTGGTGCCAAGTCGCTCCCGTCAATCGTTCCGCGATTCCGACCGTTGTGAGAGCATACTTCGCATCTGCATCAACGACGATTGAACGAATCCGAGACGACTTGCGGTTTGATCGCGGCGGGAAGGCCGGCACAGCGATTGCACCGATGGCGTGACAGGCAAAAAAGCCGATGTTGAATTCCATCCCCGGGGGGTAGAGCAGCAAGACTCGATCGCCGGGACGGATTCGACAACGTCCTTGCAGGTAGCCGGCAAGTGCTCGAACTTCGGCAAGAAGTTCCGTGTAGGTCAGAGATTCGTCGACGGTCTCGACATCGGTGAAGCGATAGGCGATTGAGTCCGGACGCCGCAGCGCCCAGTGCTCAAGGATCGAAACGTAATCGCTCCGCGGAGGAACGTCCTCGCCAAAATACTGTTGGAAATCCACTTAGCAAACCAAGGCGGACAAACGAGTTGCCAATCCGGCGGACGCTTCCTGCTGCCAGAGTCGATCGCACCGGAGATCGTTCGGCGGTCAGCGCGATGGGAACTCCCCAGACGCAAATTTCACCTCGTCCCTTATCGGAGGCCGAGACGTCGTCGGACTATCCCATGGGACCGCGAGGATCAAAGTGCGAAAACACCGGTTCGCAAATTGACGGTTGATCCAATCTTCGCGGCCCCGTCAAAACAGGCAACGTAGGATAAACAGAATCTGCCAGCAAGTTGACC
>JBCCOI010000304.1:0-8666 GCA_039025515.1 Planctomycetota bacterium
CGACACGGTGTGTGAATAGGGCTGGTAGGACTTGAACCCACGACCCAGGGATTATGCTTACCACTACGACTTTCGACGCCCCTTTCGGGTTTGTGGTCTGGACTGTCTCTTCTCTTTACGAGTCCGCCGTACAGTCTCTACACCTTCTTGCGGACATTGTGTCCGAAGCTTGGCTCGGGATTAGCATGTTCGACTGTAATGTCCGAACGAAGCCTTCCCCGAATTTGACGGATTCTACCAAGCCGCCGTCAATGACGACCCGGCAACCCAATCGACTTCACCTTGCAATGTTTGACATAGTTTAGGTGTTGCCGCTTAAGTCCCCTGCTCTAACCAACTGAGCTACAGCCCCCTTGGAACCCAGCAGTGTAGCATCCGGCGTGGGACACCAACAAGCCACGGAAACTCAGGCAACGGCCGCGGAATCGACAAACCAGCGTGTCGGATTGATTCGTTGCGAGGGGAACATCGCGAGATTCTTTGGCCCCGAAATGACCTGCCGAAGGGCTTCGCTCTTGGCTGCACCGGTGATGATGAACCAAATTTCTTCACCGGATTCAATCGCCGGATAGGTCATCGTGTAACGGTAGGCGTCGAACTTGGGTACCCAGTTTTCGACGAACAAGCGATCGTCGGTATCGAGCGCTTTTGTTTCTGGAAAGAGCGAAGCCGTGTGCGCATCGTCGCCCATGCCCAAGAGCACGAGATCCCACTTCGGAAACCCGCTGTCAAAGTGCTCCCTAAGCGTGTTCTCGTATTGAAGAGCCGCTTGGTCGGGGTTGCTCGGATCGACCGGCACCGGATGAACGTTGGATTCGGGAATCGAGACTTGATCTAGCAGTGCCGTTCGCACCATCTTGAAGTTGCTGTCGTCGTGGTCGTGAGGCACATTTCTTTCATCGCCCCAAAACAGATGAATCTTTTCCCATGGAAGATCTCGCTCCACCAGCATTTCATAAACGCGTTTTGGAGTGGAACCGCCAGAGAGTGAGACTCGAAACACACCGTTCGCTTTCACGCATGCAATCGCGAGTTCACAAAACTGATCCGTGACGGATTGCTGCAGCTGCGGGACGTCCGGATAGGTTTCGAAGGGTAGCTCAGCCATGGACTTCGTGATCGGGCGAGTGGTTCGTTGAATTTACTTCAACGTCCAGTCTACCGGTTTACCAAAGTTCGTCACCTGGGCGACATCAACCAAACAAAACCTCATCTTGTGGGCGGACTCCGAGATCACGGTTTCGGTGAAGCAGTCCGATCTTCTGCAACCCCAGCCTCGTGAGGAATGCCGGATTCGTCGTCAAGTACCGCTTCCAAAGTCGACGCGGCTCCCGGATGACTCGGTAGAGCCACTCAAGTCCGTTCTTTTGCATCCACGGTGGTGCCTGGGACAGCATGCCGGCGTGGAAAGCAAACGCTGCACCCACCGCGATCAGTGGCATGTTGACCCGGTCTCGCATCTCGTAGGCGAAGACTTCTTGCCGAGGGCATCCTAAGCCGACAAAACAGAGTCCGGCACCGCTGGCATTGATCTCCTCTGCCAAGTCATCTCGTTCGGTTTGCGAGAGTTTACGAAATCGACTCGCACGTTTTCCCGCTACCTGAAGCGACGGAAACTGTTCCGTCAGTCGGCCCGAGAAGCCTTGCAACATTTCGTCTGTCGCGCCGAACAGAAAGACGGGAACGCCCTCTTTAGCCGCTGCCTCACAGAGATAAAGCGTCAAGTTGGGACCATAGACGCGGTCCTTCAGCCCACACTTGTGCAATGAGTTCAGTGCCCAACGAACGGGCTGCCCATCAGGGCATACAAGATCGAACTCGTTCAATCGATAGCGATGTTCTCGGTCGTTGGCTCCGGTCATCACACCGTGCACCGCGAGCGCCGTAACAGCCATCGAATGTCTTGCCTTCCCGGCTTCGATGACGCGTTGGACCACGGCTTCGTAATCGATAGCATTCACTCCGATGCCCAAGACGTTTCGTTTGCCAAGGTCAATCATCAGCCGGCGTTCTCCGCATATTGGCTGTTTTCTTGTGAGATCTTCGATCCGATTGAATCGCAGTGATTGCTCGGACCGGTCCGCATGGTGTCTCCGCTGGTGATGTTGGGATCCTGTTTCTTGATCTGGTCGAGCATCGTGACGACTTGGAAGGAGCTCGAGTAATACTCGAGAGCCCACCGAACGAAGCGAAGTTTTTGATGCCGCTGAAGCTTCATGCCTGGGAAGTAGGCCATCTCGGAATCATCTTCTTGCCCCAAAAAATCTGGCGGATGCAGGAGAAGGGACGGCGGTGTTCCTGTCAGCTTGCAAAGACGAAGGGCTGATCGAAAGTACATCCGCGCTGCGAACTCAGAGAAACCGGCGAGGAAAGTCAGGTAGCTGAAGTGGATTGGTAGCCGACTGATTGGCATCACGGTCACCGGAACTTCCCAGAGTCGATCACCGCGAATGTTTCGTCGAAACGGACGGTTCGGTTGACGCAGCGACGAGAAACCTCCGTAGAGCTTTTTTGCCCGTTCTTTTTCCTCGCCTTTCAGTTTGGTTCGTGCCAGAAACACCGTACGGGCGATCGGAGCGATCGAGGTCGGAAAGACGGACGCGTCGTAAAGATAATCGAGGTCGTGAAGCACGCTTAACACTTCATCGGGACAGGAAAATCCGGGGCCACGAAAACCCATCGGACGTGCACCCAATCGTTGGATGATTCCGTCGTGCGTTGTTTCAATCTCTTTGCGGATTTCGTCATCACTTAGCGTGTGCATCCACGGTAGATGATTGGTCGAATGGTTACAGAACTCGACGTCCGGCAATTGACGGAACGCCTGCATTGCTGCGACGTCTGTTTCGGATCTTAGGTCTCTGCCGACCACGAAAACCGAAACCGGCAGTTCAAACTCCCCGAGCAAATCGACCATTCGTTGAGCGACGGTCGGCAGGTAGCTGGAACTGGATTCCCAATCGGTTCTACCTGCAGCGCGGAGGTATGCCCACTTGTTGTCGAAGTCCAATGAGAGACTGGCAACCTTCATCGATGAGTATCCCGCGCGACAAGATCAGAGACCGCCTTGATTGCTCCGGCGGCCGCCCACTGCGGTGTGCAGTGTTCGATTGATTTTTGACAACGCCGCCACATTTGAACCATCTCGGCGGAGTTTACCGTGAAGTACTGATCAAGCACGGACTCAATCGAGGAGTCATTCGCCGGGTCGTACACCCATCCATTCTCTCCATCGCGAATCAGAGTCGTCACCGCCTGTGCGTAGCGGCTTCCTATGATTGGCAAGCCCGCATGTAGCGACTCGTTGGCCACAAGCAACCATTCGTCGGCCAACGTCGGTGCAATGGAGGCGCCACACAGAGTTCTCTTCGCGCTCAACTCCGCTGGCGAGAGACTTCCATACATCTTGATGGTCAGGTTGCCGGGAGAATCAAACGCAGCAACCGAATCTTTTAGCGGACCTTCGCCGACAATCTGCAATTGAATTTTTTGCTCCGGCCGTTTCTGACAATAGGCCGACAATTGCCGAAGCATCGGCAGAACGCCCTTTCGGTCGCTTAGTTGACCGACGTAAAGCAATGTTGAACGCGTTGACGCATCGTCGCGGTTCAATTCTTGATGAATCGCTGTTCGATCATCCGCAGCGTAGGCGAGCCGATAGAGTTGTCGATCCTCAGCGCCCATGGACTGCAAGTAGGAACGGCACGACGGCCCGTTGAACGTGATGGCATTCGCGCGCTTGACGAGATACTTGCGCAAATAGTTCCGGAGTCGTCCCCGGTGGGTTTCGGTGTGCTCACTCATGTAGGTGCAGAGCACACTCTTTGCCGATGAACTTTGACAATACCGCACGGCACCGAGAGACCGGGCACCGAGTTCCAACGACATCACAACATCCGGTTTTCGGCTTCGAAGTTGTGATCGCGTATCAACCGGGATGTGGACAAAAAGGGGGTCGTCAAATCGTACTTGTCCGTCGCCACGATGACGCCAACGACGACGCAAAGTCACTGTCTTCTGAACGGTAACGTCGAGACCTTCCCAATCCACGTTGAAGTCGCGGTTAGGTTCGATCGGCGTTGAGACCAATACTTGAAACTCACGTACCTGATCCGCGATCGCTCTGAGCACTTGGACTTGATAGAGCGGTATGTAGTGCGTCAGAAACACGACGCGAGCATCAATCTTTGTCGTCAAAGGATTTTGCTCGAGCGACTCGTGTTGCGGCCCCCTCCGCGACGCAAAGTCAGAATGGATTGTGGTGCTCACAGGGGCCCTCTATTCACTACCTCTCCCGCTGAGCGGAACGAGCAGTGTTCTTGCCATCAGTTTGACGTCTTGGCCGACGCCGTGGTGGTCCACATAGCGAAGATCCATCCGCATCCAATCGTCAAAAGTCTCGGCAGCGGCTTTATTGACTTGCCAGTGGCATGTCATGCCGGGCTTGATATCCAAGCGCCGACGATGCCACGCGTCGCAAGCACGGCTTTCATCCCAAGGCAAAGGACGAGGACCGACAATCGACATATCCCCCTTGAGGACGTTGATGAGTTGCGGAAGTTCATCAAGACAGGTCTTTCGCAAGAAGTTGCCGACGCGGGTGACTCGAGGGTCATGCTTGATTTTGAAAGCCGGCCCGTCACGGTGGCTTTGCTCACGAAGCTCACATTGTTTGTCCTCCGCATCGACCACCATCGTGCGGAGTTTGTAGATCGTGAATGGTTTTCCTCCGCGACCTTCGCGTTTCTGCCTGAAGAAAACAGGTCCCGGACTCGTCCACTTGATCGCCGCGGCGCAGGCGGCAAGCACGGGGAGCGCGAAGAACATTCCGACGCCGGCGCCGCACAGATCGATTCCCCGCTTGATCGCTCTTTGAGACCAACGCATGGCGGCCGTTGATTCTTGGAGAAGCCCAAATTCATCGAGCGACTCGACACGTAGCGGTCCATCCAATCGATTCAGCTCAACCGTTCTCGAGCTTGCGAGACGAGCCTTGTCTCGCAGACCGGCCACGGTCCTGTCGTTCGGCGGAGCCAAAGCAACGGCCGTTCCGTTTGCACTGAGTGATGAAGGCCCCGTCGCGGTGAGCACGTCATTGTCGCTTGCGGAGGAGTAAACGCCGGAATCCGTCCCATCATCAACGCGCGTCCACGTCTGACCGTCACCGAAATCTTCCGCGCGGCGCCCCCCACCGGCGGGTAAGTGACCTTCGGGTGACTCCGGCGGGTCATCGAAGTCGTGAACACGTAACGCGAACTCAACATTCAAATGTTGCGATTCGCAGAGTCCCATCAGACGATCGACAACAGCGCGTCCACCCGACTCCGGTGTATCCACCAAGAGGATTCCGAACTGGCTTCGTCCCACGTCCGCTTTCTGATCCGTTAGACGAACGTTGCGATGAAGCAAACGAATCAGCGCCCGCCGTTTCTGACGTCGCTGCTTCTCTTCGTGCAGTTTCATCGAAACGACGCAAAACGGGATCATCCGTCTCGTCGCGCGAATACGTTCCCGCGCGACCTCGCGATTAAACTCCGTACGAGAAAGCAGCAATGATTCGCCGTCTCGCTGGATCGCCGATGTGGGCTTGAGTCTTGTTAAAAGCGCACCGAACACCGGGCACCTCATCTCTCTTTTCATTCACGAGATCGATCCTCGAACCCGTGACACGTCAATCATGTTGTTCGCGGAGCGATCCGGCCCCGCAGCTTCCTAGTTGTTTCTTTCCGTGAGTCGTTCGCTAGCGAGGCACGGCAGGCCCCGCAGTGTGACTCACTTCTTCGCCCGGGATTCTCTCTCCCGATACGCCAACGGATGCGCCGGCGGGCACAGGTAGATGGTGATTGCGGCTTGATTCTGTGGCTTCGTCGATTCGATGTTGATCAACCGCTTGCACCGGATTCGGCGTGAGCGGTTGAGGTGTGTTTACGGCGATGGGACTTCGCAGGATTGCTTGGAAAACTCCAAGACCCAATCCGAGAAACGCGCCGGCGATTGCAATCATGGACCGCGGCGGCCCAACTTTCTTTAAGTTGAGTGATGCATTCTGAATGACGGAAACATCCGAGATCTTCCGACGGTCGAGTTCCGATCGCACCAGGGCATCTTGCAAACTCTTCGCGTGTCCCAGCAATGTTTCTTCAGCGATATCGGCTTGCCACTTCAGTTTGGCAAGATCGACGGCGTCACGATTCAAATCCAGCAAACTATCTTTCGCATCATCGAGACTCTCCCGCAGTGATTCGCACTTGCTGCGCAGTCCTTCAGAAGCGGCGGAAGCAAGCGTGAATTCGCTTTCCAATTGTTGCCAAATCGGGTTGATCGCTTCGCGAGTCAACTGACGGTCTTCTTCTTCGTCGGTCACGATCTCGGAAGACCGCGACATCTTCTCTTGCAGCAACCGATACCGGGGATGGTTTGGTTTGATGGTCGCGAGTTGCTCGCTTTCTTGAACTTGCTCGCCGAACAGCGTCGACCTCATCGAGTCGCCCGCGGCATTGGCAATTCCTTTGGTGATCTCCATCGGAACCCACTGATCCGTGTTTGCGAGTTGCTTCCCAAGCGACTGCGATCGTTGCCGCGTTTCGGCGAGTTCGCTTTCGGCTTCGTCAAGAGCGACCTCAAGCTGGATGATGCGATCACGCAGAGTCGATTCCGCGGAGCCTAGACTCATCCAACCCGCTTCGCTCCGCGCCGTTTGTAACGCGTCTCTCGCAGCGATCGCCGCTTCGCGGCTTTTTGCGACTTGCTGTTCGAAGAACTCAACGGAGCCGTCAGTTTGGTGGGCTTCGACG
Organism: Planctomycetota bacterium; assembly: GCA_039025515.1. Taxonomy (GTDB): domain Bacteria; phylum Planctomycetota; class Planctomycetia; order Pirellulales; family Pirellulaceae; genus Stieleria. The sequence goes on from JBCCOI010000304.1 coordinate 6,795, forward strand.
TGATAGCTCGTGTATTGATCCATCGCGGTTTGTGCGATGGACTTCATCAGCATCGGGTCGGGACCCTGAGCCGAGACCGCAACTGTGTAGCCGTTCTTGGGAGTGCTGATGTAGAGCCATTTGTGGATCTTCTTGATCGCCTCTTCCCGTTTCACCTGCTGCTCGTACTCGACTCGCGTCAGTCCTTCCGGCACGTTCGGCGGGCCCGAAAACCTCAGATCCTGTGCTCGCAACATTGCACGATCGATCCAAGTCCGCGGCTCATTGATTCGATCAATACCCACGCGGTCGACGACCCGGGAAGCGATCTCGTGACTGGACAGCATCTCCGCGACACTGACGACTTCCGCGCTGCGGTTCTCCTGAATCGACACTCCGCCGGATGAAGATTGCAGCGCCGTTGGGTCGGCTGAAAGCGCGGCGCGACCGAGTCGGACGTACATCATCCCGTCGCTCGTGTAGCGGTTTGGGAGTGCCACCGCGATTCCCACGACGGCGACGGTCACCAGCAACGCCACGAAGATCACGGATGGTGTTTTCCGCAAAACGGACCGAATCACATCGCCAGGGGTCAACATCCCACCGGGGCTTTGCACGAGCGGCGATTGAGTCTTAGGGCGTCTCGAGTGAGGGTCGTTACTGGATTTCACGAGGAAGTCACACTGCGACTGGGGGGATAGAGGGTGGTGAGACACGTGTTCGTTTGTTCAATAACGAGACGCGATGAATTACCCAGGCTAGCTATCCCTCGGAATCGGTCTAGTCGGTTCTTCGACCGGTCTAGTTGTAGTTGACGAGTCGGGGAAAGTGGTAACAGTTATGAGATTTTTTCCGGCAAGGTGGCGTCAGGCACCCCAAATTTCGCGTAAAGCCAGGCCACGTTACTTGCGTTTCGGTATTTGTTCCTCCCCAGATCGGCGACCTCGCGCCACCTCTCAGACCAAACTCAGAAGGCTCAAATGCTGCCAAGAACTCTCGAACCCGAGGTGATGGACGATTCTGACGAGGTCGCATTGTATGGCGAGATGGACCACCGGGCCGTCAACGAGGGCTTTGTCGATGACCTCCTGGCGGGTGGGCAAGTTGGCCCACGCGTCCTCGATTTGGGATGTGGGACGGCCGCGATCCCGGTCATTCTCTGTCAGCGAGACTCTGATCTCGAGGTGTTAGGGATCGACGCCTCGATCGAGATGCTGGAAGCCGCCCGCATCGAAATCGAACTGGGAGGCATGCAGGGTCGCGTGTTTTTGGAGCATGCCGATTGCAAACAGCTTTCGGGTTTTCAGCGGGCAAGTTGCGACACGCTGATTTCCAATTCACTGGTCCATCATTTGGCAGATCCTCTCGATGCGCTCCGCGACGCGATCGGAATCGTAAAACCGGGAGGGCGTCTCTTCATCCGTGACCTGCTGCGTCCATCGACTGATCAAGATGTCGAAACGCTTGTCAGCCGGCATGCCGCGACGGAACCCGAACTCGCACAACAACTGCTTCGGCAATCACTGCATGCCGCCCTCAACGAGGCTGAACTTGGGGATCTGGTCGAACAACTGGGTTTGTCACGTGCTGCACTGCGAGTGACGAGTGATCGGCATTGGACGCTTGATGCTAGAATCGAGCGCTGACTTCGATTGAGCTGACTCGATTGATTCGAATGCCTCTGCACACCTCTGCAATCTGGCCATGTCGCGCTGTGTCTCATTGATGATTGCTTCGCTCGTTACATGCGTTCTTTGTATTGTCGCACTCGTACGCCATGAGATCGCAATTCGTGAGAATGGTAGGCTTTTGGTCTATTGCGCCGCCAGCAATCGTGCGGTGATGGACGAAATTCGAACAAGCTATGAGAAGGACTTCGGCCGGAAGGTTGAC
>JBCCOI010000305.1:0-8642 GCA_039025515.1 Planctomycetota bacterium
CCCGGTCCGAAAATAAGCCTCGATCTGCCGCCGTGCGGCTCGCTGTTCGTCCAGGTCCAGAAATTCATCATCATCGCGAGACACTAGAACGCTTTCTTCCAGGGTTAGAAGCGGAATCAAGATCTCATGACGAACTTCGTTTTCCTCGATATACAAAAACGAGTAGACCGAGCTGTAGCTGGTGATGCCGAGCGCCTGCTCGCTCTGTTTGGCCTGCCATTGTTCGCGTTCACGCTGGGATGCCTCGGGTGATAGCGGAGCGGCGTTCCAATCGAAACGGATCGTTTCCGGTTGGTCCGGGCCGATGGTTGCCGTAACGGTCTCGCCCGCGTTCTCTTGTTTGACGCTCAAACTCATTTCGGACGGAATCAATCCGTCGTCGTCGGTGATTGACTGCAGGACCGTCAAAAATTCGGGTGGTTCGTCCAGCTCATAACGGATTTGATACTCCAAGGTATGAGCCATAAGCTGTCCCAGCGCCACACCCTCGGGCGGGACGTCGAAGTCGCCGATCGACCAACTTGAACGGGTGAGAGGGTCTCCCGCGAAGTTTCGAATTTCGAATCGGTCTTCTAAAAAGGTCTGATGTTTTTCGGCACCTGCACGCAAAATATCCGGTTCCAAAAAGTCGTTCGCATTGGGTTGCAGGCCCTGAAAAAGTAGGAGATCTTCCAGGAAGATCTCGATCGTGACATCGATTGCTTCCCGACTCACATACACTTGTGCCTTGGTGATCGAAACCGGATGAACGGCACGCTCGCCCGCTGTCGCAGCCGGCCCATGCTCCACCGGTGACACCGCGAGCAAATAAAGGCCAAGGAGGAAAATGAATCGTTGGGAAATCATCAATTTGGGGTTGGTGACGCTGAACGTTCCGTCGAATCGGTGTTCGCATCGATTCGGGTCCGCGACAAATCTGACACGCGTTTCCCGAGTACGATACCAAGCCGGACGGCGGTGTGCAGGATCGCGGGACGAGTCGGGGTTCGCTGACGAGAACGGGGTTCGCTGACGAAGTGGTTCCTTGGCACCGCTTGTCTGCCGGCGACGTTTCCGACACAACATTCGCGGTGTGCTTCTCTCGCCGACATCCGTCAACAAGTTCGCCGTCAGGAAACGAAAGCGAAGTGGTCGAAATCTCGCAATTGGAATTCGCTTACCCCACCAGCCAGTTTTGCTTGCGAGTCGATCATTTCGTTGTTCAGCGTGGCGAAAAGGTGGCGTTGATCGGACCCAGTGGATCGGGAAAAAGTACGCTGCTGAATCTGATTGCCGGCGTTCATCGGCCCGATCGCGGCACGGTCTGCGTTGACGGATGTCATTTGGCGGAGCTCGGGGAATCGGCTCGCGGCCGTTTCCGGTTGGCGAATGTCGGGATGGTTTTTCAATCGTTCGAATTGCTGGATCACCTGACGGTACGCGAAAATATGCTATTGCCGTATCGCTTGGACCCGTCGCTGCGAAGAACCGCCGAAGTCGATCGGCGTGTGGACGAATTGTGTGAACAACTGGAACTTGCCGCAAAGCGAAAACGCTACGCCGACAAACTGTCGCAGGGCGAAAGGCAACGCGTCGCCATCGGTCGTGCTTTGATTACCCAGCCGAAACTGATTCTTGCCGACGAACCGACGGGGAACCTGGATCCCGCCAACAAACAGCGTGTGCTCGATCTGTTGATCGCGGGAGCGGAGCTTCACAACGCGTCGCTGATCATGGTGACCCACGATCACAATCTGCTCGATCGATTTCCAACCCATTATGAAGTCGGTCCCACCGAAGCGGCACCTTCGGTCACCGTGATCACGCCACTATGTGGTTCCACCAATGATGGATAGTTTTTACCTCGCGTGGCGATATCTTCGTTATCACAAGGTTCGAACTTCTTTGTTGGTGGCGATCATCACACTGACCCTCTTTGTGCCGTCGGGCATCAATGCACTGATCGCCGAAACGGCGCGTGAGCTCAGGGACCGTGCCCGACAAACGCCATTGATCGTCGGAGCGAATGGAAGTCCCACCGAATTGGCGTTGAACTCGCTGTACTTTGATACGAATCCTCCCGAAGTCACGAAGATGGCGATTTATCGTCGTGTCCGCGGGACCAAGTATGCCTCGGCGATTCCCTTGCACGCAAGATTTCGGGCCCAGAATCGACCTATTGTTGGCACCAGTTTGGACTACTTTTCGTTTCGCGAATTGGAGATCGAATCGGGACGTTTCTTTGCGATGCTTGGCGAATGTGTCGTCGGTGCCGAAGTTGCAAAAAAGCTTGGTTTGAAAGTCGGCAGTTCCGTCATTTCGCAACCCGAAAGCATTTTTGATTTGGCCGGCGTTTATCCGCTAAAGATGAACGTCGTTGGGGTTTTGAAGGCCACCGGATCTCCGGATGATGACGTGATCTTTGTCGATGTTAAAACGACCTGGATCATCGCCGGGCTGGGACACGGTCACCAGAATTTATCCAAGGACGATGTTGGCGGTGCGGTTTTGACATCGGAGGAGAACCGGCTGACCGCAAACGCTTCGGTTTTGACCTACACCGAAATTACACCCGAGAACGTTTCCTCCTTTCATTTTCATGGAAACCGAAATGATTTTCCATTGACCGGGATCATCGCCGTCCCCGTCGATGCCAAGGGGAAAGCGATCCTGCTGGGACGATTTCAATCGGATGACCGCCCGGCACAGATGATCGATCCGAGCGAGGTGATGGAACAGCTGCTGTCGACGGTGCTGCGGGTTCGCAACTTTGTGTTGGCCGGATCGGTCTTGCTCGCTTTCGCATCGCTTTGCCTGGTCTTTTACATTTTTGGATTGTCGGTGCGTTTGCGAAAACGTGAAATCGAAACAATGCGTCGGATCGGAGCCGGAAAATTCAAAATCGTATCGATCATTGGAATCGAAATCGCCCTGACCTTGGTGACCAGTTCGCTGGCGGCGGCTGTGTTGACGGCATTGTCCAGACAATACGGAAGTGACGCGATTCGCTGGTTCTTACTATGAGTCGATTTGTTTTCATGGCGACGCTTGTGTTGGCATTTCTGGCTGGATGTGTGGATTCATCGACGCCACCGAAACCAGACATTGCGACGGAGCGGCGACCGGTGGTCAGTGCGGTTTCGTACCCGCTCGCGTTCTTTGCCGAATTTGTCGGCGGCGAAGCGATCGAAGTCCACTATCCGATTCCGCCGGGACAAGACCCGTCGACCTGGATGCCGGACACCGAATCGATTTTGAAATTTCAGCAGTCCGATCGGATCCTTTTGAACGGTGGCAGTTTGGTGCCATGGGTTGAACAAGTCTCCTTGCCCGAGTCGAAACTGATCAGGACCACCGACGAGATCGAATCCTCCCTGATCCCCATCGCCACGGCCGTCACGCATCGCCACGGTCCCGAAGGGGATGACGTTGAACCGGAGATGGCATCGACGACTTGGCTCGATCTTTCGATGGCGGGTCAGCAGGCCGCTCGCGTTCGGGATTCGCTGATTGAATTGCTGCCCGAGCACGAGCAGGCGTTCGAGCGGAGATTCCTCGATTTGAAAGCCGCCTTGGACGGGCTTGATAGGCGCTTAATGGAAGTTTCTGATCCAGAAAGCGATCGGCCTTTCTTCGTCGCCGAGCCGGTCTATCAATACCTGGCGCGCCGATATGCGATGAACGTCGTCACGCTGGATTGGGACGCAGCTTCAGTGCCGGACGAATCGGCATGGGCGCGTTTGGCGGAAGTGCGAAAATCGCATCCGGCGGATGTAATGTTGTGGCCGTCGGAGCCCGATCCAGAAGTCTCCCGCCGATTACGGGAGCTAGGAATTTCGGTCGTCGTTTTCGATCCGGTGGCGGCCGAGCCCGTTTCGGGGCAGTTTCTTTCCATCATGGAGAGGAACGTTGACCGTTTGATCGACGCTTTGGATTCCGACTAGCCGATGCACAAGGGCGCCGGACCGACACCTTGTGAGGATCGTGTCCATCCGCCACGCAGGCAGTGCGGAGATGTCTCCCTGTGCTCCCCACCAGCCGCCATGCTCGCGAGACTGAAGCCCATCACACTGCTGGGCATCGAAGCAAGGGCCGTCGATATCGAAGTCGATATTTCGCCTGCGGCGATGCACGATGCCAGCATGCCGCCAAGCGAGCGATCACGCTGGCAGCCGCCGGGATGCACAACCTGCTGATGCTCAGTCCACCCGGCAGTGACGGACCAAAGGACATCCCAAGAACTTCTTCCCGCGATCCTGCCGGCTTTCTACGCCGCCGCTTAGGTAGGGTTTCACTGGTGTGGTCTTTCACATTCGCGGAATCTATCCAGTCGGCGGTTTGTCCAACTTCTTACAGCAAAGAGACTCACAAATCGGCGTCTGTGTTGACATTCAAGGCATGAATGCGGATGCCCACGATCGCAGTCTTTGGCTCATCAGTCGCATTGGCTTCCAAAATGCACTGCTAGACGCAATTTCAACAGTGACCTTGAGACTACCCGTCATTCTCTTGACAGGATGAACGATCCTCCAGCAGTTTTAGAGCGTGGGCTTCTCCCCATTTCTTAAGTGCGTTGAGGACTGGCCTGAGCGACATCCCTTCCTCCGTCAGTTCGTATTCGACTCTTGGTGGGACTTCAGCGTATACGATTCGGTTCACCAGACCGTTTGCTTCAAGTTCGCGAAGTTGTTTCGTCAGCATCCGTTGCGTAACGCATCCGATCTTTCGCTTGAGTTCACTAAAACGGAGTCGCCCGTCGAGCAGGTAGAAAAGCACAATGCCTTTCCATTTGCCTCCAATCAATTCCAGCGTTGCCTCAACAGGGCAAGCGGGGAGTTCATAGCTGGTGTGCCGCGGTTTAATCTTCGTATCCATCCTGTGCCTACATGTCCAAAATGTGCGTTCTTGAGTGTTGAAGCAATACCTCTATCATTCAGACACTCTTCGACAGAGTCAACACAGTCGAACTGTCTTTATCCAAACCTAAAGAGCGGCCGAGAAAATGAATTACGAAGGCTACAGAACATTCATCGCAGAAAAAAACGAAGGCGTTTTAACGGTCACCATCGACTTTCCGCCTGTGAACTTACAAGGGCAGCAGATGCTCGCCGATCTCAACACACTTTGCTTACGACTCGAACGCGATCGTGAAGTCAAGGTAGTCGTGTTCCAATCGGCGCACCCGGAGATTTGGGTTTGCCACTATGACACCAACTTATTGAAAGACATGTCGACCGAAGCAGTTTCGCGCAAGGAAGCGAAGCTGCTTGACTTGCAGTCGACTCTCGAGCGTGTGAGCAAATTGCCTCAGGCGACCATCGCGAAGCTCGAAGGCTTTGCTCGTGGTGGAGGCCACGAATTCGCTCTGGCTTGTGATATGCGTTTCGCAGCCCGAGGTAAATTCAAATTCATGCAAATGGAGGTCGGGATGGGCATCCTGCCTTGCGGCGGCGGCGCGTCGCGGATGGCTCGCCAGGTTGGTTTGGGGCGTGCCCTCGAAATCATCCTGAGCGCCCGCGACTTCGATGCAGATGAAGCCGACGCATACGGCACAATCAACAAGGCTCTCGATCCAGATGAAATTGGCCCTTACGTCGACACACTTGCCAAACGCATCGCCACATTCCCCGCAGAGTCGATCAACGCCTGCAAGCAAACCGTCTACGAATCAATCGACAGACCGATTGATGACGCTCTCAAAGCGGAAGCGTATTGGCTGTACCAAGCGACCAGCAAGACGCCAGCCATCAAGCGTTTCACCATTGCCGATGAAAAGGACATGCAGCGAGACATGGACAACCAACGCAATTGGAACGGCCTTGTCGAGGGCGTCCAGGAAATCCAGTAATGGCGACTCAAGAGAACACGCGAAACGCAAACCAATCAGGAATGGGAAAGCAATCATGAAAGCAATGCAACTCAACTCATACGGGCCAGATTCTGTTTTTGAAGCGACCGACGTTCAAACACCAGAGGCGAGCTTGGGGCACGTCCTGGTGAAGATTGCGGCGTCTAGCGTCAACACCGTCGACACGATGATCCGAAACATGGGCAAGGGATTGCCGCTTTCGCCTGACACGCCAGCGATTTTGGGAATGGACTTCGCCGGGACGATCGAAGCGGTTGGTGAAGGCGTCGAGGGCTACTCGGAAGGCGATAAAGTCTACGGATGTGCGGGCGGCCTCGCTGACCTGCCCGGTACGCTGGCCGAATACATTGCGGCGGATGTTGACCTGATCGCCCACAAACCCAAAAACCTATCCATGCGAGAAGCGGCTGCGTTGCCGCTGGTTGCCATCACCTCTTATGAAGGCCTGACGCGCGCGGGTATCAAGGCCGGGCAGAAGGTACTCGTGCATGGCGGTTCAGGCGGAGTCGGGCACGTCGCCCTGCAGTTGGCAAAACACTTTGGTGCCGATGTCTGGGCCACCGGTGGCGGAGAGAAGCAGCTCGCGTTGATTGAACAACTTGGCGCCACTGGGATCAACTACAAGACCGAAACTGTCGCCGATTACGTCGCCAAGCATACCGATGGAGCTGGCTTCGATGTGGTCTTCGATTCGGTAGGTGGAGCCAACATGGCGAATTCGTTCGAAGCTGCTGCACTTAATGGCCAAGTCGCGTCGACCGTTTCGATGTGCGAGTTGGATTTGACGGTGGCGCACTTCAAAGGGTTGTCGCTGCACATTGTGTTCATGCTTATTCCAATGCTACACAATCACAAGCGAGAGCAGCACGCTGAAATCTTACGCAATTTGGCTCAGATCGCCGAATCCGGTGGACTCAAACCAGTACTCGACGAAACCCAGTTTGCACTTGAAGAGGTAGCACAGGCCCATGCTCGTCTGGAGAGCCACCGAGCGGTGGGCAAAGTCGTTGTTGGAGACTACGGCCCATCTTAAAGAAGGCAAAGACAGCTGAAAAATTCGGCCACTGACTGTTGCATGCGTGAGAGTCGCCGATTCAAAACTATTCGTAGCGAGGCTTTGAACACGATTGACCGTGTTGTATCGGTCACGTCACCGAGGCGTGGTTGATCGTTTGCTACGGTCGTGACGCAGACCGAAGCGACTAACAAGATCTAGCAACTCGCTTCGGTTGCATCACTTTTAGCGAGTTCGAGCGATGCCTCGCCCGCAGCGGCGGAAACACCGAAGCCTTCTCGCGGCTGATCTGCACTGGTCGCGAGGACCGAATGAGGTTCCGGCAAATGAGGCGAGCTGGCGAGTTGTCCAGGTACGGCAGATCGGTCCCTGGACCAACTTACTTCGGTTGCTTAGGCCAACGATTCATTTATCGGGATGCGATGGACGAAGGATCAAAGGCCCTTCGTAGCGTCAGCCTTAAAACGAGCAAACGTTTACTTGGTCGACTTCTCGAAGTACTCTGAGATCTCCTTCGACATTGTGCCGCTCTTGCTGAAGGCACTCAAGGTTTTGCGGTGTTCAGGCGTGATCTTAACGACCCAACCACCACCACGGTTTGATTTGGTAGCCTTCGCGAGAATCCCGGTCTTCAGCAGGTGTTTCGCAAACCCCTTTGCGAACTCCCTCTGGTCAGCCTGAACGCCCTTACTCAGGCCGTCCAACTTGAATGATCCGGCAATTCTCTTGCATGCGGTCTTTGCAACTTCGCGCGCTGCTTCGTAACGTGCGTCACCAAGAAGAGGATTGAGCTCATCCTCGCCAAGCACCTTCGCCTTGTGTGAAAATAGCCATTGTCGGGCTGCTTTTCCCTTCAAGACACTTGTTGTACGCTTATCGAACTCATCATAAACGTAGATTGAATCCACATCGCAACGCGTAAAATCGGCGTCTTTTAGCAAGGCTTGGTCGAACAAAGCATTTTCAATAATCAAACCGGAAAAGTCAGTGCAACGCAAATCGCTCTTCCGAAAATCCGTCTCTCCGACAATACATTCGTTAAAGACCGCCTTGCTAAGCCCAAGCCCAGACATGTCGCGTAGGGAAAGATCGATGCCGGACAGATCCGGTGGATTCCCGAAAAACGCCTCGTTGCATTTGCCTCTTCCCAAAGACCAGTAAAGGAACTCGAAAGCGAGTTCACGCTTTTTGGAACTTTCAGATTCTCGGTATCCCTCAGCCGTTGCTGACAAAAGTTCATCGTTGTATTCACAGATACCCAAGAAGAAGTCGCCGACAGCTTCAGACATGGCGACATCTTCAATCCCCTCGGTCCTTTCCCCGCCCGACCAATAGATCGCAACGGCATCCGCGACCAAGTATTCTCTCAGACTGTTGTGCGAAAACCCGACCCGCGAATCTACGTCTGTCTCGTCGATCGGCGTGTCGATACGACCAGTCGTGTCATGGAATTGTCCTTCAGTGGTTAGGCCGGAATGTCTGCGGCAGACACGATAGAAACTATCAAGAAGCTGTTCAGGGGTGTCGGTTCGACGGAGAAAACTCTCAAAAAGCTCCTTGACCATGCCCCGGATTTCATCTGGCGTTGCAAACGGATCACGATGCCTACGCTGCAGATAGACAGCGAATTGTCGCAAGAATCTCAGTCGCTCCGAAGCACTTAACTCTCCTATCTCAGCGTCGCGGAACAGCAAATTGTTGATTACAATCTCAAAGATCTTTGCCTGATTTAGATTCGTCAAATCATCAGGTAGCAGTGGGTAACCATCTGGCGTTGTA
>JBCCOI010000306.1:0-8635 GCA_039025515.1 Planctomycetota bacterium
GGACATCAATTGCGTTCCTGCAATTCAAGTCATGAAGTGGGACTTGATTGATCCTCAATCAGTTTCTTCCCTGCCGATAACTGCCCGCGAATCGATGAGCTGAACAAAGCGGTTAAGCAACAGAAGAGAGCATCTCGATCGGAATCAACGCGTTGAGCGTCGCCGACAGACTTACGCCGTGCAACCCCCCATCGAAGCCATTGACACACTAACTGACTCGTCGGAGCTTTGTGACTCGGCCCGTGGTTACCCATTCCGTCACAAAAATGTTCCCCTGGTTGTCAAAGCAAGCATCGTGTGGATGTACGAATTTTCCCGGCTGCCACTTCTCGCGTTGCCGACGCATTTTGAAACCATCTAAGGCCTGCTTGCGCCAAGCCGCGTCATCTCCGAGGTGCACAATCACCTCGTTGTCTTTGTCGAGCAGCGTGATCCGGCAATGAAGATCCGGTACCAACATGATGTCGCCTTGGATATCAACATCGGCGGGAAACAAGAAGCCACCAAGCGTCCGTAAGTGATTGCCCTCCATGTCGAACCATTGCAATCTCTCGTTCGCGCGATCGGCAACGACAAGCTTTGGTGTTCCGTCCCGATCATCAAGCCATTGCCCGTGCGGCGTGCGAAATTGGCCGTCTTGCTGGCCGGTACCGCCTATTGATCGAATGAACCTGTCGTTCTTGTCGTACTGGTGTATCCAATTACTCCCGTATCCATCACCAAGAAAATAGCCACCATCGGGCGCGAAGCATGTATTCGTCGGTCGATAGCGAACGTCGGGCTGATACTTTCCGGTTTCCTCCGCCAAGTCTTTGAGTTCTTTGCGCCATACGACCTCGCCATCCAGATCCAGTTTCGCGAAGCCAAGCTTCGGATCACTTGCTGCCAGATAGATGAATTCCTTGCCGTCCTCTTCGCGAATGTCGATTCCATGCCCTCGACTTTTCTTGCCCGCGGTGTGGAACTCACCCATCGTTTTGACAAAGTTGCCATCAGGATCGAAAACAAAGATTGATCCTGGGTTTCCTTGGTTGTGAGTGATGTAGATCAAGCCGTCGGCATCGATGGTCACTCCGTGTGAGGCGTTTCCGTAAGTTGCATCGTTCGGCAAGCTGATCATGCCCCAGTCATGAATGCACTCGAATTGAAATTCTCCTTCGCCGATCACGACATTCTTGCTGCCAGACTTATTGGAAGCGTGAATGAACGGCGTCGGTAAGGCCGCAGCGGTTGCCATTCCGGCGGTCACACCGAGAAAGTGTCGACGACTACGGCGATGCGACGATGAGTTGCCTTTTTTCAAATGCATTTGACATACCGTCAGTGCTGGTCGTTAAAAAACAAAGGAAAACGTCCATGAACTACAAACAGCTCATTCAAACTCTTGATTGGGAAAGTCCTCGGGGACAGGAATGGTCACCTTGCCGGTCGCTGCCCACTCGGTACCACGTAGAAATGTGGTCACAAAACTGCCTTCTTGGATCTGCTTGACATGATGACCCAGGATGGTGTGAAACACCCTTCCTTCTCCATAGGAGATCACCATCAAGGCCGGTTCGTGGCGTCCCGTTCCACGGTACTCCGTTGAGGAATAGGCGGTTGCAAGGATTGTCACGTTCTCGGCAGGACCGCGTAACTTATCGTAGAGCTCGTCTGGTCCATGCTTGAACTTTGGAGGAAGGCCTTTCATGATCGGGTGTTCTTTCTCACGCACTACCAACTCAAATTCATGCTGCGGTCCGTGGGCGCCGCCCCTTCCTGCCGACGTGTCTCGAACGAGGTCTCCTTCGGAATCGAAATAGAGATAAGGACCGCTCTTTTCATTGCGGCCGCCCCAACCTCCAAGGCCGGTCATCTTGTTGTACTCCGTCCAACTTGGCCAGCAATTGTTCGCGGCATGAATGGAGACCATCCCTCCCCCATTCGCCATGTACTCTTCAAATGCCTTCTGCGTGGCCTTGGGCCAATCCGCTGCACCAAAGCCTTCATTCATCACCACGACGTCGTACTTGCTGAAGTCGGGTTGGTAGCTCCCATCTTCGCACGTCTCGACAGAAGAACGAGAGTGATCGACCTCGAATCGAGGGAGCTTGCTTAGTATCTGCTTCAGGACTGGCGTTGTATCCAGGTACTTGTGAGCCTTTTGCGGTCCATCGGCGATGAGCACTTTGATTGTCTCTTCGGCAAAAAGCGCCCCCTGGACCAGCGACATCGTTATGACAACGGTAAACGTGAGAAGACTTCTCTTCATGGCTGCTGTTGGTAGTAAGTGCATCATCGATTGGGAATAGTTTCTGCTGCGCTAAAGTTTCGTTATCCCTGCGACTCAGGAATCCTGGGGGCAACGCTGCAGTATTGTTGGAAAGGGCACCGGATGCAATTTGCGGTTGCGAGATTCCCCACCAACGGTCCGCGGATGACCCCGGACCAGCCCCGTAGACTATCGCCAGCCAATCGGCACGGCAAGCAACACAGGAAGCGTTCCAACGTCGATCGCGGGTTTCGATCGCATCAATTCTTTCGTTGGAGTTTAAACTATCGCCGGTAAATGCCTGACGGATTCCTACTACCCAAGCTCATTCGATGTTTCCACAACTGCCTTCCCTTGTTCGAACGATTGGTTCGAAAACGATTCTCATGTTGTCCGTCGCGACCGGCGTGTCTGCAGAAACTTGGAATGTACCACTCGGAGGCAATGCATTTCCGATCAACGCTGCCCAAGGTCGCTCTTTGGTGCGTCATGATGTCCTGTCGCTACGAAGCGATCGTGATCATTACGCTGTCTACTTCCGCGTGGATCGGGCCGCTTCGCTGCAGTTGGCAATGCAGATTTCTTTGAATGCCGTTGTTGTCGCTAAGTCCAGAGTGCTTAGGAGATTACGTCAGGAGGCTGAGGGCCTTGTCGATTCGTCTTCAGGATTTTTGGTCGAGAGCTGACATCACTGAGCCGTGTCGGCACTTCATCAATAGCGACAGAACGCTCGGGCGCATGATTCTAGTCCGGTCCAGCGAAGTGAAGAACAAACGATGAAGAACTCACGATGACTACTCAAGCGATCCACCCAAACGTTTCCGACCTGCGTGCCTACGGACTTGGTCAGTTGCCAAGCGACAGAGCGACTGTGATCGAGAGACATCTCAATGAATGCGATTCATGCTGCGAAACCGTGGCTGACCTTTCGTCGGGCGACAAGTTCATTGAGTTGCTGCAGGAAGCGGAGCAGCTTTCATTCGAGCATTTTCTTGACCAACCAAAGACACTTCACAATCGGTCATCGTCGATGCTCGACATTCCGAGCCCACTTGCAGAACATCCTCGCTATGAGATCGTCGGTCTGATCGGCAGGGGTGGCATGGGAATTGTTTACGAAGCTCGTCACCGCAAGATGGAGCGAACAGTCGCATTGAAAGTCATCAATCGCGAATATGTTCGCAAATTCGAAGCCGTCGACCGTTTTCATCGAGAAGTCAAAACGGCGGCACAGCTTTCGCATGCCAATATTATCACAGCGCACGACGCAGACAATGCCGGTGATTATCACTTCATGGTGATGGAGTACATCGACGGTGTGGATTTCTCACGCATCGTCAGTGATCGCGGTAGCCTTTCAGTGCCCGAGGCGTGCAAGTACATCCGCCAGGCGGCGCTCGGCCTGCAATATGCTCACGAACAGGGAATGGTTCACCGTGATATCAAGCCCCACAACCTGATGCTCACCGCTGCGGGTACGGTAAAGATCCTCGACTTCGGTCTTGCATCTCTCGCGCCAGAAGTTAAGCCGCAGGAGGGCTTCGGGGACATTCGCAACGAACTAACAACCGCTGGTGTGATCATGGGCACACCTGATTTTATTTCGCCGGAGCAAGCCAAAGACGCTCGCCAGGCTGACGTGCGCAGCGACATCTACAGCCTCGGTGCGACGCTGTATCATCTGCTCGCGGGTTTTCCACCCTTTGCTGACGTCAGCGTCATGGAGAAGCTTGATCGCCATGCTCACACGGCACCCGCACCCCTTGATTCGCTGCGCTATGACATTCCAAGCGGTCTCAACCTCATCGTCATGAAAATGATGGCGAAGGATCCCGACGATCGATTCCAAACAGCGGCGGACATTGCCGTCGCACTTGAATCTTGTCCGCTCTCTGCTCCGCTTTCGAAAACCCCGACAGCACCTCCCGCCCAACCGTCTCGGCGACGTAGTCGTTTCTTTACCGTTGCTACTCTTGCATCGCTTTTTATCACATCTCTCCTCGCCGGCACGGTGTTTTACCTTCAAACCGGTGATGGAACGATTCGAGTCGCGTTAAAAGATGAATCGTTAGAAGCCACCGTTTCAGGCGAGACAATCGAGATCGAAGACGGCGATAGGGCTTACGCAATCAGTCCTGGCCGCCAGCAACTGGTGATTCGACAAAAGGGCTCGGATCATGAGTTTGTTACCGACGAGTTTCGAGTCCACCGCAACGAAGCAATCAGCTTCGAAGTGAGCTTGATCGCGGGTGAAGTGATCGTGCACAAGGATGGCGAACACTTTGACAGCAAGCAAGGCGGGTGGGCGCCCGCCCGAAGTGATGAGCCGTCAGGCCAAGACAACGGCGATCCTACCAGAAGAAGCTTCTTGGAAGTTGACGAGACGTTCGTGCAAGCCACTGGGAACGTCGTTGCGGTTAAGTCGGAAGAACGGCCGCGACCTGTAACTTCCCCTGTTCCAGGCATTCTTCGTGACCTCAATAAAAACATGAGTGCGGGAACTCGGGTGAAGCAAGGAGAAGTGCTCTTGGAAATCGAGCCAGACCGCGCATCACTCGATGCCCAACTGAAGACGCGAGCGAGGCATCTCGAGACGAAGCTTGCGAATGAAAGATCGAAAGCGGAAACGTATGGCGCGAAGATCGCCGATCTTGAGGCATCCAGCGACGCCGCACTTGACTCGATTGATCAAGAAATCAAAGCTGCCGGGGAAAAACTTGACTCGAAGGAGCGAATCCATGGCAAATACGCGGTCGAAAAAGGGAAGGTTCAATTGGAACGCGGGCGCAAAGAACCTCGCGTAGAAATCGATCAACAAGCGAAGGAATCTGAACAGCAGTGGATATTGCTCGCTTACAAGGCAGAGGCTGCTGAACAGGATGCGACGGCAGCTAGGGTGCAATGGGAAGTCAAAAAAAGTGAACGTCGTGCAAGACAGCGAGAGTATGCGGTCAAGATCGATTACGCACGGGCGATGCAACAATCATCGTTGGATCGAGTGGCTACCATTCAAAAGGAACTTCAGGAAGTCGATTTCGGGCCTCATGAGTTTGAAAGCCTCGCGATCAAAGCACCGTGCAATGGAACACTGCAACGAGTGAGACACCTTGAGAAGGGCCAAGCAATGAGGGAGGGCGATGAACTCTTCACGATCGTGCCCGAAGTATCTGGATTTGCAGTTGAACTGTGGGTCTCTGGTGATGACATCCCGTTTGTGCAGAGAGGAGATCACGTTCGATTGCAGTTCGAGGGCTGGCCGGTCGTCCAGCTTGATGATCGAGAATCCGCTGCCGTCGGAACGTTCGGAGGCGAATTAACGGCTATTGCACCCAGCGATGACGGCGACGGTAATTTTCGAGTGATCGTTCGACCGGTTCGCAGTGGAACATGGCCAGACGAACGCTATCTGCGTCAGGGAGTGCGAGCAAACGGCTGGATATTCACCCAATCCTCGAACAATTAACGCGGTAACGCTTTCACCAAGGAAAGATGCAGTCTTCGAGCGCCATGAGTCTTAAGGCCTCCGCGATCCATCACATTGACCATGATTTCCAAACGGCGACTACGGGACCATCACGGATGTTTGCCCTGGGTTCGAGATCGAGATGACTCCGGCCCACATGCACGCCAACTTCGAGGAGTTGTTCAGTGCGGGCGAGTTGTTGAGCAATACGGAAGGGCTACCGGGAGCCCAGGGTGCTGTGGTCGCGGGGACACACGGCATGGGCGTCAAGACTCCGCTCGCGGCAGCCGTCGCGCTAGCCACTTGCGGATTCGCCATCGAAGAACACATTCCAAATGGCATCACGTTGACCATTGGGACATTGTCCATGATGTTGGCTCTCAGCAGTCCTGAGACCATGATCGGAGGGCCTTTCGGGATGACCATTAGTGATGATGGAGCGGTACCGAACGAGCATTGACACGTTCCACTCATCACGCATTCAACCGCCATGACCCGCTCCTCCCAATGAAAGTCGTTTGTATCAGTTCGCTATCGACAGCGATGTTGGATCGCACATGAATCGAAAACCATGACCCCAAAAAAACAACGCCGCCGCACATCCAATTGTAGGACATGGAACGAACGAAGAGCACCTGAACCTGGAAGAGTCGGCCTGACGAAAGCGATGCGACGAAGCTATGAGTCAACGGAAACGCGACGAACGACAAGTCTGGGAGACGATGGATGATAGGAAATCATCGATTTTGTGGGCTGGAGGGACGTGACTCCAGCGCAATCAACCTTCGGCGGTTCTGAGTCTGATCGACGAAACCGTGCGATCGATGCTGGGACAGTTTCAAAACCGCCAGATGGTTCCGTCTGCCGCGGTACCTGTCTTGGAAGGTGCAATCTACGATGACCAAGCACAACACGTGATACCGAAAGTCGAATTGGATGAGGAGACAAGGCAGCAACGTGTCTCCGAGGTCGCGAGCCAAACAGCTTGATTGCCGTTGTTCCACTTTCTGACGTTCTTACGCGTCACGGTTATCGGGGATGGTGGAGTTCACGACCAGGAAGCGTGGACATCGGACGTGCGGTTATGAAGCTGAACCGAGACCCCGCGATTCACTCGATCATTCTGCACGTCAACTCGCCAGGCGGCAGCGTGACGGGCACACCCGAACTCGCTGAATGCTTCTACAAAATCCGTGAAGAGGGGAACATGGAGCTGTTAAGCCTGGTCGATGATCTGATGGCATCGGCGGCGACGTATATTGCGACGGCGGCCAAGCGGGTGTTCTCAATCCCGTCTGCGTATTCGGGCAGCGTGGGCACGTTAAACAGCTACACGACGTACCACCGTGCGCTACAAGAAACCGGGATTGATGTGGAATTCTTCCGGACGCCCGAGAAGAAAGCTCGGTTCACTGGTGTCGAACCGATGACGGACGACATGCGCGAGACGCTCCGCTAACGCATCGAGCAGCGTCAGACTTGGTTCATTCGGGACCTTGCCCGAAACCGCCAAGTGAGCGACTCACAAGTTCAAAAGCAGTTCGGCCAAGGCGAGGTGATGCGTGCCGACGAAGCTGTGGACGCACGGATGATCGACGAGATCGCGTCACTTGACGAAATCGTGGTTCGCCAGGCCGAGGCCGTTCAAAACAACAAGCGGACTGGCCGCCGACGATACGTTGAGCAACGGATCTCAGATGCAACGGTTCTGCAAAAGGAGTTGGAGAATCAACTTGCGGAATGAGGTTAGATCGCCACTTGGTAAGGCTGGCATGCTGCTGAGTTGCTTGCCAGCCGGCAATCTCGTACTGTTGCGGGTCAGGAGATCTTCCACGGTTCTTCCGTGGCTTTTGTCGTCTAGCGAAATGCTTTCGTGCTTCTTCAACACATGTTGATTGGTTGTTCATCGACTCACATTTCTAGAACGCTTGCCGTTGAACTCGATGGGGCCGTCACACGATGAAATTTAGTTTCCGCTCGCTACTAATAGAAGTCGGCCTTGCGTGTTCTATCGCAGCGGTGGTTCGGTTTCAGATTACGAACGGTGCGCTGCAACAGCGTTTGCAATCGCTCGAGCTTGCTCATGGAACTGATTCGCGTAGTTCTCGATATTCAGAACAACACGCTTGCAACCGCTAGATCGGTTAAGCGGTGAAACAACACACGATAGTGCCTGGCAACTATCGGTCGTCGAGATTGTAGTTGGCAGCAAACCTGACCTCGACATGCGGCAGACGTTCCTCCAAACAACGCACTTTCCGCAAGCGCTCTTTTTCGGACACCTTTTGAACGTTGAAAACCCATCGCACCGATCGAAGATTTTTTAGGTGGCAAAGCGAATCGATGAGGTCCTCGTTGATATTGTCGGCCTCGACAACAACGGTGTGGATGTCGATATCTCTGTGAGCACCAACTAGGAAGCTTAGCGGATTGGTGCCAGCAGGTTGATCATCGGGCCCGAAACTAAATTTTGTGACTACGACGTTGACTTGCTGCTCTGGAGCATTTTGCAACGCAAGACTGACGGTAAAGTCCTGATCATTAACGACAGGTGATTCCCAATGGTAGAGAACATACCCGCCGTTCAGCTCAACCTGATCGATCGCTCGCTGAATGTTGTATCGCTCATTTGTCCTTATCGCCAGAACAAGAGCGATGGCAGTAACGAGAATCAAAAGGGATCGTATTCCCCACCGAAATCGAGATCTTTTTGGCACAAACAATCCTTTACAGTAGGCGTAAATATGCTTCCTCGTCGAAGTTGACTTCCTTGCCGATCCGCCGAGGGTTCCTGCTCGCAGTGTCACCAAAATCACACCGACATGGCTTCGCTATGCCACATGGTGAACAGGAAGGGACGTTGTTACCCCTTTGGGCAACTTGATCACAGGTGGAACACCTTGGTGATAGGCATCCGGCGA
>JBCCOI010000307.1:0-8628 GCA_039025515.1 Planctomycetota bacterium
CTTCGACCCGTTGACGCTCCGCTCGCATCGATTCGCGTGACGGCAGTTCTGGCGACGGAGCGGGGATCGATTCAAAACCCGGCGTCGATTGCATCGGCCGCATTGCTTCCGAGAGTGTTCTTGGAGCGTTCGGGTCGACCGCTGGTTTTGGCGTCGGAATGGCCTCCGTAATCGGTGCACCCGGATCACGTGTTGCCGGCTCATTCAAACGAAGATTCGAATTCGATTCTTCGGCGACTGCCTTAGGTGAAGGAAGCTCTTCGATGGCGTCGGGTTCTGGTGCAGCAATGACTTCCAAACCATTCGGCGTTAGCCTCGCTTCGACACCCTCTGAGGGAAGCGTTTGTGGAACATCTGCAGGTGCGGCCGGCTTTCTCGCATTAGTCTCGGACATCGTCACTGGTGCGGGCAGCGTCTGTGCTGCGTCCTGCAAGTTCCGCGTCAGCTTCGCATCACTCGTGTCGAACCCAGAACCGAACGTTCCAGTCGCCTTCTGATTTGTTTCTGTGCCACCGCCAAGTTGTTCCGATGGCGATGGAGCAAGTGCTTCGAGAGTCGGCGCGGTTGGATTCGGTCGCGCCGCGGCTCCCGGTCCGAAAAAGAACTTCGGTGGATCGCTCGGAGCGGCCGCGGTCTGCACCTGCAGTTCTGTTCGCAGGCGATTGGCGGGCTGCGAATCCGCGACCCGCGGACGACGGAACTTCTTCGACTGAACCGACGCGTTTCCTAAGGTGTCCGTGCAGGTGACGTGAACGGAAAGCTGCTGCCATGCTTGATCCGGCAAGACCTGGAAATTTCCTTCTTCATCAAGTTGCTGATTGGGAATCGTCACCCACTCGCGGACCGAGTCCGTCGCGTACAAAACACGTAGGCTGGCGATGCCCTTCGGATCGGTGAGGCGTAGTGTCGCTCTCAGCGTTCCCCCCAAGTCAGCTTCGCCATCAAGCTCGATTTTGGGACCCGTCGAATCGATCAGGATCCTTCGTTGCGGCGTTAGCTCCGTGGTCGCCGCAGGTCCGTCCAGATCAGTTGTGTGCGTAAACCAGTATTCGCCGTCAACGGGGGACTCGAAGTGGAACGAGTCGATCGGAATTTGCTTCGTCTCAACAATAGACCAATTCGAACCAGCGTCCGACGACACATGGAGCGTCACGGTTTTGGCTTTCGTGCCGCCATCAACGTGAAACGGGATGTCAAAAACACGAGAACGGACAACAATGGCAGCACCCGCGTCGACTTCCGTTGGTGCCTGAGCCGGCGAAACATCCGGCTCAGATGCTTCGGCATCGATTCCAAACGCAACGACGGTAACCAGCAGAGCGATGCCGAAACATAGCCTGCAAGGACAACACTGCCGCAAACCGGCGTGGAACTGAGTCGTGAAACTGCCTCGATGGCTCATGATCGGAATCCGGGCCCGGAACAAAGGACTACCACATTGTCGATTTCGGCATTGGCATCATCCAAGTTGATTCACGATTGCAATTTGTCGCCGAGAAGTGACCCAAAACCATCGCTATGATTCAATACGACTACGACGTCATCGTTGTCGGCGCAGGACACGCTGGGACCGAAGCCGCCGCTGCCGCAGCGAGGCTCGGTGCCCGAACTGTGCTTTTGACGACCAATCTGGACACGGTCGGCCAGATGTCTTGCAACCCGGCAATCGGCGGTGTCGCCAAAGGCCAAATCGTTCGTGAAGTTGACGCCATGGGTGGCCTGATGGGGCAAGCCATCGATGCGACGGGTATCCAATTTCGGCTTCTCAATTGCCGGAAAGGCCCCGCGATGCACAGCCCACGCGCGCAGGCCGACAAGAAGGCGTATCAGCAATACATCAAGCACGCGATTGAACGCCAAGCCAACCTGGATCTGCGCCAAGAGACCGTTGAAGATTTGCTTACGGAAACCGTGGACGGGATTCCTCGAGTGATCGGCGTGCGTGTTCGCGGTGAAGCAGACTATCGTGCACAAGCCATCGTGTTGACGACCGGTACGTTTCTTTCCGCAGTCATGCACACCGGGAATGCACAAACGAAGGGCGGACGAGCCGGCGAAGGGACGACGACGGGGATTAGCGGTGCGCTTCAGCGATTGGGATTTGAGATGGACCGCTTCAAGACGGGCACGCCCGCTCGACTCAATCGACGAACCATCGATTACTCATCGCTCGAAGAGCAACCGGGCGATCAGTCACCACAACCCTTCTCGTTTCTTAACGACTCACTCGAGATCGAACAGATTCCCTGTCACATTGCATGGACGAATGAAAGGGTGCACGATCTGATTCGGGCCAACTTGCATCGCGCCCCGATGTATAGCGGTCAGATCAATTCGCGTGGACCGCGATACTGCCCATCGATCGAAGACAAAGTCGTACGTTTTGCCGACAAGAATCAACACCAGTTGTTTCTTGAGCCCGAAGGGCATCACACCGCAGAGATTTACGTCAACGGAATTTCAACGAGTCTCCCGCGTGACGTTCAAGACGAGATGTTTCGTTTGATGCCCGGTCTGGAAAACGCTCGGATCATGAGATACGGCTATGCGGTCGAGTATGACTTTTGCCCGCCCACCCAGCTCTGGCCACACCTGGAGTCGAAAACAGTCCGTGGACTTTTTTTCGCGGGACAGATCAACGGGACGACCGGCTATGAGGAGGCTGCTGGTCAAGGTTTGATCGCCGGACTCAATGCAGCGAAAACCCTCACCGCCGAAGAACCGTACCTACCCACGCGCGACCAAGCTTATATCGGTGTGCTCGTCGATGACTTGGTGACCAGCGGCACCGATGAACCCTATCGAATGTTCACCAGCCGAGCGGAGTATCGTCTGCTTTTGCGGCAGGACAATGCCGACCGACGTTTAACGCCGGACGCGGAGAGACTCGGATTGATTGATTCGAAACGCAGTGACCATTTCGCCAAGAAAGCTGCGGAAATCGAATCCGCAATGAAGACTCTGGCGGACTCCCGCGTGCAAACTCCCAAAGGCGATGTTCGAGGCGACGTTTACTTGCGACGCCCCGAAGTCCAGTGGGACGAAATGTGTCAGCGGATACCGCAATTGGGCTCGATCGGCAAACAGGCCGCCCAACAAGTTGTGTACGACATCAAATACGAAGGCTATGTGACCCGACAGAAAGACGAAGTCGCGCGGCAACAACGGATGATGAAGAAAAAGATTCCGTCCGCGTTCGACTATGCCAAAATCGCCGCGATGAGAAATGAAGCTCGCGAGAAGCTAAATGCGGTTCGCCCAATTACATTGGACCAGGCCCAGCGAATCAGCGGAATCACTCCGGCCGATATCGCGCTGCTGTTGGCCCACCTCGAATCCAAGTAGTCCTTCCACACGTCCTCCAACCCACGAAGTCGACTTCAATGAAATTGCGAATGCGATTGATCGTTTGCAGCTTTGCTTCTGTTGCCGCAAGCCTTTTTGCGGTTTGTCTTTCCGCCCAAGAAAAGCCCGCCAAAGCCGAGCAAGTCATCAAAGACGGTGAGACCCAGGTTGTCAAAGCCTTCGAAGACTCGGACCTATGGATTCGCGAAGACCTTTGGGTCCAAACAGAGTTTGATTCAGATGGCGACGAAAAGCCCGATCGCATGCACGTCGCGATCACTCGCCCGCGTCAAACGGAATCCCAAGGGCTAAAGGTTCCCGCAATTTACATCTCCAGTCCCTACTTCGGCCGCGTCGGTGCCGACGATAGCGACTCGTTTTGGAATCCTCGTCACGAGATCGGGGAGGTTCCGCCCGAGCGAAATCCCTATCCCGAAATCGGAATTCGGATCAATCGACCCATCCTGTCGAAATCCCATATCTCAAAATGGGTGCCACGAGGGTTTGCGGTTGTCCACTCTTCTTCACCGGGTACCGGGCTTTCGGAAGGTTGTCCGACCGTCGGTGGGGCCAACGAGTCACTTGCTCCCAAAGCTGTGGTTGACTGGCTTTGCGGTCGGGCCAAGGGGTTCACCAGCGTTGATGGCAGGGACGAAGTCAACGCGACGTGGTGCACTGGGAAAGTCGGCATGACCGGCACGTCGTACAACGGAACGCTTGCACTCGCAGCCGCCACAACCGGCGTCGATGGGCTGGAGGCAATCATCCCGGTTGCTCCCAACACGTCCTACTATCACTACTACAGGTCGAACGGCCTTGTTCGTCATCCCGGCGGCTACATGGGCGAAGACATTGACGTCCTCTACGACTTTATCCAAACCAACGCAGACCACGACGATTACTGCGACTGTGAAGTCCGCGAAAAAGAGCTACAGGCGAACTTGGATCGCGTCACCGGAGACTACAACGAATTTTGGAAGGGACGTGACTACGTTCATCAGCTCAGTAAAGTCAAGGCGGCCGTGCTGATGTCACATGGGTTCAATGATTGGAATGTCGTTCCCGAGCACAGCTACCGGATCTCTGCCAAGCTGAAAGAACTGGGCGTGCCGACGCAAATTTACTACCACCAGGCCGGCCACGGTGGTGAACCGCCCCTGAAGATGATGAATCGCTGGTTCACCCACTATCTCTTGGATGTCGACAACGGAGTCGAGAACGACCCACGCTCATTTATCGTCCGCGAGGGCGTTGGCCGTGACAAACCAACCGCGTACGCAGACTATCCGCATCCGGACGCAGAAATGGTCTCGCTTTTTGGTTCCGGAAACGCACCCGAACAAGGACAGCTTGTACTCGAGCGGTCAGGTCAATCCGAGAAAGAGACGCTGATCGACAACTTCTCGTTTAGCGGTTCGACGCTCGCTCAAGCAGACGTAACGGAGCATCGACTGATCTATGTGAGCCCTACGTTAACTGACGAAGTTCACGTTTCCGGTACTCCCTCCGTCACCGTTCGAATGGCGTCCGATAAGCCGGCGGCCAATCTTTCCGTTTGGTTGGTCTCCCTTCCCTGGAACAACAGTCCGAGAGCAAAAATCACGGACAATATCATCACGCGCGGCTGGGCCGATCCGCAGAACCATGCGTCCGAAATCGGCGAGCCGCTGGTACCGGGTAAATGGTATGACGTGACGTTTGATCTCCAGCCCGACGACCAGATCATTCCGGCCGGCCAGAAAATCGGATGGATGATCTTTTCAAGCGATAAGGACTTCACGCTCTACCCCGAACCCGGAACGGAACTGACGATCGACCTATCGGGTAGCAAACTGACGCTACCCGTTGTCGGAGGGGCGGAGAAACTGAAGAACTCGTTCGGCGACTAGAGCCGAGTGGACGCCTCCGGCGTCTTAGGAACGGCCCATCATTAACTGGCGTGTTTTTGAAAGTCGCCGATCGGCTCCGCACGATGGAAACGTGTCAAAATCGATCGGACGGAGCCGATCGGCGACAATCATTGATCGCCCGTTCCTTAACACGCGGAATCAATAGGTGACGCATTAATTCGTGGTGAATGAATCACGACGAAAGGCTGTACCCGTCACCTGATCAATCATCTTGCGCTCTCTGAAAAGGTAGATTTGACGACGCGTGAACCAGCGAACGATGGCGAAGCCGAAGACAACGATAGCGGCGCAGAGAAACGACACGGACATCGCGATCACCGACCAAACCACCGGAGACCTCTCGGAGGGGACGAACGGCAACACTCCGTGGAACCTCGGCATGTGCCTTCGAAGTTTGACGTAGCTGCCGACTTCAGGCAGCTCTAAATCGTGCTCCGCAAACAAGACCGTGTCACCGAGATTGATGGTTCGAACATCATGGCTATGTTGAATCGTGACGATATAGTCGTTTCGTTTAGCGCCAGTCAGTTCTTCGACGGTAATCACTTTCCAAAGCCGCTCAGGCATTAACAGGGATTCCACGATCCCGGACGCGAGGATCGCAGCGAACAACAACATGACGGCAAGGAGTTGTTGAGTACGAAACCGCATCGTAAACGGGTGCTTGATCGTCGCGGCATAGCCCTGAGAGAGCCAGTCAGCAAAAGCGATCCGCCGCGCGTTGTGGAGTGTCATTTTCGTTTCCCGTCCAACGCAACTAAGGACCGCGGTTAGGGACCACGGTACTCGCCAAAACCGATGGCCGCAGCCACCACCATCCCCGTCGGGACTCGCGAAGTTCATAAAAATTCAAAGACTCGTCATCGTGATCAAACTTCGTCATATGAAGTGCCTCCGCGAACTTCTGGAGCGTGTCAATCGAACCATCGCAAACTCCGAGAAGCACGTGTTGAACAAAGTGCTTCGGTGATTCCGAAGAAACGCCTCGGAACATGCTCATTGCCGCGGTTTCGGGAGTATCGGCCGCTTCGCGGCGAAATACGAATGACGGAAGTGACGAATCGACTGTTTTGCTTGTTGCGTCGAGTTTGTTCGTGGCGTTGAGGCCGTAAGCGATTCCGGCAGCAAATCCTGTGACAGTGAGAACACAAGCAAGAAGTGCACGTCGTTTGGTCATCGCATCACTCTTGAGAGAAAACCGTTGCAGATAGACGAATGGCCCCGGAAGCTGGTGCTCTCAGGGAACAGCGACACGTTCATCTTTCGAACGTACGTACGATCTCGATGAAATGATCGCTATCTCGTGTACACGGCTATTTTCCTATCGTCGCACGCAAATCTCGAAAAGCGATGACAGAGCCCGATAGCAGTGGACGGCCCGGATTCGTTTTCCCCGATCGGACTCGGTCGCGACAAATTCTTGGAAAAACCTTTACGACGCGTCATTCACCACCAATCACGCGCCTTTGACCTCTTGAACGCGTTCTCGTTTTCGTAGAGGTCACACAATTAGCGTCACTGAATCTGCTGCCAGTCTTTCGGGTCCAAAAACGGAATCTGACCCTGCCCAAGACGACTTACGGCCGGTCGGGTCACCAAGATTCCATGAGATGGACTCGCTGCGTGCCGCCATGATGTTGCTGGGCATCGTTTTTCATGCCGCGTGGTTCTTCATGCCGGTTTGGTTCGGCCATACGCTCAGTGAACCGGAGGGTTCCTGGGGATACATGTACTTCTTCTTCTGGGTGCATCAGTTCCGGATGCAGACTTTCTTCTTGATCGCGGGATTTTTTTCTTGCCTGCTCCTGAATCGTCGCGGTGCACGTTCATTCATTCGCAATCGATTACTTCGCGTTGCGTTGCCCTTTGTCGTTGCGATGCTGACGCTCTTTCCATTGATGAAGCTGCAGGATATTCGCGGTGGCAACCTGTCCGGCAGAATCGTTTCTGATGATTCGATCTGGTCACAGTTTTCGACAACAATGACCGGACTTCGGTGGCAAATCGAATGGCCCGTTCATCTGTGGTTCTTGGAAACGCTGCTGCTGCTCTATGGAATCTCACTCGTTTTCTACGTCGTGTTCCATTATTTGATTGATCGCAACGGCTCGATTCGCGGCAGGCTGACGGAGTGGGTCTTGTCGCTCTCGGCGAGCCACTGGGGGGCCTTTGTCTTGGCGATTCCGGTAATGGCGTGCCTCATCGTTGAGCTTGACTACTTTGGGATCGACAGCGGACCACTCAAGCCACTCTGGCGCGGCGTTATCGCCTACTGGGTGTTCTTTGCGGTTGGTTGGTGCATGTACCGCCGTCCAGAAGTGATCGACCGATACCTTTCGCGTTGGCCGGCCTATCTATTGGTCGGCACGCTGATTTCATTCGCCCTGTGCTTTCAATTCATCGGTTTATTGGATTCGGGAAGAATTAGCTGGTTTTATCCAGCGATCTCGCCGGAGGAAGTCGACTATGAAATGCTCAGAGATCGCTTGTTGGATGCGGCTGAGTCGCAATCATCCGATCAGCCCCACAGCGTACTTTGGGAACAGCTAAGCCAACCCTACCAACGCTTCATTCGCCAGAATGCCGAAGTGGACAGCGACCAAATGACGGGAATCGCAAACGAGCTAGCCGGCGCAACCGTTTTCAATCCGGAATTTTCATCGCAGGTCGGGGAAACAACTTCGGGTGATCCCATCGAGCAGCGGAAATTGCTGAACCGGCTCTTCCCTGAGTGGATTTCCCCACGCTACATCCCAAGCTGGTCCTGGCGGTGTGTCTATTTCTACGGCTATGGATTTGCGACGTGGCTATTGATTTTTGGCATGCTGGGACTGTTCAGACGGTTTCTGTCAAATCCAAGTCATCGCTTGCGGTACCTTTCTGACTCTTCCTACTGGTTGTATTTGATTCATCTGCCGCTTCAGTATGAACTTTCTCTCTATCTCAACGGACTGAATCTCAATGGATTCATCAAGTTCCTGATCTACAACGTCATTTCGTTTGCCATTCTCATTCCGAGTTATCACTACTTGGTGCGATCGACCTGGTTGGGGCTTTGGCTGAACGGCCGGCGCTACCCGATTAAGTGACGGAGATTCAAGAACAGCAAAGCATGAAGCCCGTCGAGATCATCTCTGGATTGCGTATTGCTTGTCGCTTCAAAGAAGCTCATTGGCGAATCTTTCAAACGGTCAATGAACTCCATCGCATGTTCTCTCCGGAATCATCGCGCTTACGGCTTGCGATTTTCTGCGAAATGCGACTGTCTTTGAATGTAAGCGTTCGGCGAAGGAATGGAATCTCAATTCCCGCGTCGTCAAGCGCATACTTGATGGCTGCGACCACTTTGTCCCGACTATTCCGCAGGCCAACC
>JBCCOI010000308.1:0-8593 GCA_039025515.1 Planctomycetota bacterium
CTTCGCTTCGAAAACGAAGAAATCAACAAGTTGAGCCGTTTTCTGTGTGGAGCCTGAAAACAACGTCGCGGCTTCGTCTACTTCCCTGTGAAAATCATCGAGATCTTGTAGCGCGTCAGGATTGCGTACCGCGTCCCAAAAAGAATAGTGATAGTGATCCTGCTTCGATCTCCACCAGAAGAAAGCAATTGCGGCAACGATCACGGTGACGGAAAGAAAGACGACTGCAGTTTTCATCGGATCGTAGTTAATTAGGCAACGAGTGGGATAGTAAAAAGTGATCCGACGGTGCTACTAGCCCCGGGTGTTTCATGCGAAGTTTCTGGCCTTCGGGCCCGCGGCTAGCGCCGTCGGCTCACCTGAAATCGACTTTTCCGCCATTCTATGCGGAGAGTCCCCAATTCTCGGGACTGGCCGCTTCGTTCAATACCGCACACGTTACCTAAACATTTGCCGTTCCTGGTTGTGCCTTCTGGAGCCAATGTCAGTCTCGTAAACACGGTCGAAGACTCGTCACGAGCAAGAGGATAACAACGCTGCGGAACCGTAGAAATCGCTCTGAGGTTCGTATTTGCTGCTAGCTCGTAGCGCGATGATGGAGTTGGATTCGCTCAATCTCCGGCGTGGAGCACGACCGATTTTCCGTAGACTTCGCGGAAGAGTGAGGCTTGGTTGCGAATCGCCAGTTGTTCCATTGAAACATCACGGACGCCCGGCGTTCGTATCGTTAATCGTTTGTCGTCGACGGTGCACTGGACATCGCGAATGCGGCCCGTTCGTGTATCGTCGAGAGCTGTCGCCAAACGCAGGATAGCCGCAAGTTTGTTGACGCAGACGCGTGTGTCACGGTCCAACGACATGTAATCCGAATGCGAAGGTTGCGGTGTGGCTCGGCGGTAATAACGTGCCACCAAACCGACTTCTAACAACTCGGCACGCGATAGCCCGAATAGTTCGCTGTTTCGAATGATGTACAGCGCGTGCTTGTGATGACTGCGGACGTTGATTTGCATGCCGATTTCGTGCAGCAGCGCGGCCACGTAAAGGATGACTTCTTGGCGGCTATCGAGAAGATGCTGCGGCCTCAACTGACCGTAGAGCTTCCTCGTAAGCTCGGCGACGCTTCGGGCGTGCATCTCGTCGAAATGAAAACGACGTCCCAGTGAGAGCGCCGAGCGGATGATCTGATTGCGAAACTCAGCGGTCCAGCTTCCGCCGGCCGCGATGTCTTTGAGCAGTCCGTCGCGAAGGTTCGTATCGCTGACAAAAACGCGTTCGACGTCAAAGTGTTGTGCGACCAAACTGTAAGCCAACAGCGCCGGACCCAGTGTTTGGGCTTCCACGAACGTCGTGCCGAACTGCTTCACAAGCTGGTCGTCTTCCAGCTCCGTCACGCGGTCGGTCAGTTCGATCAGGTCTTGTGTCTTGATTTCGACGAGC
This sequence comes from Planctomycetota bacterium, assembly GCA_039025515.1. Taxonomy (GTDB): domain Bacteria; phylum Planctomycetota; class Planctomycetia; order Pirellulales; family Pirellulaceae; genus Stieleria. Next base: position 1,441 of record JBCCOI010000308.1, read on the forward strand.
TCTTCCGACTTCCATCGTCCGCTCACCAGGCGTGAAGCGAGTCGAATATCACCGCCGATTGCGACGAGATTGAGTTGTGACTCTCCGCTCACGATGTCGGCGAGCGACTGTATGGCTCGTTTGATTTGATTCTCAAGCAGAGGACGTTTCTGGCTGGAGCCGGCTCGCGCTTGCTCGACCGTTTGCAGCATTCGAAGCGCTCCCAACCGGAAGGACTTGCTTGCCAGCACATTGCCGCTGCGGACCATTAATGCTTCGGTGCTGCCGCCGCCAACTTCCAAAACGAGCGCCTTTCCGTTGGCGAGATGCTCGTGCGAAAGCAACTGCGGCGTTATTCCCATATAAGTGATGCGATTCACTTCCGCAGAATCGATCGGCTCGACCTCGAAGCCGGTCGCCGTGAAGACTCGGTCGATGAACTGCAGCCGGTTGGAGGCTTCTTGCACCGCACTTGTCGCGACGACACGAACGTTTCGCGGTTCCTTGATGCCGTATTCGCGAAGTACACGTTTGTAATTCCGGAGAACGACGACAACTTGCTCGATGCTCTTTCGTGAAAGTTTTCGTGTTTCGAATGTGTCCAGCCCCAACTGAATCGGTTGGACCAACTGATCGAGTTTTCGGACTTTTCCGCCTCCTCGTAGTTCCGCAACGGCCATTCGGATGGACGAGGCGCCGATATCGATGACCGAAACCGTTCGGCTGGGCTCTTCCACGCGAACACCGAGCTTGTCATCCGTTGCGGAGAGCTTGATCGGCGATTGTGCGGCGGGCGAAGGATTGACTTCAGACATCGTAGTCTTCGTCGTCCTCCTCACGATCGGGGTGCATCGGATCGTCGGGATCGAAAAATAGATCGGCCAAGCCCAACGGAACAACATCACCACCCAACGTTCGGCTCTTTCGTTTTGAAAGTGCTTCCAAGTCCAGCGCTTCGTCTCCCAAGCATCTCATCAGGGCTTCCTGCCAGGCCTGATCCCGGCTGACCGGATGTCCCGGGTCTTGAGAGATCCGCTTTAACGCGAACCGAAGTAAATTGATGCCGTCTCGCGGTGAGAACTCGAGTTTGAGCTGATGAGATCGCTGCAGAAACTCGACCGTCATCGCCAGCATCTCCGGCTCCGCAAACGGCAGGTGGTACTGCAGGATTGCCATTTCGTCTTGCTTGTTCGGAAATCCGACCGGCAGAGTCGGTTGCAGTCGACTCATGATGTAGTCGGGAATTTCGAACGTCGACTCGTCTTGGTTCATGGTGACTGCGGCACGGAACTCGGGATGAGCCGGAATGGTGATCCCCGCGACGATGGATTCGACGTAGCGGCGATTATCAAAAAGCGGCGCCAGAGAGGCCCAGGACTTCTCGTTCATCCGGTTGCCTTCATCGAGCACACAGACACCTCCGCGTACCATTGCCGTGACCAGCGGCGACGCGTGATAAGCGATCTCGCCGTTTTGGCTGAGCACGGGCGTGACGAGCAAGTCTTCCGGTCGCGTGTCTGCCGTACATTGATAGATGAACAGCGGCCTGCCTTGCGCTTGTGCTGCTGCGATGGCGAGTTGCGTTTTTCCAACTCCCGGGGCTCCGACCAGCCGTGGAGTCAACGGCAAGTCGGCGTCGTCTATCGAGATCCAGCAAGCGAGCAACTGACTGAGAATCTCTTGTTGGCCGATCCAGCGTCCCGCGTCTTTGTGTGGCCGCGCGAGCTTGAGCCGAACACCGTCGATTTCGACGTGCGTTGCGCTTTGGATCGTCGCTTCGTCGGAGGCTGGATCAGACTCGTTTGGCTTGTGCATTTGTGCGAGTGGTGGTTCGGAAGAAGCTCAGCTTCGGTGCGTTTGAATCATTCGGAAAGCCATCATTCGTCCACGCGCGTGTAAGAGGAAGCGTCTTTCGCTTCACCGCCTTCTGCGACGCTGGCGTCCTCCTCTCGAACCGCTCTCATTAACGGCTGGATATACTCGTGAATCGAATGATCAGAAAAGTGATCGATCTTCCATCGACGCAAAGATCTTAGGAAACCTCGCCACTTGTCACGCCGTTTCGAGACAACTCCCAGCTTGCGAATCTTGCCGTTTCGGTCCAAGTAGACTTCGCTGCCGCAATGTCGGTAGCCCAAGAACGAGGGTGGAACGCGCGTGACGACGTCGTTGTTATTGACGAAGCGGTAATGGTCAAGTTTTACATGACTAATGTATCGCTTATCACCGACTCGAGGGCTGCCGTAGGTGAACAGCTCCGCCGGCTCACTCGGAATGTGTGAGAGAAAGCAGCGGCCTGCACAAATCGTCGCCATTGCGCCACCCAATGAGTGTCCGCAGAAGTAAAGCTGGTGTTGATTATCGAGCAGCGCGGTTTCGATCATCGGCCACAGGTCGTCGACTTCCTGTTTAAAGCCTCGGTGGACACGCCCGACCGTTTCGGCGACGACGCTGGCTGCATTTGCGTCAGCCTTGATGTCGTTCCATTCATTAGGCTCTGTGCCGCGACATGCGATCACACAATCGTATTCATTCTGAAGTCGATACGCTTGCGACCCATCGCGATCGTAGAAGGTGACGTCGTCAAACCCCGCCATCGCGGCGGCCACCTTGGCTTCGGCTTCATCGTTGTAGGCGATCATCGACAGCTCTGCAAAAAGCAGTGCTCTTCGCAGGAAAGACATTTCGGAAATCGGTCCCGAAACATCCGAATGGACGACAACGGGGACTTCGCCTTTTTCCTTTACATAGCGGTCGCCCACACGCATTCGCGGCTTCGCCCTTGACGACTGATCGAGCTCTTGACTCTTGGTGTCCGACACCGATGGACTCCTCCGTTCCTCCCCGTGAAAACCTCTCTTGCTCTACCCTACAGCGTATTGGGTTCGGAGGCTGACGGCTAGCTGACGAAGCGACTGGCTGTATTTCGGCCCGTTTGCCGTGCGATGTGTTTTCGCGTGAGTGAGAGATCCTCGCCAAGCGTGGCGTGATCGGCCGTGGGGCCGCCGGAGCGTCGCAATCCTCTGGATTGCTGCTCGGCGCTGCGGCACATACGCGTGAAGAGTAGGTTACGCGTCTAAGGTAGGGACGGCGATTTCGCTGACGATCTCCTCCAAGACACGTTCGGTGGACATTTTGCGTAGCCGGCTTTCTGGACGCAAAATCAAACGATGGTTCATGACCGGCGCGAGCACACGTTTGATATCGTCGGGGCTCACAAAGCTTCGCCCACGAATCGCAGCCATGGCTTGACCGCAACGAAAAAGCGCGATGGTTGCGCGAGGACTGCCGCCGAGCGCCAAGTCCGGATGCTGTCTCGTTTGCCCGACAATCTGCAGAAAATACTGCCGGACTCGGGGATCGACGTGCACTTTACGTATCTCTTTCTGAGCAGCAATCAGCTCCTCGGCTCGCGCGACCGGCTCCAGCGAATCGACGGGGTGAACGTGTTGCAGCAAGTCGAGCATCCGCAGTTCTTCATCCATTGTCGGGTAGCCCAGGCTGAACCGCATCAGAAACCGGTCGAGCTGTGCTTCGGGCAGCGGAAACGTTCCCTCATGATCAACCGGGTTTTGCGTGGCGATCACCAAAAACGGGCGTTGGAGTTGATGGGTCGTTCCATCCACCGTCACGCTGCCTTCCGCCATGGCCTCCAAGAGCGATGCCTGAGTTCGCGGCGTCGCACGGTTGATCTCATCCGCCAAGAGTATCTGCGTAAAAACCGGGCCTGATCGAAACTCGAACTCCGATTCTTTCTGGTTGAAGATTGACGTCCCCGTCACATCGGTGGGCAGCAAATCAGGCGTGCATTGCACGCGTTTGAAATCGCAACCAATCGTGCGCGCGAGCGCGCGGGCCAGCATCGTTTTCGCAACACCCGGTACATCTTCCAGCAAAACGTGCCCGCCGCTCAGCCATGCAACCAACGACAGGACAAGCTGTTTTCGTTTACCGACGATCGCCTGCTCGACATTGGTGATCACGCGTTTGGCAAACTCGGAAACGTTCGCCACATTCGCCGGAGATTCGACCGGCGGTGCGGCGGGGGCGGGAGGAGTAGCTGGCGTCGTTTCACTCATGGATGATTTATTCAATAGCAAGAAGGCGTCACTGGGCATTGTAATCGATTCATTCCCATCCCAGATTTGTTGAACCGAATGCCGTAGTGGACGAGGTTCTTCGAGAAAAACGGTGTCAGCAGTTAAGATTGGAACTTCGGAAGCGAATCCTTCAGAGAGTTTCGCCCGCTCTTTTTCAACGCGGCGCCAATGTCTGTTGACTTTCCCGTGCGGCCGATTTGCCGCCAAGTAAGCCTTCGATGAAGATCTCCGCGATCCCACAGCTCTACCGAAATCTACGCCGATGGCGCGAGATTCTGACGGTGCTGCGCAGGTACGGGCTCGCGGACGTACTCAGCCAACATCAGCGGGCGCCATTCCGCGGGCTCTTCAAGGATCATCGGGGAACGCCGTTGACCGAGTACACCAGGGAGCAGCGGATCCGCATGGCGCTGACCGATCTCGGTCCCACGTTCATCAAACTGGGACAGATCCTGGCCGCCCGTCCCGACCTCGTCGGCTCGTCGCTGAGTGAGGAGCTGAAACGTCTGCGAGCCAATGTGCGTGCCGAAAGCATCGGTACGGTGAAATCGACGCTTAAAAGGGAACTCGGTGAGGATTACGAAAGCCAGTTCGAATCCATCGACGACGAACCGCTCGCGACGGCGTCCATCGGCCAAGTCCATCGGGCGACCCTGCATGACGGTCGACGCGTCGTCATCAAGGTCCAGCGCGCCGGTATCGAAAAGACCGTGAAGCAAGATATCGAAGTCCTGGGCGGACTGGCAATGTTGGCCGAACGAGTCGAAACGCTGCGTGCCTGGCGGCCCGGAGATGTCGTTCGACAGCTCGCGCCCATGATTTCGCGAGAGTTGGATTTTAGCCGCGAGCGTCAGTCTCTGGAGCACTTCGCCGGCTGGCTAGAAACGCACCATTCGCAAGTTGTTGTGCCGCGTCCGGTCGCATCCTTATGCACGCGTCGAGTGCTCGTAATGGATGAGTTGATCGGTAAGCCGTTGGCCATGTGTTTGAGGCCATCGGATTCAGAGCAGCAACCTAAGCAACCGAAAGCTCATGACGGTTCCAATGGCGTTGTTGAACAAGCCGATGAACAGCAGACAGCGCACAACCTGAGTGAAAAGAAACGCGAGGAGCTCAGCCAGACGATCGCGGAAATCTACGTGTCGATGATTTTCGATCAAGGACTCTTTCACGCCGATCCACACACCGGAAACCTCTTTTGCCTGGAGGACGGCCGTCTTGGGATTCTGGACTTTGGAATGACCGGAAGAATCGACGAGTCGCTCCGTGAGAACATTGAAGACATGATTGTTGCGATCTCGTCGGGTGATCAAAACCGATTGATCCGCCTGATGCGTCGCGTGGGTGAAGCACCGCCGACGCTCGACGAATCAGCACTCGCCATTGATGTCGCCGACTTCATTGGGACTTATGGCCAGCAATCGATGGATCAATTCGATCTTTCGCGGGCGCTGGCTGCGTTGACGGAGATTTTGCACAGCCACTCGATTCAGCTTCCGAACCAGTCGGCGCTGTTGCTCAAAATGCTGATCTCCCTCGAGGGAACCCTTGGCGAACTCGGCGCGAGGTTTGATTCGCTCAATGTGATCGAGTCCTTTGCAAAGCGTTCCATGATGCGTCGGCTCAGTCCGGCAAGAAGACTTCGGCAAGCACGGCGCATCTATCTGGAGGCCGAGAGCTTTATGGAGTCGGCGCCGGACGAACTGGTTTCATTGATGAAGATGCTTCGTCGCGGCGAAACACGTGTGAGACTCGAGCATCAGCGATTGGGCCCTTCCGTCAATCGTTTGGTGCTGGGAGTGATGGCCAGTGCCGTGTTTGTCGGCTCTTCATTGATGATGGCTCAACGCGTGCCACCGATGCTGCGGCTTTCCCTTTACTTCGTCGAAGTAGAACCGATCAGTCTGTTCGGCCTCTTGGGGGTCATTGGAAGTTTTTCGGTGATGCTTTGGCTGCTGTTGGCGATCGGCCGCAGCGGTCATCTGACTCGTAACGACGATGACTAGTGCATCTTCAATTCTTAAGCTTAGGGTCCGTGCTACTTGAGCCGATGGGCGATAGCCCCGGTTGTTCGGAACAACCGCGGCTATCGCCGTGCGGCTCAGATCTAAAGGAACAACCGCGGCTATCGCCGTTCGGCTCAACTCTAAAGGAACAGCCGCGGTTATCGCCGTCTATCGCCGTGCGGCTCAACTCTCGAGTTTGACGTTGACGCTGCACTCGTTGGGTTTATTCGCTTCGTCGCGAAGGGCTCCGTCCTTCGCTTGGTTAAGAGTTGGCCATAAAGAACGTCGTCGTACACGTTGTAAATCATCGCGGCGAAGCGCGCTGGCTACGTTGGGTGCGTCGGGGCTGCGTTAGGGTTATCGAGTTGCTTCAGTGCCCAGCGTGCCGTGTTCGAAACCATGGTGTCGTCATCTTCGACCAGGGCCAATAGAGCCGGTACCGCGTCGACGCAGCCTTGATTGGCCAACACGATGGCGGCGTTGCGCTTCATGCCACGCAGCCGCGTCCGCCAAAAGGGCGTCTTGCGAAAATGTTCTCGAAACCAATCCTCGTCCGCTTCCAACAGCTCAATCAAGTCGAGTGTCTTGCGAGTGGAATCTGATGCCGATTGGCGTGCTCTCTTGCTGTTCCAAGGACAAACTTCTTGGCAGACGTCGCATCCGAATAACCAATCACCGATCGCGTGCATGAGCTCGGGTGCAATTGAATCGCGGTTTTCAATCGTCAAGTAGCTGATGCAGCGATTCGCATCGAGCACTCCGGGTTGCGGAAACGCGGACGTTGGACACGCATCCAGGCACGCCGTGCACGTGCCGCAATGAGATGTTCCGTGTGGATCGCTGTAGGGAAGCTCCACATCAACGAGCAGCACGGCAAGGAAAAAGTAACTGCCGTGAACACGATTCAGAAGCAGCGTGTTTTTGCCTCGCCAACCCAAGCCGGCAAGCACAGCGATCTCCCGTTCGAGAAGCGGCGCCGTGTCAACGCATCCGCGCACGTTCCAAACCGGGTATGCTTCGCCGATCAATCGTTTCATTTGCTTGAGTTTGCGATGAATCACATCGTGA
>JBCCOI010000309.1:0-8586 GCA_039025515.1 Planctomycetota bacterium
AAGCGTTGGTCCGATCGCAAGGAACGCGAATAGCAGCGACGCGCATCCGATCATCGCCCGCCGATGCCAAACATGTCGCCGCAGATAGTGTGTCGCTATGTCGTTGAATCTTCCAATCCAGACAGATACGGTTGCAGCCGCAAAGAGGACAACAAGCGTTGGAACTTGATTTCGCGGAACGCACAGAAGGCAGGGTGCGAAGATTGAGATGATCGCGACGGTTCGGGCGCTGAGCGTCGGCACTGGCGTCATTAAAGGTTTCGCAGAACTATGCAACGCGTCGGCTCGAGTTGCGGATGGTAGTCGGTTGCGAACTCATTCCCATGTCTCTACCGATCGCATATCGCTTACGTCCGAGAATGCAGATGTTGATCATCGCCGATCGCATCCATTGCATGTGCTTGTCCATTCGCCTAGACAGTTGATTGAGCCCCAGTTGAAAGGGAAAGGCGTGCAATCCAAACTCCCGTACAACATCAATCTCACAGCCATCGAGTGTCCTTCGCATGGAGGACCATGAGGTGAAATTCTCGTTGCCATTGAAAGGTCGAATCCCAAGCCGAGTCGCAATTCGCACGACCGGCTGCCAGACCAAGTTCGGGGTGCTGAGTGACAGGTAACCGCCCGGCTTCAAAATACGGGCCATCTCTTGGATGGCTCGTCGGGGGTCCGGGGTGTGTTCGATGCATTCAGATGAGACGACAAGATCAAACTGATTCTCCCCAAATTGCTGCGACAACCGCAACGCATCCGCCTGCTGGGCCCTGCAGCCGACTCGTGCTCTGGTTCGTTCCACGAGGCCTTCGCCCAAATCACACGCGAGTACGTTCGCGCCGCGTTGGTGAAGTGCTTCGCTGAAGAAACCCAGCCCGCAACCAACATCGATCGCGACGGTGTCCGCGAAAATGAGTTCATCAAGGAAGTCGTCGATCAACACTTCGCGTCGCCTGACGGTGTCGTAGTCGGAAAGTGCTGATTCGAATTGCTCACCGAGCCTCTCGTGACACAGTTCCGCTTCCGAAATCTTGCGAGGTTCGTCGTTCACGAGGCCTTCCTTGTCATCGCAGTCTCAGGCAGATCGATACTGCCATCTGATTGGCTCGAACCGCCGGAATCTGTCGAACTCGAGGCATTGCGGGCGGCATGGGAGTACTTAAAAACGAACGCCGGACGTCCTTTCACTTCCTCGAAAACGTGCGCCAGGTATTCACCGATCAATCCGATGGAAAGCAATTGAATACCTCCCATCAGAATGACTGCTCCCAGGATGGAAGCCCAACCCGGTACGAGGTCACCCAACAGGACGGACCGGGAGAAGATATAGGTCAGGTAAAGAAGTCCACCGACGAAGCAGACAATGCCTCCCTTGGCAGCCAAACGGATTGGACGGTTGGAGAAGGAGACCGTCGCGTTGATTGCAAGTTTCGTCATCCGTGCCAAACCGTAGCTGGATGCGCCGGCGTATCTTGGCGGTGCCGTGTACTCGATCTTGGTGGGTTGAAACCCGAGCCAAGCAATCATTCCGCGCAAAAAACGCTGCTTCTCCGGCATCGAGATAAGCTGCTGATGCACGCTGTTTGAAAGCAAACAAAAATCTGCCGCACCGGGCGTTAGCTTGACATCGCTCAAGGCGTTGAAGACCCAGTAAAACCCGCTGGACGTGACGCGTTTGAACCAACTGGCATCCTCCGTCTGCCGTCGAACGGCCAAGACAATTTCGTTGCCGGACTGCCACCGCTGAATCATCTCAGGAATCAGTTCCGGTGGATGTTGCAGGTCCGAATCCATCATGATGACGGCATCACCGACGGCGCGATCGAGACCTGCGGATAAAGCCGTCTGGTGGCCTTGATTTCGAGAGAGTGAATAGACGGAAACAAACGGATCAGAAGCCGCGATCTCTTTTAGCCGATCGAGCGTTTGGTCACTGCTTCCGTCATCGACAAAGACGATTTCGTGTTCGTAGAAGCGACACCCGGTTTCGAGCACGTTCTTCAACTCACGGTGAAACGCGGCGATACCATCCTGTTCGTGATAACACGGAGTCACGACGCAGATCTTTCCCGACCTAGCGAGCGGAATCACGTTACTTGGGCTGCCGTGTTTGATCATCGAGGATGGTTCGGGGGGGCTCTACTACTGATTTCGAGCGGAGGATAGGTCGCCGACGGTCGCCCCCTCAAGGTCAATTTCTTGCCCCTTCCGTGAGACCAGAGATCCATCTGGCGTCGCCGGAGTTCTGACGCAGTATCATGCTGCTCCGTGGTGATGCCCCGACAGATCACGACACTTTGAAACGAAAAGGATCACTCGACTGAGTCAGATTTTCGTTTCGAGCTAAGTCGGTGAAGGAGAGATGCGGTTCATTTGAGCGAGTTTCAACAAGACTGCCCCGTGTGTGATGCAACGCTTCAATTGCCGACCGATTCAATCGGTCGTCGGGGGATCTGTCCGGCGTGCGAAGCCGAGTTCACGATTGGACCGCAAACGAGGGATAGAGAGTCTGAACCGATCGCTGCGGTGCACAAACCGATTTCGGTGTCACCACGCCCCATTGAAGAAGTGGTCGGCATCGCAATGGATCGCCACGGTGCAAGGAGTCGATTTCTTTATTGGCCGTTCCTGTTTCACTATTCGGTGTTCTTGATTCTGGGCGTCTTCCCCGCGATCTGGATCAGCGAGCAGTGGAATCTTGGGATTCCATGGGCGCCTAGAGTTGCTCTTGTGTTCGCACCGGTGCTTCTACTGCTCTTGACCTATGGCGTCTGGGCGGCATTCCTGCTCGCCGACGACGTGATTCACTTGCGCACTGGCGAGGAGTCCTTTCCATGGCGTCATTGGATACTGCCGAAACCTGTTTCATTCGCATCACTCTTCCTCGTGGTTTTCGTAGTGACCGTCTGCATGGCCATCGTGGTGGCAACCGTTCAAGCGTTGATGTCATGGACCGCAGCGGCGTCAGTAGGGATCGTTCTGCTGATTTGGACGATTTACCTTTTGGGTGCCGGTGGGATGGTCATCGTGGGACTGACCGTCTTATGGCCGCTGATTCCATTGGCGTTTCAAGGCCGCTTGGGGAGAGAAAGCATCCGTCACGCCTTGTCGATCAGTCTTTCAAACTGGCTGACATCACTACTCATGCTGTTGGGCGTGTTGGCGATGTTGCTTTCAGGGTTCGCTCTTGCCTCGATCGGGCTGATTGTCGCAACACCAGCGTCGGCCCTGTTGCTGCTGGTTGCACTTGGTTGCATCGAAGGGCGCTTGGACGAGGTCGCGGGCGACCATGCGTAGGAACGGTCGGTCGTTCCTCAACCCGGCTGACCGGCAATTTCACTGAATGCAGGTTGACACGCCTGAGACTCGGTGTACCATGACACGGGTACACCAGGCGTCCGGCAGTCCGCGGTCTACGGTTTGCCTTGTGCTGGTGTTTGAATCTGCCGTTTCAAAATCGCGCCATCCATTTCGCCCATGGCTGCATCGGCGTTCGGAGTCGGGTTGGCGATTTCAATGGGAGGGAGAATGCATGTTCTTTTCGATCGATCCCGAAGGGGATATTCCGATCTACGAACAAATTGTTCGTCAGGTGAAGCTGGCGGTGGCTGACGGCGTCTTGGTTGGTGGCCAGATGGTGCCCAGCGTTCGTCAGCTTGCAAACGAGTTGGCAATCAATAGCAATACGATTGCTAGGGCTTACCAGGACTTGCAGGCCGACAAAGTGCTCGAGCCGCTGCGTGGTCGTGGCATGGTGGTAAGCCGTGGTGCGGTCTCACGCTGTCGTAAGGCACGCAACACGCTGATTTCTGAAACGTTTCGCCGTGCACTCTCCGATGCGCTCGCCGGCGGGATGACATCCGATGAGCTCCGCGAGCTTTTCGAGCATGAGCTTCAAACGCAGTCGGACGCGTTTGAAGCATCGAGGCGAAGCGCCGAGAACGGTGCCGGCTGAAACCCTTTTCATCTGATCATCCTCACGACGGATTCAAGACTCATGAATTCAATCATCTCTTTACAAAATGTAAGTAAGTCGTATCGGCGCAAGGTCGCGCTCGATGGTGTGGATTTGGAAGTGCCCGAGGGCGTCGTCTTTGCGTTGCTCGGTGAAAACGGCGCCGGAAAGACAACCATGATCCGCATACTCACCGGAGCGATCGCGCCCGACTCGGGTTCCGCGAGCGTCATGGGGCTCTCAAGTTTCCATGACGGTCCGGCCATCCGTCAATCGATCGGCTACGTCTCGGATTCTCCTGCCATGTACGACTGGATGACCGCCGACGAAATCGGTTGGTTTGCGTCGGCATTTTATGACCAGTCATTTCCGCAACGCTATCGCGATTCAATTCGCGACTTTGATGTACCGGCGGGCACGAAACTGAAGAATCTCAGTAAGGGGCAGCGAGCAAAAGTCGCACTCGCTTTAGCAATCGGTCACGATCCATCTCTCTTGATCTTGGATGAACCCACCAGCGGGCTCGATCCGATGGTTCGGCGACGTTTCTTGGAATCGATGGTCGATCGATCGGCATTGGGACGATCGGTTTTCCTTTCTAGTCATCACATTGACGAGGTCGAACGAGTTGCCGATTGGATCGCAATTCTTCACGAAGGAACTTTGAAATTGGTGCGTCCGCTGGATGAGCTTCGCCGTTCTGTTCGCATTCTGACGGCGACGCTTGATCATGCGGATGCGGCGGTCGCCTTGCCCCGAGGGGATGTGTTGACGGAGAGTCGCACGGGGCGTCAGATCCGATGGGTGGTTTCCGATCTGGCCGATGCTTGGCGCGAAGACTTTGGGAGCGAGTCGGGCATTTTGAATTTGGTTGAGCAATCACCTTCTCTCGAGGAGATCTTCGTTGCCGTTTGCGATCGTCGCGCTCGGCGACCGGAGCCACCCAGCCCCGAAGGCGGTCAATCATTTAAGTCCTCGCTCAAGGAGTCAGCCTAATGTCATCCGTGATGTCACGCTTGCTATGGAAGGACTACCGAAGCGTTCGAGGTTTGCTGCTGGCGCTTCCGGTCATCATCCTGTTGTTATCGCTCACGGCAGAAATTGTTGGGCTGCTCTCCGGAGTGCGGCGGTCCGAGCTGAACGGAATGTACGCAACGATTTGGGTGCTCTTACCCGGTCTCTACGCCTTGGGCTTGCCTGCGATTCTGATCGGGAGCGAGCAGGAGAGTGGTTCCCTGGACTGGCTAAAGATGCTGCCGGCGCGTTGGTGGCAGATTTTTCTCAGCAAGTTCATTATCTGCCTCGTTGGCGTTGTTCTCGCCTGGGTGCCGACCAGTGGTTTGCTTTATCTTTCCGCCTCTGCGGCTGGTGATCTTCCAGTCTCGTCCGTCGGAATCGGGCTTGCCGTCTTGGTGGGACTACTCATCTACCTGTTCGTGAATCTCACGTCAGCGTTCTTGTTTCGCTCTCCGGTGACCGCGATCATGCTGGCCTTTCCGATGATGATCGCAACGTATGTCGGGCTTGCGCTGCTCGGGGGCTGGTGGGTGAACAGTCGATCCGGAGAGTTTGATCCACAAGCTGCAAGGATGGTCGCGTTGGTCACGCTGACATCGGTGGCATTTTTTGTTTGGTTGGCTTTGATGGTGCTTTCGGCCAAGCGGCGTTTATCCACGTATCGCGATGGATTCGTCAGCCAAATGTCAGGGGGCAGTCCGTTGAGTGGTTTTCGACCTCCCGTTGACCGAGAGATTTCAGCGGAATGGTCGATACCCGGGCAATATCGGGCATTGTTCTGGAGTCACCTCAGCCCGATTCGATGGCAACTCGGATTCGCCATTGCGTTAGGGCTGATCAGTCTGGCACTTGGATTCGGAGATGGAGGAATGAACCGGACGTGGATTTTCGTCTTCATGCCCGTCGTGGTGTTCACGCTCGGGGCACTGACGTTCTTCGGAGACTCCTCGAACCGCCAAGTCGCATTCTTCTTTGACCGCGGGTTGGGCGGTTCGAAAATTTGGATCACGCGAGTGGTACCGCTCACCTTGATCGCCGCCGTCTTGATCCTTTTGCATCTGACGCTCACGCCGTTGAGCTTTCTGGACGAGCGATACGTCCAGCGTCCGTGGTATGGCAACGGGTCAATGATGATGGCGTGCATTTGGTTTTCCTCGTTCGCCGTCGGGCACTTGGTTTCGCAATGGGCGTCCCGGACGACGCTCAGTTTCTTCGCCGGACCCGTGTTGTTCTATTTTCTGTCGACTGTCTCGTTGATCTGGTATTACTACTACCCAGGAGCAGTTTTGCTGACACTGTTGTCGTCGCTTGTTCTCTTCGTGGCAAGCTACCGCTTGCTCGATGTCTGGATTTCTCGCCAGACGAATACTTCTCGCTACTTGATTCCCTGGACCGGTTGGATCGCGTTCGCGTTGTTCTTGCCGCTTCCGATGATCTTGTCCGCCCGGTGGGTTACCACGCCCGCTGAACGAACGCAGTGGCGGGAGGAGATGTTGGCCTCTGCCCCGCCCATGTCAAAAGAAAGGCAGCGGACGACGGCAGCGATTCTCGCAACGCTCAAGGTCAGAAGTGCGGTTTGGCAGGGTGAGCCGTCCGATGTCAGCGAGAGAATGCAGGCAGAACTCGAAGAAAGTGAAAAACTGGGGACGCATGTTTCCATCATGGATGTGATTGGTGTCATTGATCCAACGCATAGTGGATTCGGTTTGCGTACCGAGGGCTGGAGCCGGGTTTCAGGCTCTCCTCCGGCCGAGAAAATCACTCTTAACGAAGATCGATTGCTTGCCCTGCGGGTGCTTGAGAGCTGGTCCAAGGAGATCAGGCAGCAGTTGATCGATGGCAAGGCGGATTTCTTGGTGCTTCGAGATGTCGCCGAACCTATTGATCATGTAAGGGCACAGGCACTTCGATTGGGCGCCGGTGAGTTCGGTCTCGAAGTGGAAACACTGAAGGACGCACTTCCGACGCGGGAAGAACTGTATGAGTCTCGCCGAATGGCGTTGGTGCGGAGTTGGGGAAAATACCAAACGCAGCGTGAACGCTCGCATTTAAAGCAAGGTGCAATGCAGTTTCTTGGCGAGTATGCTCAGCGTTATGACCCGTGGTGGCTTGCTGTCGAAAGGACGCGGACGGATCGCTACGTGGATGAAGTGGCCGTCTTGATTTTGGAAAGCTGGAAGAATCGATCCGTCGTGAACTGGGTAGAGTTGGAGCGGATGCTTCGTGAGATCGGCATCGATGACCTTTTCGATTGGTCGGGAAAGAAAGCGGTCGGCATTCCTGAAGTCTTGCGTTTGATGCACGCAAACGATCAGCTCATCAACTCGTTGCGGCAACCGAAGCGTATTTCTTCAACCATTCTCGAACTCTCGCTGGCGGGGATCTGAGCTCCGCTCCTGTTCATGGATTCTTGTTTGGGTTGCGTTTTCGCCGCCGATGCTGTTTGATCCGGGTTTGACGGATGAACCCGATCGCGGCGGGAGCCGTCTAGGAATCGGATCACCGCTTTCTGATGACAAGAGTCGACCCAAATCCATGGCCAGCGAAGACGAATCGACCCCCACGCGTAGCAAGCACTTCATCGAGCAAGCGATTGATGCGGATCTGGAAGCCGCCAAGGCTGCGGGGGTCTTCACGCGATTTCCGCCCGAACCGAACGGCTACCTGCACATCGGGCACGCCAAGAGCATCTGCCTCAACTTCGGTCTCGCAAAACAGTACGGCGGTACGTGCAATCTTCGCTTTGACGACACCAATCCGTCCAAGGAAGAGACCGAGTATGTCGAGTCGATCATGGAGGACGTTCGCTGGCTGGGTTTCCAATGGAATGAGCTGCACTATGCCAGCGACTATTTCAATCAACTCTACGAATGGGCTGAGAAACTGATTGAATCGGGCCATGCTTACGTTTGCGATCTTTCGGGAGAGGAGACTCGTGAATATCGTGGTTCATTGACCGAGCCCGGAAAGAACAGTCCTTTCCGCGATCGCTCGCCGGAAGAAAATCTAAAATTGTTCCGGGCAATGAGAGCGGGCGAGTTTCCTGACGGCAGCCGTACGCTCCGTGCGAAGATCGATATGGCCTCCGCCAATCTCAATCTTCGAGATCCGGTGATGTTTCGCATCATGCGTGCCCATCATCATCGCACCGGGGATAAATGGTGCATCTATCCGATGTACGATTGGGCTCACGGTCAAAGTGACTCGATCGAAGGTATCACCTTTTCGATTTGTACGCTCGAATTCGAAAATCATCGACCGCTCTACGATTGGTTCTGTCAATCACTTGAAATTCATCATCCGCGTCAAATGGAGTTCGCTCGTTTGAATCTAACGTACACCGTGATGAGCAAGCGAAAGCTGTTGCAGCTTGTTAAGGACGATCATGTACGTGGTTGGGATGATCCACGCATGCCAACGATTAGTGGACTGCGGCGTCGGGGCTACACTCCCGAGTCGATTCGAAACTTCGCGACCGATGTGGGCGTCGCTAAGTTCAACAGCACAATCGATGTGATTCGTCTGGAGAACTCCGTCCGCGAACACCTCAACCGTGTCGCGCCCCGGCGCATGGTCGTGTTCGATCCGATTAAGCTGACCATCACCAACTGGCCGGAAGG
>JBCCOI010000310.1:0-8553 GCA_039025515.1 Planctomycetota bacterium
AGCGTTTCGCTGACCGGATCGGTAACAAATGTCGGCGGGGTGTTGGCTGGGCGGATGGTGAGGTTGAAGCTTTGGCGTCCGGGGTTACCGGCGGAGTCCGTGGCGAGAATCGTGATGGGGTAATCACCGAGGTCGGTTGCGGCTGGGGTCCAGCGAAGCTGGCTGTCGATGACGGAGGCGCCCGCTGGTCCGTTTTCAAGCGTGAGCGTGACGGATTGGCCTTCGGGGTCGAGCGCCGTGATGTCATAGGTGTAAAGCTGTTCGACCGTGCCGACTTGCGTTGGCGTGCTGGTGATCAGCGGTGGCGCGTCGGCAAGGCCGGTGGACACAAACGCGGTGTAGGACTGAGTTGCTGTGCCGCCGCGTCCGTCAGAAAGCTCGACGACAAAACTGTGGTTGCCGACGTCCGCGGAAGTTGGTGACCATTCAATCGCTGCTCCGTTGAGCGCTGCGCCTTCCGGAGCTTGGAGAAGTTTGATCGTCAGCGTGTCGCCGTCCGGATCAACTCCGGTGACCGATACGGAATACGGCTGGTCGGGCGTTGCGGTCAGGATCGGTGTGGTGGAGAAGGCCGGCACGCGATTCCCGGTAACCTCGAAGTTGACGTCAAAGTCGAAACGCTGCCGCAGCGGGTTGGATAGCGTGAGTTCGACGAAGTCGCTGGTCGTTCCATCCGGCACATCGGACGTGTAAGCGTACCGTCCCCTCACCCCCGGGCCCTCTTCCCCTCCGAGGGCGAGGGGAGCCATTGAATCAACTGAGATGACGTCGACTGCTGGGGTGGAGAAGTTATCGAGCGTCGCGATGAGTGGTGCCGTGATACCTTCCGACGTTTCGTTGCTGGCGGCGAGCGAAGTGTGCAGTTGGTTAGTCGCGCGGTTGAAGGTGGTGCCGCTGAACTTCGAAGTGATGCCAGCGCTGGCGGGAAGCAGTGAAGTAAAGTCGATACTCGAAGCCTCGTCTCCAAACAGGTTGATCTGCGTTTCGCTGGTCGCGCCCGAGGCGCTGGTCGCGACAACGGTGACGGGGTTCGCACCGGCATTGATGGCAACCGGAGCAAAGAAGTTGCCGGCCGCGTCGATCGCGGTCACTGGCACGCCGTTGACGGTGATTGATTCGATTTCGATCGTGGAGATTAGCTCACCGGCGAGGTCGTTAATGTCGGTAACGGCTTTGGCTACCCCTGAAGACGATGGGTCGGCATCGATCAGGTCGGCCAGTTCGTTCAGTTCTGTGGTCACCGCCGCTCCGCCGAGTTGAAACGCGAAGAACTCGATTCCTTGGTCGGCCACACCGGCTACTGATAGGCTCGCGTCGAAGGCTTCACCGTCGGTTAAGAAGTAAACGATCGTGCGATCTGTGTCTTGAGAACCGGCGAGCAACTGCTCGACTTGACGGATGGGTGGATCGAAACTCGTTCCGGCAACCACGCCGTCAGGCCGGAAGTCGACGATCGAATCCGGACGAAGCGACGTGAGTGTTTGCTGAAGGTTTGTGACGTCATCGCGGAACGTTGTGGTCGTCGATGGAGCGTTGAAGATCTGGTTGAAGTCCTCGGGACCTTGGTCGGCAATGGTCGAACCACCGGCGAATAAGACGGTTGAAACGGCGACGTTGTCGGAGAGTTCGACCAGTCGATCGGTGAGTTGCAGTGCTGCACCGATTTCGGCATCCAAGATGTCGGCGATGCTCGCGTCGCCGTTGAGGTTATCATTTTCATCGACAAGGCCGTCGCCATTGGCATCCAGTCCGGTGACCTCCAAGGTGCTTCGTGAAACGTCGATGACGAAGATTGCATTGATCGATTCATTGGTGCTGCTAGCGTTTCCCGAAAGCGCAATTTGGGAACCGGTCGGGAAGACGCTGCCGTCCTCCGGCGAGAGACTGAGCGCCGGTCCACTCCTTTCCGCACGCTCTTCGGTATAGACGGCGGTGAGCAAGGGAGATTGATCGATATTGTCGTCCAGTAAGTCGCCTTCGTAGACAACGTTCGTGGCGTCGGCTTGGACGTCGACCCAGAACGAGCCTACAAAGCCAACTGGCAATGTGAACGACGCCGTTTGTTGATAAGACGCGCCCGGCGCAAGATCAACGAGACGCTCGGTATCACCTTGGGTAATCGAAAAGATGCCCTGTTGGTCTTGGTCGGCGGAAAAATAGACGCGGTCCGTCCAAGCACCACCGCCGAATGCGATGGCTGTCGTGTCACCTGCATTGGTGACCGTCCAAGTGACATCGATCACCGCCGGATTTCCGACTACAACCGAATCGACAACAACATTTGAGACGACAAGATTGGCGGTTTGCGGTGCGAAGGCTGCGGGATCGTCGATGACGCGGAAGGCAAACGGCTCGGTCGTGTCTTTACCGCGGTCTTCGTTACGGTTGTCGACCGTGAGGGTGTAAGTGCCGGTCTCGGGTGCGGTAAATGACGCATCGACTTCGCTATTGTTGACCAAGATTGATTCAGAAGGCGACTCGACGGTCCAGCCAATCACTTCTCCAATAAATGGGTCCACATTTCGGTTCAAGAGAACATCCAAAACAAATTCGGTGCCCACAGTGGCGGCGAAGGTGTATTGACGAATTTCACCGGCGCTATCGATGCGATCGGAGATCACTTGATCGATGGCAATCGGAACCGGTACACCCGGTGTCACGTCATTCAATTGAAATTGGTAACCGGGAATGGTGTCCCCGGCACCGAACAGGTTAAGCGTGTAAGTTCCCGTCTCCGTTAGCTCGAACACACCCGCGTCGTGCGGTCCCGTCAAGAAACTACTCGTGTCGACCAGCGTCACACCGCTCGGGGATGTGATCGATGAAACAAGCGTTTCGTTCACTCCACGAAGCGATCCGAATACCTGCTGCATATCCAAAAAGATCGACTGGCCGGATGTGCCTTCGAAGCTGTAGGTGTCGACTTTTCCAGGCGTTTCGAGATTACCGGCGTAGACTCGGTTGAAGACTAATGGTTGGTTCAAATCCGGCGCGACTTCCCATACTTGGAACGAGTAATCCGTTGTGCCGCCACGTGGGTCCAAGAATCGAACGCTGTAAGTCCCGGCTTGATCAAGCTCAATGACGCCGCTGTCCAGGAACCCAGATAACGTGTCTTCTTCTTCAAAGACCGTTGAGCCGTCGGGTGCCACCAGCTGAACCGTGAGCCAAGTGAACAAGGTGCCGGCGGATTGAACGTCGATAAAGATTCGGTCGCCCGGTTCGGCATCAAAGTTCCAATGGTCTTCGGCGAATCCAACTTCGATGGAGTCTTCGTAGGCACGATCGAGTTCGAGCGGACGGACGGTTGGCTCGGGAACTTCTGTCACACGAAAGCCGTAAGTCGGCGTTCCGCTATCCTCGCCACGCAAAATCAGTTCGTACGTCCCATCTTGTTCCAGAATGAGCCGCGTGTCCGCGATCGATGGAAAAGACGTTCGCTCGGAAAACGCCGAAGAACCGTCCGGCGCGATCAAATCGATCCGTAGATTACCGGTTCCGATCTCGGCGAAGTTAAAGAAGTACTCGTCACCAGAGGATGCGGTGAGTTGATAGATATCCGAAGCCCCCGGTGACGAGATGCTGTCGGAGTAAAGCGTGTCGAGGTTCAGTGTGGTCGTTTCAGTCGGATCCACATCCCAAACGGTGAAGGCGTATCCTGTGGTCGAAGGCTGTGTACCCGCTATCGAAATCGTCCAAGCACCATTTTCGGATGAAGTGACGGGGGCAGAATCGTCGTAGTCTGTCGT
Source organism: Planctomycetota bacterium (assembly GCA_039025515.1). Taxonomy (GTDB): domain Bacteria; phylum Planctomycetota; class Planctomycetia; order Pirellulales; family Pirellulaceae; genus Stieleria. The sequence continues at coordinate 3,750 of JBCCOI010000310.1, forward strand.
GTCAGAAACCACACGCGTGTTTTCGGCCCCGGACGGACTGGTAAGCGTGACATTGACTGGACTGCCTGAGAGCGATGTGAAATCGAGCCAAAACACTTGGTCGGTGGTTACGTCGAATGTGTATTGATCGATCTCAAATGCTGGGTTGATTTCACCGCTGACCGATTGCCCCAACATGATTCCGATACCGGGATTCGTCGTGGCTCGGGTGAATCCGAACGCGTACGTTGGAGTCTCGCCACTCGCACCGGTCAGACGTAGGCTGTACATGCCCGATTGATCGAGAAGCAAGCTACTGAGGCCCAAAACGGAAGCCGAAGCACTGGATGCTGTTTGAATTGTTGCTCCGTTCGGCGCGATCAGTTCGTGGGCGAGCTCGCCGCCGGACACGGTCGTAAAATCGACGGAGACCCGGTCACCCGACACCGCGTTGAATGTGTAGAGGTCGATCTCCGAAGCGTTTGCGATTTCGTCCGAGATACTTGCCCCGCTCGTCAGTTCGGTGGCCAAGTTTCCGCCATCGAGCAATGAGAATTCGTAGCTAGGCGTCTGGGAATCGCCAGATGAAACTTCGATCGTGTAGGTGCCCGGCAACGTCAATTGTGGTCCGAAGTCCAAATCATCCGCTGTTCCGGAAAGTGGTGATGTGAAAAGCACATTGGTTCCATCGGAAACCAATGCTTGAAGGTCGCCACCGACGATTGACGTGAAGTCCAACTCGAAAGATTGATCGGCCGAAAGCGTGAACGTGAAACGATCGACTTCTCCCGCCTCCGAGATATCGGCCGAGACGAAGTCACCGAGATTAATAAAACTGTCGGTGACTGCTGGCTCCGTCACAATGAATTCGTAAGGCCCCGTGGATAGGGCTTCACCGCCATCGCTGTCGACGGTCACGGTGTAATCGCCGGCTTCGGGAAGTGTGATCTCATTCTGATCGCGTCCAACCGTTCCCGACGGACCGATGTCCGCCATCAAATCAGAAAACAACGTTTGACCCGAAGGGCTTACCAGGCTGAATGTGAACAGGTCTGCGGTGAGCACATCGAAGTTCAACGTTTGTCCCACACTCCCGACAAGCTTGTATGAATCGGCTTGCCCCGCTGTGAAGATTTCTCCGAGCACCGGTGTATCGAGTTCGATCGTGGGGAGAGCCGCACCGTCAAGAGTGAATTGATACCCCGTCGTTGCCGCGTCGGGAGAAAAGACAGAGATCTCGTAAGCACCCGTCGAACTGAGCGAGAGTGGTCCGGTGTCCGTGAAGGGCCCGGCGTACAGCGGTGGTGCACCGCCAAGCCCGCCAACGGCGCTGGTGTCAACAATGGTGAGAAACAAGTCGCCGTTATCGCTGGCAACATCGATGGAGACGGTCTGCCCCGCCGAGCCGTTGAAGGTCCAAACGTCCGTCGCGTAGGCCGCATCGATGGAATCAATGACGTTGTCGCCCTGGTTGATCACCCCAAACGACGGCGAAGGTGGCTCGAGAAGCGAAACACTGTAGGTCGGCGTGCCGCTTGCGACGGAAACCGAAAAGTCAAATGTTCCTGGATCGAAATACGTTAACTCGGTGACTTGGCCGGGACCGAAGATGCCGGTAGCCGAGCCTCCGAAGGATGCGTCGTAGTTCAGCCTGATCTCACCACCGGTGACGCTTTCAACCTGGATGAACAACGGCGCGAGCTCTTTCGTGAATTCGTATTCGTCGACTTGTGCGGCGTCTGCAAGTGTTCCGCTAACGGTATCGCCAACGTTGATTAGAACGGCGGGGTCTGCGATGCCGGTGGGACTTGAGTTCTCGCCGTCCAGCGCGAAGACGCCGACGGCAGCCTGATCGCCCTGGTAAGCTAGCGTCGCGTTGGCATAGTGATAGACGGCATTGTCCGTCGCATCGACAATCCAGATACCGTCGCCGCCGGCCGGATTGATGGTGATGCCAGCGGGATCATCGTTTGCCGGGTCCAGGTTCCACCAATTGACGAACGTTCCGTCCATCTCGTAGGCGAACACTTTTTTGCTAACGACATCGACGGTCCAAAGTGTCTGACCATCGGTCGTAATGCCACGCGGGTCACTGTTACCGAACGCCAACTGAAACTCGCTTGCGGCGAATTGCTGTCCCGATGTTCGCGAAGCGGCGTTGGAGTAGCGTTTGACTTTATCGATTCCGTCGTCAACGACCCAAATGTCGGTCCCATCGGTCGCGATGCCTTCTGGGGAATCCAGGAGCCTCGCGTTCCAATCACCCAGCAATGTCTCGCCGTCGGTGTCATAAACGTAGACTCGTTCATTCGCGTCTTCTTCGCTGATGATCCATACCGGGTTTCCTTCGCCGGTGGTCGTGATGCCACGAGGATTCAAAGCGGCGGCAGCTCCGAACTCACCAAGACTCTCGCCAATTGTGTCATAGCGATAAACGTGATCACTATCGCTATCCGTGACATAGAAGCGAGTCGGTGCGTCGGGAATGTGGCCACCATCGCGACAAAACTCGATATCCGTGATCGCGCCGCTGGCGGCGAAGTGGACTTCCATTCGTCCTACGCCAAGGGCATCGAGTGCGACGCGTGAATACCCGTTGTTTCCTGAATCTGGAATAGCGGTCGATGAAATAAAAACCCCATCACCATCGTAAAGTTCGATACGGTTATCACCGCCTTCGACGTCCAAGAACCCGATTTCGTCGACCATCACGATCTGATCGAAGTCAAAGATTAACGCTCCGCCTGAGACATTGTCATCGGGATCATTCGCGTCGTTATCTTCACTGATGATCAAGACGTTCCCGCGTGCGACTGAATTCGAAACTCCGCCGCTACCCTGACCGGGTCCACCGTACTGGCTGTTCGGTGAGCCCAAGTCGTTGTCGCCACCGCTTGGGTTTGACGAGTCAAATATCATCGCCGGATGATTCGGGTCGGTGGTCGAGACGGTGAACCCGAGCGATGCAAATTGGTCGGTGATGCGATCTCCTGAAGCCAATTGACGACCGCCATCGTCGACATTGAAGTTCACATTCGGTAGCCACAAGCTGTCTCCGGCGTCGACGGTCACTTGAATCGTGTTTGAAACGTACGCTTCACCAGTGACCAACGCATTGGGTCCGAGATCCGTGGGCTGAAAGTCCGAATCGGTGGTGATGAGGAGTTTGTCGACGGCGATCCCGTCTTCCCGCATCCATAGGTTGATCGTGTGCGTACCTGCCGAAGCCACATCGATGGCAACACGATCAGTACCGTTGCGGTTGTTGACGTTTTGCTCCCAATGCCAATCGCCACTGTAATCGGTCATTCCGTTCTTGCCGTACGTCGCAGGTTGACCATTGAGCCCGACGTGCAGCGAATCATCTTGCGAACTGCTTCCCAGCATCCTCACCCAGACGTAGTACACGCCTGCTTCGGCAAAAGTCACCGAGTAATCCAAACGAGGCCCGCGCTGCGAATCCCCCGTGTTGACGCCGGTATTCGGTGCAGCCAACAAGTACTCTTCGCCACTCGCGGCAGGATCGCTGGCGGCCACCCAAGTGCTTGTAGCCGCATTGTCCGTGCCGGGCGAAGAGGCGTCGAACGATTCCGCTTCGATCACGACCAAGCCGGACCGTCCGCCCATCGATGCATTGTCTTCATCGAAAGCCGACGCGGTAATTGAGTAATTGCCCGTTGCTTCATAGACGTGCGTCGCGCTGCCGGGATCGCCCGGGATCGTCTCGATCGTTCCATCGCCCCAATCGACGATCCACTGAATGATCTCATCGTTGCCGGGGTCATCACTTGATAGCTCGATCGTATAGTCGAGGTGCGCGTCGGCTTCTGCGTCACCGGAATTCAGGAGGATGGGATCGACATTGTTGACCGCCACCGTGAATGTCTCGATCGGGTAAACGCTCGAGCCATCGGTGGCCCAACCCTTGATCGTGTAATTCTGTTGACCGTCAGGAAAGCTCGTGGAAAGCGTGGGCGAATCCGTGTTCGAGAACTCGATGCTAGAAACTTGAACGCCGTCGCCGTTGGTCACGAAGACATTCCAGTCGTCAACATTGACGCCGGGTGACAACAGCAACGCCCCGTAAAAGTCACCTTCATCGGCGGTTTGATCGCCGAAGACGGACATGGCCAGCAGGTTTCTGCAGAAGACCAAATCGGTGATCGCGCCGCTGCCGGCGAGTTCAACTTCCATCCGCGCGACATTGTTCGCGTCCAGTACGATGGTCTGCGCGGCGTTGTTGCCCAGTCCGGTCATCGTCGTTGTGCCAATGACTTTGCCACCGACGTCGAACAAGGTAATGGTGGAGTCCTCACCAGAATCCAGATCGAGCAACCCGAGCTCGTCCATGCGAACCGGATGATCAAAAGTAACGATGAACGTTCCGCCGGACGCATCATCATCAGGATCACCTGAGTCAGCGTCTTCACTGATGATCAAGACGTTGCCGAGCGAGCTCGCGTTTTCGCTGCCTGTGCCCGCTGCTCCACCGCCTCCAATACCGGGACCACCAAAGTCGCCGTGAGGTGAGCCCAAGTCGGTATCGCCACCGCTGGGCATCGACGAATCGAAGATCATTGCGGGGTGATTGATCGGATCATGGGTCGTGACGTTTACGCCCCAAAGCGACCACTGATCGGTCACGATCTCGCCAGAAGAGAGCGTCGATCCTGTAACGTTGTGATCGAAGTCGATCGCCGGCAAGCAAGCTCCCTCAGCCGATTCTCCTTCGACGATCACGCTAATCCTGGACGTCCCTGAAAGTCCATCGTCGTCGGTGATCGTGATGGTTGCCGTGTACGTTCCGGCCGCGAGATATGTATGA
>JBCCOI010000311.1:0-8527 GCA_039025515.1 Planctomycetota bacterium
ATCCCACGAAATCGAGCCGTGGAGACCATTTTCGGCCGTCGAATGAGGGAGTTTCCGTGGCGGTGCGTTAGCGATCGACTAAACTCAAAAGACCACGTCGGTCGCATCGACTCGCCGACGCCTCCGCTCCTCTCCCAAGCATTTTCTGATGAATCGTCACCTGATTGCCGCCGTTTCGTTCAGCGTCACCTGTGTCGCTTTTCTCTGCGGAAGTCTCCTCGGTACCAAGCCCTTGTTGGCGGTCGAATTGATGTCGGTGTCGACCTCGCAACGATTGGGGTTGGAGGAAGTTTGGCGTCGGCAAATGCGGGTCCCCATGGGCGCCGACTCTATCGTCAACCAGCAAGTCGTCGTTCACGAAAGCGATCCGGAAATCTACGTCCAAGTTGTTTCGGAGGCGAAGGAGGGGAGCAAGCCGCAGCTCTTCTTTCGCATCTCGGTCGAATCAATGGGCCTGAACGGTCAGCCGATCGGAAAAGAAGAAGCCGAGCGTCTGGCGCGTCGCGAAGTGACGCGTCTGAAGAGGAAATACGGGGACTTGAGAATTGAGTCGATCAGTGTCCCACGGTTGCGACTCTACACTGCCGCCAATAACGGTACGATCGACTGTCGAGATGCCGAAACCGGTCGGGCACTTTGGATGGCCCAAGTCGGCAACGCCAGGTTGAATTATGGAAAGATGGGAATTGGTGATGAGTTCATCTCGATCACCAATGGTGGGAATCTGATTAAGGTCGACGCGACCAATGGTGAGCCAATCCGGACTATCCGGACGAAGAGTGTTCCCCTCTTTGGTGCGCTCCACTCGGGTAAGTTCTCGCTTGTTCCTACGATCGCGAACGGAATAGAGGGCTACCCACTGCCAGACGTCACGGCTGATCCGTTTCGCGAAGTCGTCTCGGGTTATGCTCTGGCTCCACCGGTCAAAAGCCCCAGCTCAACGAAGGTTGCATGGGCGACCGACCGTGGATTTGTTTACGTCATGGAATGCTCCGGCGAACCATCGGTCATGTTTCGACTTGATACAACCGGTATCGTCAGTGGTATCGCGGCCGGCGACGGAGATCAATTCTTTTTCGGCAGCGAGGGCGGGCAGGTGTACTCGGTCCGTGCAACGAGAACGGGAATCGTGCAGTGGAACCGACCCTTTGGTGAGGCGTTCTACGATCCTCCATTTTTGTACGACGGCTTGGTCTTGATTACCTCCGCTTATGGGACGCTCCATGCACTTGACCAAGCGACGGGAGAAGAGCAATGGCTGCGAACGGTCCCGAACGTCGCTCACGTTCTTGGAGCCTTTGACGGCAAGATCTTTGTATCACTGCTCACGGGCAGCTTCGCGACGATCGACTTACAAACTGGAGCGTTAATCGATGTTGACGACACGCTAAGGCCGATGCACACGCTCGCGAATCGCGTGAGTGACCGACTTTATTTCGTCAACAGCCAGGGGACTGTCCAGTGCATGCGGCCCATCGGGAAAGAAATACCGACGGTTCGGAAGTCTTCGCGAACCGCAGAGGACTTCGAAGCGGCGGCGGACGCTGACGCCGAGAAGTCGAAAGAGTCGAAGCCCGCCGGTACGACGCTTGACCCGTTTGATACTTCGGACCCATTCGCTAATCCGGGAGGGGACGCGGATCCGTTCGGCGGTGACGGTGGCATGGAAGATCCGTTTGGCGGCGCCGGTGGCGGTGAAGATCCTTTCGGTGGTGATCCGTTTGGCGGCGGCTGAATCGGACTCCGATATATCAATCGTAGCCGGCACGCTCCGTCGTGCTGATTCGCAAAACTTGACAAAGTTGTTTCCGAATAAATCCTTAGGCACGGATGCTGATGCGCGAACTGAAATCCTTCGGGAAATTCTCTGAGGCGGCTCAAGTCGCGGTGGAACGCGCGATCGAACTCGCCGGAAACAGCGGACGGAATCACCGGATCCCGATTTCCGGTGTCGCGACACAACGCCTCTCGGATGGCAGCGTGCAAATTGTCGCCGAAGGCGTCAATGGTCGCATACCGATGGCGGCTTCTGATCGGGGTTATCCAACGGACCACGGAGAAACAGCTGCGATTCGCGCGATATCGTCGGTAACCGATATTTCATGGCATGATGTTGTGTTCGCGACAACGTTGAGTCCTTGTGCGATGTGTGCCAGGGCGCTTGTCGAATTGAGCCGTCTTGGTCTACACAAGTTCGTCATCGCCGAGTCTACTTCTTTTCCTGGTCGACGAGACCTTTTGGATTCCATCAATGCGTCGCAGGTCATTGGGCTCGCCGAACCGCGAGCCATTGAATTGATGCGTACTTTCGCGAACCGATACCCGTGGGATTGGGCCGCCGATATCGGAGAGATACCCACGAACGGACCAATGCCGTCAGACGACGAGGGCTTGGAACGTGCCATAGAACAGCATCTACACAAACGTCCCGCACGTGCGTGTTGCTCCGCTTCCGTGTTTGATCGCAATGGCAACCAACTGTCTTTTGCCGAAGACCAACGAGACGATCACGCGGCAAACCCGACGTTCAGCGCGGTGATACAAGCTATCGGCTTGGCCGGGTCGGTGATCAACTTAAGGGAATGTGTGATCGTCTGCGGAACGGAACATTCCGATCGGCCGGTGACGCGTATCGAATTTGGTGAGGCATCCATTGGTGCGTGCGAAGTCTTTCGCCCTGCCAGGATTCTGTTTACGTCACCGGTTGAACGAGAACTTCTCGACGTCTTGAAGCAAACCGGAGCCGATGTGAGGGTTCTTCGGCATCGCTAGTGTTTCGCCAACGTTAAGCTTCAGGGTTGAGCCGCTTGGCGATAGCCGCGGTTGTTCCCAATAAACCGGGGCTACCGCCCATCGGCTCAGGTAGTTGGCAACCGCTGAGACGATTGACGTTAAGCCGCGTGAAACGCTCTGATTCCAGAGAGTAGTCGATCATTTTCTTCGAGCGTTCCGATCGAGATTCGAACGCAGTTGGGCAGTTCCCAGCGTTGACCGCCGCTGATCAACACCCCTCGCTCTTCCGCCAAGAACTTAACCAGCGGCGTGCAGTCAAAACCCAGGTCGACCCATCCGAAACAGGTGATGCTGGGCGTCATTCGGTAGCCGAATTCTGGAAACGTTTTATTCCAAGACTCCTGTACCTCACGGGTCAACTCGAGTGTCTTCTGCACATGCGAGTCATCATCTAACGCCGCGTTTGCAGCCAGGATGGCTGGCATGTTCATCGACAATCGTCCCAGCATGTGTGGTTTTAACTTGTTGATCAAACCGGTCGATCCGATGCCGTAGCCCAACCGTAATCCGGCCAACCCGTAGATCTTGGAGAACGTTCTTGTGACCAGCACATTGGCCTTCGTCATTGCGAGTGAAAGTGCAGATACCTTTTCCGCGTTCTCGACGAACTCGATATACGCTTCGTCTACCAAGACCAATGCCCCCGGAGGAGTTGCCTCACAGATCTCGGCGACTCGATCGAGCGGAATCACGGAACCGGTTGGATTGTTCGGGTTGCAAACGACCACGATCTTCGTTTTTTCGTCGATCGCTTCGATCATCGCAGACGTGTCTAACTCGTTCCGATCGGTGAGCGGAATCATTCGCCGTTCGATCTTCGCGCCCGGGATTGCTGCTGCCGATCTGCCAACCGCGGCGTAGCTGGGATAGGGCTCGACGACGTTTCCGGTTCCGTTCACGAACGACCAGACGGCAGCATGGAGCAACTCTGACGATCCGACACCCAAAACGAGATCTGTGTCACTTGGCGGCAACTCCGGTGCATTCAAGGACAACTCCTTACTAGGTTCCACGAATGGAAGCCCGATTCTTTTCCGGAGTTTCATCGCCAAAGCGAACGACTCGCTCAATGGATAGCGGGAGAATTGTAGCGGATTTGCCGCGAGCGCATCGATGACCTTTGGGGACGGACCAAGAGGGTTCTCGTTGAACAAAATGCGAGCCGGTTTATTGACAGCTTCTCCGAAGTCTTCGGCCCCGCGAAGCTCACCGGCCAAGCCGGAAAAGAAGAACGGACTCGCGACAACACTACCGGCAAAAGCTCGACGATTAAGTGGCACCAGAGAACTCCAGAATGGCGGAACGTGAATCAAGAAAATCCGCTTGATGATTACCAAGCGCCCGCCTGCCCCTACCGTAAACATTTCCGTTCTGAGCGAACAACAAGTTCTCGCGAGCGCAATTCGCATCGCCCAAATCACGTCCGATAGGAGCACTTTCCGCCCTAAAATTCCAGGTCGGTTCGTAACCAGCGACCAATTTCCACGGAGAGTCGACGAAATGCCAATTCCGTCCTGTGTCTGTTGCTAAGCAAAGTAGGCTGGGACGCTGCTGAAAATAAAGAGGCCTCGGCACAGATGAAGCCTTTGCGGACTAGCGGAAAGTTACTCGCCGGCGTCCTTGCACAAATTGGAGAGTCGACCGATTCCATCAACGACGACTTCGCACACATCGCCGGGTTGGAGATACACGGGAGGGTCCTTCGCATCGCCGACGCCGGGAGGCGTTCCGGTAAAAATCAAATCGCCGGGCCGCAGGGTAACAAACTTGGAAAGATGCGAAATCAAGGTCGGTATATCGAAGATGAGCTGAGCCGTCGTGCTTTCCTGCACCAACTCTCCATTGAGATACATACGCACCGCCGCTGATGAATGGTCGAGTCCTTCATCTCGCAACGTCACGCAGGGGCCGATCGGCGCGAAGGTATCAAACGTCTTTCCGAGGAGCCACTGGCCGCCGGGACGACCTTTCTGCCAGTCTCTCGCCGAAACGTCATGTCCGCAAGTGAATCCGAACACATGATCGAGTGCTTCGGAAACGGGTATTTGCTTTCCCGCTTTGCCGATCACGACGACCAATTCGGCTTCGTAGTCAACACGTGCGGAGATCGAGGGCAACTGAATCGCATCACCGTGACCAATGATCGCAGTATTGAACTTGCTAAAGACCACCGGTTGCGTCGGAATCTCCGCGCCGGTCTCGATCGCGTGATCGCGATAATTCAAACCGATGCAGAAAACCTTTTCGGGCATCGGCACGGGTGGAAGTAGGCGAGATGGTGCCGATTGCCAAAGAGAAGCTTCGACTGAATCAGGATCTTGAATGGATGAAAAGTCGTAGGTGAAAAAACGATCGTCTTCTGGCGGATTGTCTGTGAGTAACCGCAGAGGACAAACCTGGCCTTCGCGAAAGTACGCATACTCGGCATCACTTTCTTGCAGATGGAGACGACAGAGCGACACAACTATTCACCTTGTCCCATTGAAAAACCCGGTTTGCCATCGAACGTGCAGAGATTCTCTGTCTTGATGATGTCCAGCCCAGCATCCGTGATCTGATTCAGTAGCCTCAGGACGGCTGCGAAGGGAATGTTCTCTTCGGAAGTGCGAAAGCGACAACGCCAGTGATCCGTACAGAAAGTCTCATCCATTCCGTCCGGATAGACTTTTACACCACGATTTGTGATTAACCTCAGTTCTAAATGCTCCGTCTGCGCGGCATGTAGTTTCTTCGCCAAGACTTCGGGATCTCGATCAGATTCATCCCAATCAAGGAAAACGTCGATACCAACTAACTTCTTGACCGCAGACTTCGGGTGATAGTTGACCTTGATCGGATGCGACTCGTAGGTCACCTTCGGGAGGACTTTGGGAGTCTGTTCCAATCGTTCGATCACGGCTTTGGCAAAGTCTTCCGTTCCGACTTTGCGTTTGCTCAATGACTCTCGGTAGACGTCGGGTGTGTGTATGCCATCTTCGATCGTGCACAACCATGCATTCTTGATCTTCTCCGCGTAGTCGGCCAATCCCAGATGGACGAGCATCTGAGTTGCGGCGATCAAGAGTCCTGACGGGTTTGCGATTCCTTTGCCCGCAATGTCCGGTGCCGAACCATGAACGGCTTCAAACATGGAAACGGTCTCACCGACGTTTGCCGATGATGCGAAGCCGATAGATCCGGCGATCTGTGCGGCGATATCGGAAAGAATGTCTCCGTACAAATTGAGTGTCACGATCACATCGAAGATCTCGGGACTCGCGGCCAATCTTGCGGCACCAATGTCGATGATGAAGTGATCCGATTCGATTTCGGGATATTCAGCGGCGATTTCATCGAAGACTTGATGAAAGAGACCGTCGGTGAGCTTCATGATGTTGTCTTTCGTCATGCATGTCACTTTTCGACGGCCGTAGGCCTTCGCGTAGGCGAATGCGTAACGAATGATCTTCTCACATCCTGGACGCGTTAACAGTTTCAGGACTTGGTGGACTTCGTTCGTTTGCCGATGCTCAATTCCCGCGTACAAGTCCTCTTCGTTCTCGCGAACAATGACCAGGTTCATCCCAGGGTGCGGGGAAGCGACGCTCGGAGAGTAAGCCTTGCAGGGACGAACATTTGCGAACAGGTTGAGCGTTTTACGAATCGTGACATTGACGCTTTTGAAGCCCTTGCCCTGCGGGGTCATGATCGGGCCCTTCAGCAGCACGCCTCGCTCGCGGATCAGATCCCAGGCCTCTGCAGGAACACCAGAGCTATTGCCTTGTTCATAAACGCTTTGTCCGACTCGAATCGACTCCCATTCGATTGGCGCCCCGGCCGCTTCAAGGATTCGTAGCGTGGCTTGTGTAATCTCTGGACCAACTCCATCGCCCTCTGCGACCACAATCTGATTTGTCATTTGTCCTGGTTCCTGCTGTCGACCTTTGGTGGGGAATCTGAGATCTGGCGAGCATTTTATGAGGTTGCTCGCCGCTCACAACCGACCCGTAGACGATGAATCCGGCGCGTTCGATGTCATTCAGGTCATTGAGAAACCCTATCAATCAACTTTGCGAACGGCCTCACTTAATTCCTCAATGAATCGTTCGCGTTCGGAAGGTGAGATGAGATAGAAACGCGACGGCGTACTCACCTTGACGCGTCGCAGCGAAAGAGCGGGACCACTCAGCAAGCTGGAACTGGGCTCGATCGCCCTGATCTGGCCGAGCGGAACGCGTTGCACAATTAGCCCACACCGAATCGAAAGCGTGTCAGCCAAGATCGTGTAGCGGCAAGGCATCGAGAATGCTGCGGTAATCACCAAGGATCCGACGCCGGTCACCAGGCAAATGAGCGCCCCGTGGTTGTCACCGCGGGTTAGTAGCACTCCGGTCAAAACGACACAGATTGCGGGGGCTGCGATCAGGATGAAGGCAACCCACCAATCGACCGCCGACGGATAAACTGACTTCCTAACCGAGCTCATGATGGGCGATAGGGATTTCCGTCTTCTTCGTTACCGATGGAGCCATCTTCGTCGCCGACTTGCCCATCGCTGTCTTCGAAGTCTTCGGTGTCGTCTTCCAACGCTTGATTCATTTCTTCGACGGCCTCGGCCATCGCCTCCGCAAATGCAATGATCTCATCCCGCTGCGCCCTGGTAACGCTGAGGTGCTGGAAGATATAGCTTTCGTTCTTCTTGATTTCACCATTGTCAACCGTCAGCGTGATCCCGATGGCCGAGAGGTAGTCGCTATCGTCGCAACTGGAACAGTCGGCAAGCCGGAGTTCGACATAAGAATTGTTGCGATCTTCAACGATTTGCAGTTTCCGCAAAGCATCAAAGTTGCCGTTGCGAATCTGTGCCCACGATGGGTCCGACATCGCGACGGGCAAAACCGCCAGATCTTGTGTTTCATCGTTCCAACAATCGCAGCTTTCGCAAAAAGGACGGTTGCCGTAGGCAGCAACGCCGGTGACGAAACCAAAGCCGTAAAGTAAGCCGGCTTCGATCAACCAGATGGCCACCACCGCAATTCCGGAAAGCGCGTTCCCTCCGCCCATGCCCCAGAGACCATTCTCATAGATCATCTTCATCCAACCTAGGATGAAACGTGGATCAAGCATATTCAGCATGATGAAGAGTGGATCGTCTCCAAACTCGCCGAGGCCAACGACGAATACGGGGTGCACTGCCCAGGACGTGTAGTAGGCGATGGAGATGAAACCGAGGATCGTCAAAACTGCCAAGAACTTACTTCGATACTTCAGCTTGTGGCAGAGCTTGCCCGCGATTCCGCCCAGCAGAAGCGCGGTGCCGAACGTTACCAATCCTCTTAGCTTGACGAATGGCAGATAGACGACGCCCGCCGAGTAGACCGCGCCCAAGAGGATCCCCAGCGGAATGAGGAGGACAGCCGCGATCACGAGGCTGGCTGGCGAGACTTTTCCGCTGGCGCGGTAAAGCACGGGAGCCCCAAAACTAGCTGGCTGACCGGATAACCCTGCACTCATCGCAATGCCTCGACATCACTCGCTATGGAATCTGCTCGACGACCGCGTGGTCGCTTCACAGGCCACAGCATATCGCGGCTGCGTTCAACTGGGGGAGGGCGGATGCGTTAGAAATCGGCGGAGGTGCAAGCAGCCAACAGCATCAGTTCCGTAGAATCCACCAAAGACGGTGAAGAGCGGCTTCTTGAGAACCGGCTTGTCGCAATGATTCCGCCAGTTCGCGAACGTCCTCGGTGACTCG
>JBCCOI010000312.1:0-8502 GCA_039025515.1 Planctomycetota bacterium
CGCGTCGCTTGTTTCCGGCTCGAACTCAAAACTCGGATCGTTAACGGCTAGCTTTTCGAGAGCATCACGAAGGTCGCTAAAGTTTTGACCATCGCTGGGGAACAGCCCACAATAAACCATGCGTTTCGGACGGGCGTAGCCAGCGAGCGGTTGAGCCGCATCGTCACCGACAATGCTGACGGTGTCGCCGATATGCACATCACCAAGGCTCTTAATGTTGCAGATCAAATAGCCGACTTGCCCGGCCTTCAATTCATCGCAGGGTACTCGCTGTGGCGCGAACTGCCCCAGCTCCACGACATCGTGAGTCGTTCCCGCGCGGAGGAAGCGAATCTTCTGTCCCTTCTTTACCGTACCTTCCATAACGCGAACGTATGTGATCGCGCCTCGATAGTCGTCGTAGTTTGAATCGAAGACCATCGCCTGAAGTGTGGACTCGGGTTCGCCGGCGGGCGGGGGAACTCGATCGATGATCGCGTCCACCAGTCCATCGACGCCGACGCCCGTTTTCGCACTTACGCGGACACACTCGTCGGGGTCCGTACCGAGGGAATTCATCATCTCCTCGGCAACCTCATCCGGCCGCGCATGCGTCAGGTCAATTTTATTGATGACCGGAATGATCTGCAGCTCATGTTCCATTGCGGCGTAGGCATTGGCCACCGTTTGAGCCTCGACACCTTGAAACGCATCCACCAAAAGCAGAGCGCCCTCACAACATGCGAGCGAACGTGAGACTTCATACTGGAAGTCGACGTGACCCGGCGTGTCGATCAAGTTTAGCTCGTATTCCTGTCCGTCACGTTTGAACCGCATCCGTACGGCGCGAGCCTTGATGGTGATTCCACGTTGACGCTCAAGCTCCAAATCGTCCAGCAGTTGCTCCTTCATCTCACGGTGGCTGACCGTGCCGGTCTCTTCCAACAAGCGGTCCGCCAACGTGCTTTTGCCGTGATCGATGTGAGCGATAATGCAGAAGTTGCGAATGTTTTCTTTTTTCATGTTGCCTTCGAAGCTTGCTTCTTCGCGTAGCCTGCGAGCCCCAGATATCCTGCAGCGGGGCCTAGAGTTGCAAACTGAATGGACGTTCCATCGAACACGTTCTCAAACGCTCGAGAACGAAACTCTTTGGTGATTGCCGCTAAAAACCTCTGGCCGATCGGACAGTCAGCGCCTCCAAAGTTCATCGCGCCGCCGAGCGTGACAACTCCGGGGTCAAGTGCATGGACCAGAGTCGTGATTCCGATACCGAGCCACTTTCCCGTCTCGTCAACGATCTCGAGAGCCAGCGGGTCTTGTTGATTCTTTGCCGCCTCGTAGACCCGTTTCGCCGTCAGTTCGTGGTTTTCACCGCCGAGATGTCCACTCAATGTGCTTTCCGCACCCTCGGTCAACCGCTCGAGCGTCCGAGCGACAACGCCACTGGCACTCGCGTAAGCTTCCAACTGTCCGCGGCCGCCTCCCCAAACGCACAAACGAGCCGTTGGCGAGGCATCGACCAAGATATGACCGCACTCGGAACCAAAACTATTGACGCCGTTGACCAGCTCGTCATGGACGATGATTCCTCCGCCGACACCGGTTCCCAAGGTCAGCAAAACCATCGATTCGCTTGCTTTGCCGGGCCCCAACCAAAATTCTCCGTAGGCGGCAGCGTTAGCGTCATTGAGGAAAAAGATCGGGCGATTGGTACGCTTCTGCATCGCCTCGACGATCGCAAATCCCCACCAGCTCGGCAGTTGTGGCGGAGCAACGAGCGTCCCAAGCTTCAGGTCCATCGGGCCCGGAGCTCCAAGGCCGATCGCGGGAACCGAACCAACCACATCAAGTTCGGCTTCCACCGAAGCAACAATCTCTCCAATCCGTTCGACCGCGGCGGGACCGCCTTCGGCCTCTTGGGTTGAAATCTTGGTGAAAGAGACCGTGTGACCCTCGTTGTCTACCAATCCCAGCTTGATGCCCGTACCTCCTACATCGACCCCCCAAAAAAAGGGAGCAACGGCCTCGCCGATTGCTCGAATCTCGGAGTACTGGTCGGCGGCGTTATCGGGCATGGTGTTGGTGATGGCGGTAAATGACCAAGAAATCGCGTCACCAACGGACTTTTGTGGTGAATCGGCCGGTAAGGTTTGGCTCGTGGCCGGAGTATAGAAGCGTGATGCGACAGCCACAACGAGCGTTTTTTTGCACCTGGGAGCGCCTGCAACGTCTATGAAAGTCGTCTATCTGACCGCCGGAGCTGCGGGCATGTTTTGCGGAAGCTGCATGCATGACAACTCGTTGGCACGTGCTCTCGTGGCAATGAATGTCGATTGTTTGCTGCAGCCCGTCTACACACCAATTCGAACCGACGAAGAAAGCGTCGCGGGCGGACGGGTCTTTCTGGGCGGCATTCAGATCTACCTGCTTCAACAGCTCCCCTGGCTTCGATTCATACCGCGTTCGCTTCGGCAGTTCCTCGACTTCCCGCCTCTGATTCGCTGGGCGACGCGAAAGGCGGGCGGAACGGATCCGGCGATGCTTGGCGATTTATCCGTGTCGATGCTGAGGGGATCAGAAGGCAACCAAGCCGAAGAGTTCGAAAAACTCACACGTTGGATCGCCGACGAAATCAAGCCCGATGCGGTCGTCTTGACCAATCTCTTGATCGGTGGAGGACTCCCACAACTTCGGGAGCGATTACCAAGCGCCAAGCTGATCGTCATGTTGCAAGGCGACGATATTTTCTTGGATCACTTGCCGCAGAAGCATCGCAGCGAAGCAATCTCACTCTGTACCGACCTCGTGCAACACGTCGACCATTTTGTCACCAACAGTCGCTTCTATTCGGCAAAGATGGGATCGCTGCTGGAGATCCCGAACGAAAAACGTGTGACGACGCCACTTTCAATCGATCTCAAACCATTCGAGACATCGGGAAAGACACCGCTTCGAAACAATGAAGGCTTTCGCCTTGGTTATCTTGCAAGGATCGCCCCGGAAAAGGGTCTCCATCGATTGGTAGGGGCATTTGAAAAGTTGGCGCAGACCGATTCCACGATCACCTTGCATGCCGCGGGTTGGCTGGGTAAGGCGAACGAACCGTACCTGCAGTCCGTTCGCGACCGTCTTGATTCCGCCGGACTGGGAGAGCGATTCTTTTATCACGGTAGCCCCGACTTGGAGGGTAAAGTCGACTTCCTTCGATCGGTCGATGTGCTCAGCGTGCCCACGGAGTACGAAGATCCCAAGGGTCTTTTCATTCTGGAATCGCTCGCAGCAGGTGCACCCGTCGTGATGCCAAACCATGGCGCCTTCGGCGAGCTGATCGAGTCCACCGGAGGCGGCGTGTTGTACGACCCAAACGATGATGATGCGCTCGCTCGCCTGATCGGTGAACTGCGAGATGACCCTGCGAGACTTAAAGTGCTGGCGGACGCCGGCTGTCAAGGTGTCAGCGACCGGCACTCGATCGAGGCCGCAGCAGCTTCGCTCTGCGACCTGATTCGTCAAACGAGTTCCGCCGCAGAGTCCTCGCCGATGTTCAGAAACGCGGTTTGAATGATCGACGGAAGCAACGCCCTTCGCCGCAACGACGATAGCCGCGGTTCCGGGTACGGATAGACGCGGCTTCGTCATAAGAAAACTGGAGCTATCGCTCACCGGCTTAGGTCGTGTACTGCGATATCAAGTTCGTGAGGGCCATTCGACATCGGCGATTGGTGAAGCCGGCATGGTTGGTGTACCAAAGAAGTCATCGAATGATCGCCAAACATGTGCTAGTTCGATTCGCAGCGCTTCACCATCGTGACTTCGTTGCCACTCGCACTGAAGCTCAATTCGTCGGCGAAGCTCTTCATCAACACGAGCCCTTTTCCTGATTCGGCGCTAAAGACCTCGGCGGGCGAAATCTCGGAGACCTTTGCGGTATCGAAGCCGTTCCCCTCGTCTCGAATCGTAATCCGAATCTCTTCACGACTCGCAATCGCCGAAACAAAGACCTTCCGATTCGCGTAAGGTTCCTCCGCCTTTCTCCGCTCGATCAGATCAGACGTTGCGTCGTTGTAGATGATTGCGTGGTGCGGTGGCGTGACGGACGGACCGAGTTGCAGATTGCCGCGATACATTGCATTGACCAAGGCGTGTTCGATCGCAACGCCAAGCCGATTCATTTCGGCACCGCCGATCAAGTCCATGCCGGCAACGACTTGCATGAGTAGACCGACCAACGGCGAAATCAACGCACTATCGTTGTCGAGTTCGAACTCGAACGTGTTCTTCTTCAGCGTCGCGAGCAACTTCGTGAAGCTCGCGTCGGTGCGGATCACACCCAAAACGTCAATGAGCGTGTCGTTGAGCAGCTTATGGAGATGCGCCTTCGGGACATATCCGGCGGCACCCTTTTGCAACGCTTCCGATGCCAACTCCTCCGAACCTCTCGCCGTGACCAAAATCGCCGGAATGTGTTCATATTCCAATCGCATCGCCTCGACCAATTCCAGACCGTTCAGCGAGGGCATCTCCAGATCCGTAACCACGATATCGATCGGCTCTTTTGCAAGCACCTCAAGTGCCGCGTGCCCGTTGGCGGCGTGACTGACCTCGTGTTCGCCCTCCTCGAGGACCATGCGAATTTCGATTGCCTGGGTCGGACTGTCTTCGACGAGGAGTACTTTGGCCATTCTTGGAAGAGCCTCAGGGGCCCAAACTGACTTTGCGATTTGGTTTGACGACATCGCGGTCGGCGTCATCAAGCCACCGGTCTGTCACGACTGCCACATTACGGATGCTCGTGCGAGCATCTCCACAAGATGACGCACCGAGATCAATGACATCTCGGACAATGGCATCGATGCCAGCCTTATCGGCCCCTACTGCCGACTCCGCCTGCACCACCCTGGGCGACGTATGTTAGCGTCTTTTGGGAGCGAATTGGCAGCCATGAACAAATCACGCGAGTGGATTGTTGAGGTTCTGTGGGAAGCAGCGGTTATCCGCTGCGAAGGGAAGTCCCAAGCAGAACTGGGCGACAGGCACTGGAAGGACGACTATACTTCTGTTGTGACGATTTGTTACCATCGCGACTTAATGTCGGGATTATGAGCTTGCGTCTGCACAGCCACAGAAGCACAGCCACAGAATGCGACATCCCCCGCCACATTCCCACCCCATCACAATTGTCTTTCCGCCTGACGGAGAGCGATTTCACTCGTTTCGCCGTGTTGCAATTTGCTCCGGCGAAACGACGGGACACCCTCACACAGGACTTTCCTGCGAGGTTTGTTTCGAGTTCACTTTCGCAGCGATCGACTATGAAGACCAACTCCGTATCGGCCGAAGCTCCGCACGCAGATGACGCATCACGTAAGAGAACGCGTCGTCGCCCAAACTCTCCGTCGAGTCGCGGCGTCATCCAGGCCTTTCAGCTCGTCGCGACCGCCGTCGTTCTCCCCGTGGTTGGATTCTCAATTTCCAGCCTGTTCTTCGGTTCGGGTGAACTGGTAGACGAAGACGTTTTACTGCACACGGTCGGCCGTCAAAATATGGAGGTGACCGTTATCGAGCGAGGTAACTTGCAAAGCCAATCGAACCGTGAAGTTCAATGCATGGTTGATGACGTCCAACGCGACGGGATCAACGGCACGCCGATCCTCTGGATCATTCCTAACGGCAGCAGCGTTGAAAAAGGGGAACTTCTGGTCGAAATCGATTCTGCACCGATGCGAGAAGAGCTCGACCAGCAAGTGCTGGACACGGAAGATGCGAGGTCACTGCAAATCCAGGCCGAGGCAAATTTCAATAACCAGCTCGTGCAGAATGAGACCAGCAAAGCCGAGGCTGAATTGGCAGTTCAGTTGGCCGAATTAGAATTGGAGATGTTCACCGATAGCGAAAACGGGACTCACAAGCTGGCGGTCGAGGAGATCAAACGTTCGATTGACGAGGTCAACAATCAGATCTTGGAGGCACAGGCCACACTGGAGCTTCGCCGCGACGATCGCCGCGGCGTCAACTCGCTTTATCGGCTCGGATATGCGAATCGCAATGAACTGCGAAAGAGCGATCTGGCCTACCTGCAGGCCGAAGGACAGTACGCCTCGCAGCTCAACAAGCTGCAAACAACGCTTGCCACGCTGCAAAAGAAAGAGAGATACGAGAAGGAGATGGAGCTTCTGCGGCTGAAAGGAAAGCTGCAAACGGCCGAACGTGGGCTTGAACAAACCGTGCGAAACAATGAGGCCAAGCTTTCGCAAGTCAAAGCAATCTTGCGGGCGAGAACCGAGTCGCTAAAGAAGGAAGAAGAACGCCTCGCGCGGTATCAAGAACAACTAGACGCCTGCAAGATTTATGCACCCGAAGACGGGATGGTCGCCTATGCCTCCCAGCGGGGTGAAGAAATTCGCGAAGGAGTCCCCGCGAGGTTCAGGCAGCACTTGATGTCGCTGCCGTCCCTCGACCGAATGCAAGTTCAGACGGCGATCCACGAGTCGGACTTGGACCAGATCAACTTGGGCATGAAGGCGATCGTCACCGTCGACGCCTTTCCCGAAAAGCAGTTCATTGGGACTGTTGAATCGATAGCCGTCCTCCCGGAACAAAACGGATGGCTGGGGAGCAACACCAAGGTCTATTCAACGGTCATTACGATCGACGATGAAGTCGAACAACTGAAGCCTGGAATGACGGCGGTCACCGAGATCCAAGTCGACTCCAGCCAAGACGCCGTTGTGGTCCCGATTCAGTCCGTCGTCGAACGTGACGACCAAGCATGGGTTCTGATGCATCAGAACGGACAACTCGTTCCGGTTGCGATCGACACGGGCCTCGAGAACGATTCCGTGGTGGAAGTCATCGAAGGTTTAGGCGGTGGCGAGAAAATTGCACTGAACCCGCGTGAATTCATCGACGAGATCCTGGACAGCAACTCCTGATGTTTTGGGCGACGCTCAAACTTGCCATCCGCAACTTGTTGCTGCACAAGATGCGGAGTTCATTGACGCTGCTCGGCACCATCCTAGGTGTCGCCTCCGTGATCGCGATGCTCTCCATCGGTGAGGGGAGCAAACAAGATGCGTTAGACCGCATTCGCGGACTCGGGGCGAACAACGTGATTGTTCGGACCGCCCGACCGTCGATGGATGATGCGGAGTCAGGCGGAACTCAGGCTTCGGGCGTGACAACCAGTCGGTACAAGGTGAATGCGTATGGTTTGACATACGCGGACCTCCGTTCGCTCGAAAACTTACCGACCGGCCAAAACGTCGTTCCTGTCATGGCTACGAACCAGGATTCGTCGCACGGCCGCAACCGTCTGCCGCAGGCGCGCGTGTTGGCGACGACGCCGGAGTTTCAGGAAGTGCGCCAAGTCGAACTGGAGAGAGGTCGCTTCTTACAGGACCGTGATCTGGAAACGATGGCCAACGTCGCCGTACTGACGGAAGGGGCGGCAAGGCGATTGTTCGGATTCAATGACGCGTTACAGCAACCCATCTTGATCGGCGGAATCGCTTTCCGCGTGATCGGCATCCTGCAAGCCCGTGACAGTGGAATCGCGAGAGCCGGCGAAACGGAGGGAGCAGATGCGAACCAGGACATCTACATTCCGCTCGAAACGGGAAGAGCTCGTTTCGGTTTTCATATCCGCAAGGGTTCAAGAGGCAGTCGGGAGTTTGATCTGGTCGAATTGACCGAGATCACCTTATCTGTCGCGAGCGGCGGACGTGACGAAGCCTCCGATCGGGTGCTGCCGACTGCAAACATGATCCGAAGCCTGATGGAAAAGAGCCATCCGGCTGGAGATGACTATCAGGTTTTGGTGCCACTCGAGTTGATGGCTCAAGCTGAACATGAGAAACGCATTTGGAATCTCGTGCTCGGCGCCATCGCCGGAATCTCACTGCTGGTCGGAGGAATTGGGATCATGAACATCATGTTGGCGACCGTGACGGAACGAACACGCGAAATCGGAATCCGTCGCGCGATCGGTGCAAAACGACGCGACATCGTTCGGCAGTTTCTTTTGGAGACCACCGTTCTTTCAGCGATGGGAGGCGTCCTCGGCGTGATGCTTGGAATCGCAATCCCCGTCGGGGTCACACTTGCGGCAGGGATGAAAACGTCGACGAGCGCTTCATCGATCTTGCTTGCCTTTGGTATTTCGGTGATGACCGGGATCATCTTTGGCGTTTACCCGGCGTACAAGGCAGCAGCCATGAACCCGATCGATGCCCTGCGAAAGCAGTAGTTCTGTGGCAAAGAAGTGTGTGCGAATTCTGTAGATGAGGTCGCATTTCCGGCCTCGGAGAGACCGGCTACAGGAGCAGCCTGCTGGCTGCTTTTCGGGAATAGGCAAAAAACTTGTGAAAGGTTTGTCTTCGAACCAGCTACCTGCCTGCAGCGATCCGTTGGTCGACTTTATCCGAAACCACCACTTGAGGAAAAACTCATGCGCCGCCCGAGAACCATTCGCTGCGAACAGCTCGAGAGCCGAAAGTTATTCGCCGCGAATATTTTTCAGCAAAC
>JBCCOI010000313.1:0-8457 GCA_039025515.1 Planctomycetota bacterium
GATCTTTCCCTCGGGTGTCTTACAAGAAGCGTAGCAAAGCAACGAAATTCGAAGTCAGAAATCCGGGCGAAGCCGCTCAGATCCGGAAAGAAAAACAAAAACGAGCCCTCGAGTAATGCAAAAGTAGATAGCATTGGGCTATCGCCGTGCGGCTCAATCCAAAAGTCCAACGTTGATGTAGCAGCAGGTGGTCAAGATCATCGAATCGGTAGATCTGCTTCTAACTTCAGCAGCTCTTGCTGTTCACCAAACTGTGATTGCCATTGATCCGCCAATTCCGTTTTTTCAGACATAGGAAATGATTCGCAAACAACGCCGAGGCTAGTTTCGCATGGATCCGGGACACCGTGTTGCCGGTGCGGTTGACGTCGTCCCTAATGTCTGACACCCGCACTTTGGCACTTTCCACGATGGAATGGCTTCTTGAAAAACTCGCTTGTTTGGTTTCGGCAAGACCTCAGACTTCTCGATAATCCGGCTCTGGATCACGCGATTCGCTATGCCTCGTCTAAAGGTGGATGTGTCTTCTGCCTTTATGTTCTCGATCCGTTCTGGTTCGGTTCCACCAGGGCAGACTTTCCACGAATCGGAATCTATCGTCGCAAGTTCCTTCGTGAATCGCTGCAGGATCTATCCAGCAGACTGGCGAAGATCGGCGGTCACCTATCGATCATTCGCGGTGCGTCGGTTGAATCGGTCGCATCCTCCGCTGCGGATCATGCCGTCGGCAAAGTTTTCTGCCAGAAGGAATTTGCCAGCGAAGAACGCGCGATGGAAAAGCGGCTTCGGAAGCGGCTCCAAAATATGAGCGTTGGACTGATGGTTTGCGAGGCAAACACGCTCTACGGCACCGATCAATTGCCGTTCTCCATCGATGAACTGCCGGACGTATTTTCCAAGTTCCGCAGAAAAGTTGAAAAGAAGTGTGACATCTCGATGCCGCTGCCGACACCGAAAGAAGTTCCGTCGGGAGGAGCAATCCGCGACGAGGTCGAGTTGTCCGGCGCGAGCGAACTCACCCACGATGAAATCGTGGAAGACGAACGTGCGGTTCTGAGCTTTCGAGGCGGAGAGTCGGAAGCCCTCGCGAGACTAGAGGGTTACTTCTTTCAGTCAGACAGCTTGAAATCCTACAAAGAAACGCGCAACGGGATGTTGGGCGCGAATTACTCCTCCAAGTTCTCGCCTTGGCTGGCAATGGGATGCATCTCTCCGCGAACGATTGCCCACGAAGTTTTCCGCTACGAAGAGGAACGCCATAAGAACGATTCCACGTATTGGATGATCTTCGAACTCTTGTGGCGAGACTATTTCGCCTTCGTCGTTGCCAAGCACGGACGGAGTGTTTTCCAACGAAATGGTTTGCGAGGCCTAAAATTGCCCTGGAAAACCGACGAGACGCGCTTCGAAGCTTGGCGTGAGGGAAGAACGGGGTTCCCGCTCATCGACGCCAATATGCGTGAACTAGCCGCGACGGGTTTTATGTCCAATCGTGGTCGACAGAATGTTGCAAGCTTCCTGACGAAGAACCTAGGAATCGATTGGCGGCTGGGTGCCGAGTGGTTCGAATCTTTATTGCTCGACTATGATCCGTGCAGCAACTACGGGAACTGGAATTACACGGCGGGAATCGGCAACGACCCACGCGGATTTCGTTGGTTCAATACACTCAAGCAAGCGGATCATTACGATCGCCGCGGAAAGTACGTCCGTCATTGGCTGCCGGAGTTGGCCGACGTCGGCGATAAGTTCATTCATACACCGTGGGAGATGCACGCGAGCGAACAGAAACGATGCGGTTGTATCATCGGGGTCGACTATCCCGCTCCAATCGTTGACCTTTTCAAATCCGCCGAGCACCACGAACAGCTTTACAACGAAGCGTAAACACGAAGCGAGAATCAATGCCAATTCCCGTTCGCGAAACCTTTCCTACTGATCGTTCCGATCTCCGAGTTCAAAAAACCGATGATGGAAGCCTGACGCTGATCCAGGTTGCTTCAGGAGACGGATTTCACAGCGGCTGCGGAGCCGCATCGGAATCGCGTCACGTCTATCTCGAGAACAGCGGCATCGCCGAGCGAATCCACAACGGTGAGGACTCCGTCGTACTGGAAGTCGGATTGGGTACAGCCATGGCGATGTTGATGACCGTCGATCTCGCCGTTTCAAAACATGTTGGTCTGCTCTACGTCGCTTTGGATATTGATTGGCTTCATCCGACCACACTCCAATCGCTTCGTCCTCACGAATGGGGCGTGAGCGGTGACTTGGTCGACCAATATCTGCAGTTCCGGGCAGACCATCTTTCTAGCAGCCAAAGTAAATTCTCATGGCAAGTCACGGATTCGGTTGAAGTACGGATCATCATCGAAGACTTCAAGGAGTGGAATACCGAGAATACACTGCCTCTGGATGCGATCTATTACGATCCATTTTGCCCGGAGAATGCTCCGGACTTGTGGACGACCGAGTGCTTTCGGAAGTT
Source organism: Planctomycetota bacterium (assembly GCA_039025515.1). Classification (GTDB taxonomy): domain Bacteria; phylum Planctomycetota; class Planctomycetia; order Pirellulales; family Pirellulaceae; genus Stieleria. The sequence goes on from JBCCOI010000313.1 coordinate 2,489, forward strand.
GCGCCCGTTGATGTGTGACGACGGAACATTGACAACATACAGCTGCAGTCGATCAGTGCGCGATCGCTTGACTGAATGCGAATTCGCATGCGAGCGTGTCCCAGGACCTCCCGGTGGAAAGCGTGAGGTTTTGATCGCTCATGCCACATCGAAGGCTTGATAGAGTTTTCTACAGGTTGTCCTGACCCGTAAAGTTGGTCACCAGCGCTCTCAGTTTCCGCCGCAGCACGCTGTAGCTGAAGAACGCCTTTCCGATCTCATAGTTGAAATCCACCATCGCTTCTCGGTAGTCGCGGTCTTGGATGATACGCTCGACTTTGGCCACGACATCGCGGGTCAGGTAACCCTGCATCGCGATCACCTTGGCGCCCTTGGGTTCGATATCCGCAACGTAGATCGAGTAGCGATTCACCAGGACAGGTTTCCGGTAGTAGAACGCTTCAAGCAGCGCGTTTCCAAACCCCTCGTAGAGGCTCGGATAGGTGATGAAGTCGGCTTGTGAGTAAGCATCGGCGAGCGTGTAGATTTTTGTCCCGTCGTCGTTATACCCACGCTTATCGCCGACTTGTTTGTCGCAGAGAAGCAAATGGACGCCGCTCGATTCGGCGAGGTCGCGAAGGGCGCCGAGGTATTCGTTACCTTCATCACCACTTGCATGTGAAATGACGAGTTTACACTTCTCATTTTTCAGTGCGGCAACCAGTGCAATAGAGTGTTCGATTCCTTTCCTGGGAACGACGCGGGTCGGCTGCAAGAAAAGAATGTCATCTTCGGCCAAACCGATATCTTCTCGAAAGCCTCGCGCGTAGTCATCAATGTCTTCCGGTTCGGTCTCGAAATCGAGAACATTAGGCACAAGAATCGACGAGACACCACGCCGGTGCGCGAGGTCTTCTTGTGCGAACGAATTGATCGTGACGTTTTGGATTTGAGGAAGCGCGGGCGGGAATGCCATCCAAAGCAAATCGGTCACGGCGGAAACGCTAAAGCGATCACGTTCCCAATAGAAATCGTGGTGATGTGCGATGGTCGGAAATCCGGTTTCGGCGATGAAATGCGTCAGTGCGACCCCGAGTGGAATATTCATCGGGATGCAAAGTGCATTTTGGACGATCAAGAGATCAAGATCGTATCTTCGCGTGAACTCGTATAGCGTGCCTTTGAGGTAGTCAGCCAGCGCGTAGATCCGTCGCGTTACGTCGGGAGTTCGTGTCCGCGTCCCGAATGCCCGTCGGTTGATCCACTCGATGTCGGGATGTCCGAAGTACGCGTGCGGGACCACCATTGATGTGTCTCGGTCTCGATCGCTTTGGCCGGAATACCAATGACTGACATGGCGGTGATCCCACAGGACCTGCGCCCACTTCGCACTCTCAAGCGAAACGCCGTCCGTGCCGGCAAATCGAGTCCCGACAAATCCAATTTGTACACCCATAATCAGTCCAGCGATTCAGAAGCAAGTTGCAAGTTGTTCAAGCTGCGTGAGAATCAAGTCGTGGGGGAGACCTCGCACTCGCGAGTCATCTTCCCGGGGACGCAAACTGCGCTGGTCGCCGGCGAACCATGCCGTGCGCAATCCCGCTTGAGATGCCGCCCAAACATCATTGAGGCGATCGTTCCCCACGTAGAGTGCTTCACCCGGTGCCATGCCAAGCCGTCGAAGTCCATCACACAATACGTCAAACAAACGCGGTGCCGGTTTGGCTTGTCGATAGCGGCACGAAAAAACGCACAAGTTGAGATCAAATAGCGAATCGACGCCAAAGTCGCCAGCCAACTCTTCCACTAATGGGATCGTGAATTGCTGTGCATTGCTAACGATTCCCAACTTTAGACCTCGCTCGGATAGCTTGTGCAGCAGCGACTTGCCTCCTGGCATCGGCCAGGTTGGATTCATTCGAGACTCATATTCTGCCGCTACTCGATTGCATTGCTCCGTGGAGACCTCCAAACCGTGTTGGTCGAGTAAACGCCGCCAAACGGAAACGATGTCGACCTCCGGCTTGGGGCGAATTTCGCTCAGTTGTGCCGAATTTTCGGATCGAATCGCCTGATGTAATGATTCGGTCGTCGGCAGTGGACCTTCACCAAGTTCGATGCCCGCCGAGGCCAACGACTCCGCGATGTAGCTTTCAGCCGATGAAACTTCCGATGACCCTACGTCGCCCGTGCCGCTAATGAGTAGCGTTCCATAAACGTCAAAAACTACGGACCTGACGTTTTGAATCGATTCCAACTTTGGCTGGATGTCGGTTTCGATGGGTGTCAGTTCATCACGATGAGAAACGACCGGGTTCATCCAAGAATGCATTTTGCGATCGTCTGTTCGGTACGGCACGGATAGAAGTCTCGAGACCGCTGCAAGACGGGCAGTGGTGACGAATCGGGCTGAATTCGTTGCTTGGGCATTGTTGTGTCACTCGCAAGTATCTTCGTGTAGCAATGTCTCAGGATCTCCGCCGTCGCGGCAAGCGAGTAAGTCTCCCTGATCTTCGCCTGATTCGAAACGATGTCAGTTCCATCAAACGGTTCTTGAAACGCACCGAGCAAATTTGCGTTAAGCGATCGAATCTCTTGAAGGAAGCCATCATCTGAGCCGCAGCGACGAATCACGTCGATCTGCGACTTGGGAGAAAGCTTCCCAAAGTCACATCGGCCTCCATCAGACCCCAAGACCGCTCCCGAATCGACACAGAAATCCGAACCAAGCGCTGCATCGAGCGATGACCAGGCAGACGCCAAACAATCTGAGTAGTCTCTCCGTTGAGCGTTGATCCATTCCACTGAGCCCGGAATCATGATGGAACGATAGAATCTATCGAGTCGCACACCGGCGGCCACAAAGTCGTCGACAACGTTTGGTAAACGCCTTGCAATGACGCCGCGACCGACCAGCCAGGGTTCCAAGAAAGCCATCCCAAAACCTTCGGCAACGCTGGTCGAAAGGACAAATTCGCAAGCGACCAGGTTATCAAGAAACTGAATACCCTCTTTGGTCCCTGCATCAAAAATTGCACGCCTCGCGTATTCGTTTCCGACTGACTTCCAACGGTCGTAGGACTCTTTCTCAATCGGTGTCGTAGGTGGCAGCGTGATTCCGAGCGAAAAGGGTTCACCCAGCAATTGAGAGAGCAGCAAGAACTCGCCGACGTTCTTACGACGAATGCCGCGAACCGGGTAAACGATCCATCGAGAATCCGAGCCAAGGCCAAACGCTTGACGGATTTTCTTCGTCGATTCTTCCCGGTCGGGAAGCTGTGAAGCGTCACCAAGTGAAACACAGTTCGGAATCACGACGATCCTACTTTCGTCGATCGAAAGTCGACGCAGTATCTCGGCATCAGACGTTGTCAGTGTCGCGTAGTGAATCGAGGGTGCATCCGGATAGCAGTAACCTGCCACTGCCGTCGGCGTGAGTGGTTGATCAGGGAGACTCGCCGCCAAACCTGTTGCCATTCTCAAATAATTCTCGGGGCGATGATCTTCGGCGTAGTCATGGATCTGCAAGAGCTGGCGGTATCCATGCCTTTCCGCGAGACTCAGAATTGCACCGGGAATCGCGATGTTCTTCCCCAGCGTTGGGTTGTGCCAATGCAGTATCGTGTCTGTGGGGCCAAGGCCTCGGCTTTGAAGCGAAGCCGCGATTGCTGCGGCAAGTGACTGAATGCTGCACTGCAGGTCAGCGGTCGCCCCATGGATGTCGTCATAATCGAGTTGTGAAATTACCACTTCGCCGACGCGTTGCCGCGTCTGATCATTGAGCCCGTCGTTGCGGCCACCGGATATCAGAAAGAATTGTGTGTCCGAATCATCCGCAACCGATGCGACTTGGTTTTCGACAACTTGCGTGACGCCCCCGCGGAGAAAGTGGCAGTGAAGAATCGCAATGTTCAAAATTCAATGCCCTGATCGTTCGGAATGAGGTTCGTTGACCAACGTTGTAACGAGGTCCCATTGCCGTTTCTTAGCGCGGTTGATTGGGGAGATTGGTAGCAATGATGCCATCGTCGCCGTAGTTGTCGACTTCGTTGACAGCCAAGTTCTCCCTGTATTCGGTCGACTTAAGGATCACGATGTCGCCTCCTTCGTCCTCCTCGATGACCGCACCATGATGCCGCGTGAGTTCGAGCGTGGCGAGGAACCAACCGATGACCGCTGACTTGTGAACGCCGCCGTCGATCAAGTCCAGTAGCGGGATGCGCTCATCGACGTTGAGCCGCTCATGAATCCGCTTCATGTAAACGTGAATCGGAGTTTCGTCGTAAATCACTTCCGTTTGTGGCGGACCGGCCGCTTCACGCATGATTCGGCCGAAGGCGCTGACCAAGTCCCAAATCTCGAGATCCGCGATGGGTTGATCACCCGGGTCGATTCGTCGCCTGGGCAGGTCGTCACTGAGACGTTCATATTGCAACTGCCAACGGGCGGCCATTTCATCCAGAACCGATGCGGCATCGCGAATCTCTTTGTACTGCAGGAGTCGCTCGACCAACTCCGATTGAGGATCCTCAATCTGAAGCTCTGACTCTTCATCGTCTGCGGGCGGCTTGGGAAGGACTGCTTGGCTCTTCAGCTCGACGAGCGTGCTGGCGAATTCCAGGAAGTCACCGATGTCGGACAAATCAAGCTCCTTCAGCAGTTCCAAGTACTCGCCATATTGCTCAATGATGTCAGCCAGCGAGACCTCCAGCAGACTGACTTCCTGACGCTTGGTCAGATAGAGCAGCAGATCGATCGGGCCATGGTAGACAGGAAGCTCGATGCGGAAATTCATTGGTGTCTCCGCTTGTGACGTCAATACCCGAGATTGCTGAGATACTGGAGGCCTTGCTGCAATTCCGCCAATGTACTGTCGTCTCGCCCGACAATCACGGGGCCTTGAAAAGAAGTATCGTCCAAAGAAGCAAAGAGCTGCGGAAAGTCTGCCGTGCCCTCTCCAATCGGTACCGACACGCCTCGCCCCGCGGCGAGATCAACAACGCCGTCGGTCGCGCATACGACTTGCACGCGGTCCTTGAGTGCGGCAATGGAATCCGCGAGACTCATTCGGTTGACGATCAGTTGGCCCGGATTCAAGGCGACGGCAACAAAGCCGTCTTCGTCTTGCGCCAACAAGGCCGCCAGCCTCGCGCCCTCTTCGCCACCCGTCTCTGCCGTCAAAAAAGCACCGATCCGCGCTCCGTACCGCCCAAGATCCCCGATAACAGAACTCAGCGTCTCATAGCGAGGGTCCGAAGCATCTTCCGCGATACTGCCGATTGAGTTAACGACGGACGATGTCCCAAGCTTATAAGCAAACTCCATCGCCTGTTTCGTGGCTTCCACACGTCGCTCGAGATCTTGATTGTTGTCGTACCCTCGACGCGTTTGGAATCGAAGTGCGGCGACACGAAGGTTACGCTCATCAAGCAGTTTCTTGAGATGTCGAAGTCCTGTTTCGGTGAGCCGCTCCGGATTTGCTTCGCCACGACCATTCAATTCAACGAAACGCACTCCCAAGCGTGCGGCGACATCGAGCGATTTCCGTAGTGGCAGCTTTAAGCCGTCCAGCCGCAGCGCGAGTCTCAGTTCAGCCATCCAGTCCTACTTCTCCAGTTCCGACTCGAGTCGTTTCAGTTTCTCCTTCAATGCATCGATCTCCGAACGCAGAACTTCCTTGGAAACATCTTCCTCCGAAGCTTTCTCCGGCAGAGGAAGTTCGAGATCGAGCGGTTGAGCCGGCTCGGTGTCCACTTCTGGCGTGGGCGCGTCTGCCTCGGACGTGCCGCCGAAAAAATTACCGAACAATGAACCGATACCGCCTACGTTGGGTTGAGCAGCAGTTGTCTCTTCGGATGTTCCGGAATCAACACTTGGTGCCGGCGAGGTCATCGTTTGCGATGGCTGTTCGTCGAATCGGATTGGGACATTCACGAGACGTCCGCCGCGAATCACACGGGCCTCGATGGCATCACCCTCCGAGGTTGCGA
>JBCCOI010000314.1:0-8451 GCA_039025515.1 Planctomycetota bacterium
TAGATCGGAGTGGTTCCATCGATCGGAATACCGGCATCAACGATCTCCTCGTCAATCAGCTCATCGCTGATCACGTCGATCGGTCCGGGAAGCGGTGCAACCTGCATCACGAAGGTTTCGGGAATTGATTGAACTTGTGCCACCAGGGAGGAGGTTTCAGTCGCCTTTGCGACCGTTTGCATGGTGAGTGGATCGATCAGCTCCAGGCCCATCAGGCCGAACCCGTCTTGTCCCGATCCGAGAACGCTGTAGCTTCCGGGAGCCAGCTCTTCAATCGAGAAATCGCCCGTCGCGGTGGTAACCGTCCGGGCAACCTCAACGCCGTCCTTGTAAACAAGCACATTGCTGCCCGCAGCACCCAGCTCTTCGCCGAAGCCTGCCTTCGTCAGACGACCTTGGAGGCCACCGTCCACTTGGCTCACTCGAAGAACTTCTCCAGCCAGAACGCGGTCGGTTGCCAGCGGGTTAACCGATGGATCGAATTCGATCACGCCAGACTGATTTTGCGGCAAATAGCGGACCATCGCGCTCTGAGCGACGCTCGCGTCGACGGCACCAGCGGCGATTTCAATTTCGCTGCGGACTGGAACATTCGAGTTCACGACGTGCATCGCACAGCAAGCGAATGAGTTGTCGCCCTGTACCATCAAGGTGTAAACGCCGGGAACAACGTTGCTCAGCACGAATCGCCCCGTCTTGTCAGACTTCACGGGATCGGCAGCGTACTTTCCATCCGGCGTGATCAGCGACACCTTCGCACCGCGAGCAGCCGAAATCCCCCCACTTCGGGGGACAACAACGCGACCACTGACGGTTCCGTCGCCGTTGGCCCGTACCCACTGTTGTTCTGTTACATCTGCCGCAGACGCGATCGACCCCGCAAAAAACAGTGCGAAGACGGTGGCGGCGTGCATCAAGCGTGTCATTTTCCGCGTTCCAATCATAGTTGTTCGGTCATAGCTGAGGGTAAACGTACCCACGGAGAGAATATAGAAGCCACAAATACCGAATTCAACGCTCTTAACGTCGAAAATGGCAATTTAGGAAAGATGTTGGGGCCAGACTCCGTCGCGGGCCATCAAGGGCGATCATACCCACTGCTCAGACTTCTCGAGTGGTACCGGTGTTCCCACGATATACGATGAAATGGACAATTCGCGTCGTCCTAATCGGGGAGCTTCTCCATGACAGTCAATCCGTTTGCACCGGAATCGGTTTCCGCTTCCCCGGAAGGATACTTTGGCGAATTAGCGTCATGCCTTCGAGCGACGTTTCTCTACCGCGAAATCTCGATTAAGCACCCGTCGGAGTTGGAGCTCGTCTACAACGGCTGGTGGTTTCGACAGCGGATTACGCTGAACGGCTGCGAGGTCTGGTCAAAAATCAGTTGGGTCACGATTGAGCCATCCCTGGAATTTCCGATCGCTAAAGAAATCATGCCCGGCGGCGGAACGGGCCGCATCGAGATTCATTTCAGTCGCGGACTGATGATTCGATCTTTTCGAGTTTGGATCAACGAGCAATTGGTTTACGACGGACGCTAACCCGGCTCGGGGACGTAGCGGTACTGACCGCCATTCTGTTCGGCGATCCTTTTCATCCGGGTCTCGCCCTCTCGGCTGTGATAACCGATTGTGTGAATGATGCTGATGGGCCCGTCGTCGCCGAACAGATTGTTCACTCGGTTGATCTCTTTCAGCATGTCCTCGATCCGCTGTGGGAATTCTCCATCGGAAAGCAGGAAAATCACGTCCGGCCGAAGTTCAAGTGCGAAGGGGAGTGCATCGTATGGGGCCCGACCGCGATCCATCGAGATCGAACGCGCCCACCGACCGAGACGCTGTTTATTATCAGGCGTAGCGTAAACGCTGCGAGTTTCGTCTCGGCCCGGGTCGCTGATTCGCATGTAGTCGGATTCGGCATCAAAGAAGATGACGTAGAAACGCTGATCGTCTGTGAGCGCCGCGATGCTGCGTAGCAATTCCGCGCGGGCCGATTCGAAGGCGTCGCCCATGCTACCACTGCTGTCGACCAAATAAACGAAGTGGTTCCCACCTCCCTCGACTCCGCAGAATTCCATTTTCGCGTCGGAGTCCGTTTTCATGGACATCGAAGCCATACTCGAATCAAAGGCGTTCGCGTCAACCACCGGCGCCGTTGGTGCAGGAACATCCGCGATGACTTCGCTGACGGCGATGTCCCCAAAATCCGAAAGCGACTCCGTAATCGCCGAAGGTTCGGCGGCTTGAGGCTCGGACTCGATACTCTCCGATTCGATCTCCAAAGTTTCGATCTGCATTTCTTCGGCGGCCTCAAACGAGCCCGCAATCGCAACCGCGTCCAGCGGTTGGTGACTGGAGATTGTCCACAGAGCCAGCACGACGAAAAAGATCGCGTGCAGGGCACCGCTAACAATCCACACCGCCGGCTTCTTATGTTGGTGGTGGCCTTCGGCGGATTCGTCATCGCAAGTGAGTTCGCCAAGTCCCTCGGGCGGAGCCTGACTCGTATCTGCAGCGTTTGCCGCTTTTTCAGGATTCGTTGTTCCCTTGGCTAAGACATCGGCCAAATCGCTCCAAGATTGAACTGCCGTCGAGCTGATCGCGTGCGGCTCTGGTTCTATCGCAGCAGAAGTGTCGCTATTCAATGCGTCAGGGACATCGTTGGCCGACGTTTGTTTCCCAGGATCTGTGGCACCGTCCAAGTAATGAGGTGCATAAACGGCAGCGGAATGCGCGCCATCAAGACGTTCCACTTTCGGAGCTTCCGCGACGGAGTCTGCTGAGGAAGATTCACCGCGATCCAGTCGAGCGATCTGCAGCTCCAACTCCTTCGCTCGCGCCTCGAGACGCGCAGCAATCGCCTCACTGCGAGTCTTCTCCAGCTCCAGTCGAAGCGTTCGCAGCCGCCTGGAGACAGAGGCACGTTCCGAGTTCAGCTGCTCATCCTTCAGCGGTTCGTCAACGCGAGTTTGCTTTGACGATTTGCCTTGCGGGCAAATCTCGGAGGGTTCTTCTGAGGGCTCCAACGGTACGTTCCAGATCCAAAGTCACCTTGATATGAGAGCTCCGCTCAAGCTATAGCCGAAGGGGAGCGGAGAAATGGAATTCCTCGCCGGCGCACATCTTATCAGGAAAGCCCGAAAATGCATGTTCGATCGCCCCGAATCATTGCTCACCTTGCGGCAAGCTTCATTCTCCTTTCGACGATCGCAATACTCGGCGAGACGGCTCATGGGCAGCCCCCGGCAGGTGGCAACGGCATGAGCTTTCCGCCGCCGACTTCAGCCACCGGATCGGCAAACAATCCCTTGCCGCCGGGCACCGGCTTGCCCGCGACCGCACCCCGCCCAACCAATCCGGCGGAATTCACCCCCAACTCGATGCGGGACAGCGCCGCATCGCTGCCGTCAGCGAGTCGCACCGCCCCCAACACACTTCCTCAAGAAGCGGGCCAGTATTGGCATGAGTATGACATTCGCCCCTACACCGGTTACCTGACACAACAAGATCACCCCGAGCAAGCCGTGATCGATTGGGTACTGCGAGAGACCGGTACGGACGTTTGGTTCACGGCACCGTTCGGAATTCTCAATGCGACGCGGGACAAACTGTCGGTCTACCACACGCCCGAAATGCAGCGTGTCGTTAGCGGGATGGTCGACCGCTTCGTCGCCGGCGAGAAGGAGCCGCAGGTTCTTTCGCTGCGCGTCATGACCGTCGGAAACCCGAACTGGAGGAGCCGCGCTCATCTTTTGATGCAGCATGTCAACGTGGATTCTCCGGGCGTCCAAGCATGGCTGCTGAGCAAGGAGAACGCAGCGCTGGTGCTCAACATGCTTCGTCAGCGCACGGACACTCGGCAAGTGCAAGCGATGGACTTAATCACCAGCAATGGTCAAACGCAGAAGCTATCGAGTACGCGTGGGCGAAACTACGTTCGCAACGTCAAACCTGCTGCGACCGGTTGGCCCCCTTACGAACCGGAAACGGGTGAAATCCAAGAAGGCTACCGGCTCGAGATCAGTCCACTTCTCAGCGTGGACGCCACGGCAATCGACTGCGTGATCAAGGCCGAGATCGATCAGGTCGATAAACTCAAATCCGTCGAACTCGATTTGCCCTTGCCCAACGCCCAGGTCCACCGAACGAAAATTGATGTTCCCCAAGTCGTGAGTTGGCGACTCCACGAACGGTTTCGTTGGCCGTCGGATATGGTTCTTTTGCTTTCCTGCGGCGTGATCGCGAGTCCCGAACGACCCCAAGCAGCAATGCCGCTTCTGAACCTGGAGATGATCACCGGCACAACCGCCGGCCGAGCCGACGCGTTGATGTTCATCGAGTTCCGTGGCCGAGCCTCAGAGAATCTGACAACGACGCCGCTTGTGCCCCAAATCTCAAGTGGCTTGGGCGCCCCCAACCGTGGGCGCTATTGAGTTTGACGCGGGGAACTTCAGGAAGACGCTATCACAACAAGCCGTCGCGCAATTCGCGTTTCCTTACCCTGCGGCCGACCGACGCCACAGCCACCGACAAACGGACGGAACACCCCCTCTTTGCCAACCCTCAAAGTTCCTAGACTAACGGGCGTGATTGCAGTCCTCCCGTCCCGCCTCCCTTCACCGATCCATGGATAGTGCCTCATCGCGTCGCGTCGTGATTACCGGTCTCGGCGTGGTCAGCCCACTCGGGAACGATCCCGACCAGTTAGTTGCCGCTTTGCGCGAAGGGAAAAGCGGTATCGATCAACTCGATCAGGTTCCGTCGGGTGTTCTTTCGGTCGACCACGGTGCTCAAGCATGGAATTTCACCGGAGACATCTCTGACTACGGTCCCATGGACAAGAAGCTGCAGCGAACGATTCGCAAGGGCAGCAAGGTCATGTGCCGCGAAATCGAAATGGGTGTTGCTGTCGCGCAGTTAGCGCTGGTGGATGCCCAACTCGACATCGAAAGCCGCGATCCCGAACGCACCGGCGTCGTTTATGGCTGCGACTACATCATGTCACTACCTCAAGAATTCGCCTCCGGGATCGAGAAGTGTCTTGTGGACGGTCAGTTCGATTTTGAAAAGTGGGGTGAGTCTGGAAAGCCGGAAGTGAATCCGCTTTGGCTGCTTAAGTACCTTCCCAACATGCCTGCAAGCCACGTCGCGATTTACAACGATCTGCGCGGACCAAACAATTCGATCACCGTTCGCGAAGCCTCACCGGGTGCCGCGATGGCGGAAGCCTACTCGACGATTTCGCGTGGTCACGCGGACGTTTTAATCGTTGGTTCAACGGGCTCGCGCATTCACCCGCTGCGTTCGCTGCACGCGGACATGCAAGAATCATTGGCTTCCAAGCAAACCGATCCGTCGATCATGAGTCGCCCGTTCGCAGCCACCCGTGACGGCAGCGTGCTGGGTGAAGGTGCCGGCGCGATGATCTGTGAAACTCTGGAGCACGCCCAGGCGAGAAACGCAAATATCTTGGGTGAGATCGTCGGTTACGGAAGCAGCGCCGTTGGATCCACAAAGCCAGACTATTTGCAGACGGCGATGACCAATGTTCTTCGCGCGGTTTCAAACAAGAGTACGCAGGATTCATCCGACGTCGGACACGTGCATGCACATGGTCTGGGAACACCAGAGTCCGATCGTCAGGAAGCTGCTGCAATTTCTGAGGTTTTCGGCACGCCCGAGACTCAGCCGCCAATCACGACGGCGAAAGGCCACTTCGGAAACCTCGGCGCCGGCGGCGGCATGGTCGAAACCATCGCCAGCCTCAAGTCACTCGGCTCGACGTTGTTTCCCATTCGAAACTTGGACGGCATCGCGGACGACTGCCCGATCAATGCGGTTTTGGACGATCAAGTCCCCGCCGGTGATGAATTCATCAACGTCAATATCACTCCTCAAGGACAGGCCAGCGCGATACGAATTCGTGCTTGGAAAGGCTAACCGGGATGCTGCACAACAGCCCTTCATACGCGATCACCATTCGTCTCCGATACCGCGATCGTCCAGGGTTGTTGGGAAAGATCACAACGGTGATCGGTGATGCAGACGGATTCATCGGAGCCGTTGACATTGTCGGTGTCACCGACGGATTGATTTCTCGAGACATCACGGTCAACAGTACTGACGTCGAGCATGGTCAATCGATCGTTGCCCTCCTGCGTCAGATCGAGGAGATCGAGGTTGTCAATGTTTCGGATCGTGTCTTTCTGATGCACCTGGGCGGGAAGATCGAAGTCAACTCGAAAGCCCCAATCAAGACACGCGATGACCTTTCGATGGCTTACACACCTGGCGTCGCCAGAGTCTGCCAAGCGATCGCCGAAGACGCCGACTCATCGTTCGCACTCACGATCCGAAAGAATACGGTCGCGGTGATCAGTGACGGTAGCGCCGTTCTCGGACTTGGAAACATCGGGCCGCGTGCCGCCATGCCGGTCATGGAAGGCAAAGCGATGCTGTTCAAAGAGTTCGCGAACGTTGATGCATTTCCGATTTGTCTTGAAACGCAGGATACCGAAGAGATCATCGAGACCGTCACGCGTCTTGCTCCGACATTCGGCGGCGTGAACTTGGAAGACATCTCGGCGCCGCGATGTATTGAAATCGAACAACGTTTGGAGTCATCGCTCGAGATCCCGGTCTTTCACGATGACCAACATGGAACCGCAATCGTGGTCTTAGCCGGGCTCCAAAACGCTTTGCGGATCGTCGGCAAACAAATTGATCAGATTCGTTTGGTCATCAACGGTGCGGGAGCCGCGGGAACCGCCATCACCAAGCTCTTGTTGCAGGCCGGAGCAAAACACATCGTCGTCTGCGACAGCCGTGGTGCGGTTGGACGTCATCGAAGTGATCTGGGTGACAATGCGATCAAACACTGGCTTGCCGAGAACACCAATCACGACGGCGACCAAGGAAAACTCTCCGAAGTCATCGCCGGCAAGGATGTCTTCATTGGCGTCAGCGTCGCGGGGGCACTGCAAGAAAGTGACGTCCAGTCGATGGCCGATGGCGCGGTTGTTTTTGCACTCGCAAACCCAAATCCTGAGATCCCGCCCCATCTCGCGGATCTACACGCGGCGATTGTTGCAACCGGCAGAAGCGACTATCCGAACCAGATCAACAACGTGCTGTGCTTCCCGGGATTGTTTCGAGGCGTCCTGGACGTCCGCGCTCGGTCGATCAACGAAGCGATGAAGCTCGCCGCCGCCGAAGCCGTCGCGGCGGTGATCCCACCGGAGAATCTGACCAACGACTACATCATTCCGAGTGTCTTTGACCGCCGCGTCGCCGGAATCGTTGCCGAAGCCGTCGGGCGAACCGCTATCGAAACCGGCGTCGCACGCCGGAAACCCAGCAAGTCGGCGTAGCACTGGTATTTACAGAGCGGTTCACAAGAGATGGCCAACGTTTATCGTCGCTGACAAACGGATTCCATGACGAACCGCGAGTCGACGTCAAAGCAATCGACGCCGACCTTTTTGCAACACTCGACAATGAGCGAGTACTCGGTGTCTGGTGCCAAGACGCTCACAACTTCTGTCACGTCTAACCGGATCGGCGAATAGAAACCGATCCCAAACTCAGAAAAACTCCTCGCGTAGATTCCGAAAAGATCACAATCGCCCCTCATCAGACGCATCAGTCTGCGGATACCGCGATCGACGCGAAGACTCGTAGGACCCTGCGAATCAACATTGTTTTTCTGCACCGAGAAGTCATCGGGTAGTCGCAAACGCCAATCGGCGGATCGATAAAGACGGTCGTATTGAGAATTCATGTTGTGATCGGGAGGTTCTCGTCCAGGTAGATGACCGAAAACCCTAGAACACAGTTTGGGTGTGTGTCCGTCTTAATTGCCGACTGACTTCAAAGCTCATCCGGTGTCGCGTGAATGAGACACCGAACAAGCCTCAAACGAATCCCCCACGTCACTCCAAGTTTGACGAGTGCATCGTCGACTCTTGAACTTGGAGTTCGTGCCACCTGAGCCGATGGGCGATAGCCGGCGATAGCCCCGGTTTCTGAGAACAACCGCTGCTGGCGCCGTACAGCTCAATCTTAAAAGTGAACGTCGCGGAGTCGGTAGCTGATGAGGCAACGAGTCCTTTCGCTTCGGGACTCGTCGCCTCAACCGCTCCGCCAAGAATTGATCGACCGCAACTCAAGGTCTTCGGAATCTCCAATCCAGATTAGGCGATGACGTCGCTCGTATTTCACGCTCGCGATTCCGTGATCACATTTTGATAAGCTAGTGGTGGAACGCGGAACTAGCCTTGGTTGTATCGGAAGACAAAATGGTAACCCGACGCGTCAGCGAGGCGACAATTCACGCAGTTCCCTCGCTTACGCGTCGGGTTACCAAGTAAAGGTCAACTACGAGTTCCACCACTAGGTGACGTCCAACTCTTGAATTTGAGGTTCGTGCTACCTGAGCCGATGGGCAATA
>JBCCOI010000315.1:0-8440 GCA_039025515.1 Planctomycetota bacterium
ATGCCATTGATGCCATGTTGAAGTGACCCTTCATCTCTCCTCGTAGGGCCTCGGCCGAAGCTGAAAGAAGAGCGCTCGTTTCTGATCGGGCAGCGAGTAGTCGAACCCGCAGTTCTGCAAGAAAGACTCTGACGAGCTGATGGCCATCACTTCCATCACGCCAAGGTCTCTCGCCCGCTGGACGCAAAGCTGCACCAGTTGCTTGCCTACACCGGAGCGCTGATGTGCTGCGTCGACCGCCAAGCATTGCAGCTCAGCCAGTTTCGCGCTGTAGACTTCTACCGCGGCAAAGCCGACACAACGTGATTCCGAGCCTGCGTTCTGGAGGTCGTCCGCGTGACCTTCCGCGGCTGTTTCGCTGCTCGGGCCCATCGCGACAAAGCCATGCCTGGAGAGTTCGATCAGCTCCGCCTTGGTCCGAGACAACAATAACCGCTGCATCACGAAGGGTCGCATCAAAGCGTGAATGGCATCCGCATCAGCCGGTACGGCTTGGCGCAATGTCAGCCCTGCGGACTGATCTTCACCGCTAATGGATCTGCACCGGGTTGGTCGCCTGCTTGATCGTTTTCCTTAACAGTGCCGCCGGTGCTTCCTTTCCGGTGAACAGTTTGTACTGATAGGCCGCTTGACGAACAAACATGTCGATCCCCGTGATGAGGCGACACTGAGCCTGCTTGGCGTGCTTGACCAGCATGGTGTTTTCCGGGTTGTAAACTGTATCAAAGACCACCATGAATTGATTCAGTGCCGATGCTTTGAATGGTGACGCGTCGACATTGGGATGCATGCCGACGGGAGTTCCGTTGACCAGCAATTGCACCTTCTGATTGTGGCGGTCTTCCCACGGTATGACCCGACAACCGAGTTCGTTGGCAAGCCGACCGGCGCGTTCTTCCGACCGAGAAGTGATCGACACGTCCGCCTGTCTCTGACGCAGACCCCAGGCGATCGCGCGGGAGACGCCGCCCGCGCCCAGCACCAATGCGGTGACTCCAGAGAGTGCGTGTTCCTTTGGCTTGTCCGCACCCCCAAGCACTTCCAAAATGCAATCCATTGCGGCGCGATAATCTGTGTTGTATCCGAGCTTTTCACCATCGTGAAAAACCATGGTGTTGATTGCTCCGATCCCATTGGCACTCGACTCTGCCTGAGTGCAGTAATCGAGCGAACGTTCCTTGTGCGGTATCGTAATGCTCACGCCCTTGATTCCGACGGACTCGGCATGGTCCATGAATTGATGCAAGTCATCCTGGGCGACGCGTAGCGGCAAGTAGCGTGCGTTGAGCTTGCTTTCCCGAAACGCTGAGTTGTGAATGAGCGGGCTGTAACTGTGCGCGACCGGATCAGCGATGACGCCAAATAATTCCGTGTCGGCGTCGATTCCTCTGACGTCGTACATCGCGTTCATTTCTTTCCAATTCAGCTGCCCGGGCGCCATTTTTTTATCGACGCTGTAGGTTGCATAGGTGAAAGGAGAGCCGAATCGACTGGCGAGAATCCTCGTGATTGTTCCGATTTCACCCATGCAGATTCCGATGGTTGGAATCTTGGCATTTCGAATCAGCTCGAACATTCTCACGTTATCGGCAAAGGAATTTGCCATCGTGGCGATCTTGACGATGTCGGCGTCCTCTTCCGCCATCGCCGCGTGAAGTTCCTCAAGGTGGTCCGGAGTGCCCGAAAAATCGTGGTAGCTGATGATCCTCTTGGTTGTGCCATACCGCGGAATCTGAGAAGCGATATCGGCTTCAATATCGACATACTCCGCACCCGCAACGATCGCCGAGCGAAGCAACATCAAACGATCCTGTTCGCTTTTCGTCCAACGACCGCCGTCTTGCCGACGGCGGACGGTCATCACCACCGGACCCGGCCTGTCGTCCATCAATCGCTTGAGATTGACGGCACGGCCGATATAGTCCAATCGCAGTTCCACCAATTCGGCGCCGTGTTCGACCAGGTGCTTGTGTTCGGCGATCATCCGCTTGTGGCGGCTTCTGCCGAGGCTGACGCAAATCATTGGGGAAGAGATTCCTGCGAAATTTAAGGCGGGCAAACACGGCTGACGCCGTCGTATAATAGATGGGCGTGACAGCAGCGAGCAGGGGGGAATCACAATTCTATGGCTAGGAAGAAACTGATGATTGCGACCGTACTCACCACGATTCTGATTGTCCTTTGGCCTCAAGCAGGCTTCGTGGGCGAGACTTGGCCGTTTCCACGTGGCGACGCGGCGTCCTCCGGAGCATCACAAGCCTCTCTGCCAGAGGAGCTGACCGTCGGCTGGGAATTCAAAGCGGATGAAGCAATTGAGTCCGTGCCGGTTGTTTCGAAGGACACCGTCTTCGCGGCAGATGTGATGGGGAAGCTCTACGCAATCTCACGCGAAACGGGTGATGAGCTTTGGCGCAAAGACTACGAAACGGGTTTCCTAACCTCACCGGTCATCGCCGACGACCGTGTTGTCATCGGAGACATCGAGGGAATCGTTTACTGCCTTGACAGTAAGTCCGGTGAGGAACTTTGGAGAAAACAGACCGACGGTGAGATCAGCGGTGCGGCGGGCCTCTACGGTGAAAATGTTTTGATCGCAAGCCAGGACGGAAAGTTGTACTGCCTAAAACTTGCCGACGGAACATCGCAGTGGACATACCAAGCCGATGACCAAATTCGTTGCGCGCCCACGATTGCCGGCGACCGAACTTTTCTGGGCGGCTGTGACGCTCAGCTTCACATCGTCGACTTAAAAACGGGCGAGGCCGATGGCGAGAAGCTTCCTCTGGATGGTCCCACGGGAAGCACGCCTGCTGTGCGAGGAGACTTGGCGGTTGTTCCTTCGATGGATGGCGCCGTCTTCGGATTCAACTGGAAGACGAAGAAGGAACTTTGGCGGTACGAAGATTTTGAGCAAAGCCAAGAGTACCGAAGCAGCGCGGCGATCGCCGAGGGAATTGCCATCGTTAGTAGCCAGCGAAAGCATGTTGATGCGATCAACACTGCCAACGGTGAGCGGCTCTGGCGGAAAACTTTACGTCGGCGTTCAGATGCTTCGCCGGTCATAGCCGGTGACGATGTTTGGATTCCTTCAACGGATGGACGATTGCTTCGTCTTTCGTTGAAAAATGGCGAAGAACTTTGGAGTTACGAAATACGCGGAGGCTTCATTGGCGGAGTCTCCATCGCCGGCGAACAACTTTTCGTCGCCGATGATGAAGGCGTGATTCGATGTTTTGAAGGCTGATTCGACTTTACAGTCGGTATCCAATTTCCTTCAACATTTTGCGGATAGCGGGTTCGTGGCTACCCTGCAACTCAAGCCTGTTCTCTTTGGATTTGACGGTTCCGCCCGTCCCGCATACCGTTTGTAGCCGCGCAAGCAGATCAGGTAAGTCATTGGCCTCCGCGGTCAGCCCGTCAACGACAGTGACTTTCCGTCCACCTTTGCGTTTCTCTAAACGCACACGTGCCTTTTGTTCTTGAGGAGGACGAATCGCTTCGCGGCGAGCCTTCTCGGATGCGGCTGCCTCCATCTCCGCTTCCGTACAGTCGCAATTGTCAACGGGATCGCCGCAAAGATCGCACGTCGGCGGAATATCGAAAGGCGTCCCGGCAAAAAGTCGAGTCATGGCAGTCGCGGTTCTAAAGCTACGGGTTGCTCACCCAATGGCGGCAGATCAATCATCTGATCTACGGGGCCCATTGAACGGATTTTATCGAGCACTGCCGTCGACAAGCCGCACTCGCAAGCTCGATCTTGCTTTCTTATTGCGTCGTTCCGTCGGTTGCTCTGGCGCACTAGAATCTGATTTCGATTCCCGGTGCTTTGGCACGTAGCCAGTCGATTCCGGATTGCGTTACGTTAGTCGATTCTAAATCCACCATCGTCAACGATTCAAACGCCGCGAGTGTGGTCAAGTCATTGTCACTCACTTGCGTGCCGGAAAGCTGCAGCTCGCGAAGTGATGTCCACTTTGAAATCGCGGCAAGTCCACTCGGCGGGAACGTGCTGCGAACGAAACACAGATGCTCGAGACTTGGCAAATAAGGCATGAGTTCCTGTCCAATTGTCCCGTCAACCATACAGCCGCTGAGGCAGAGGTAGGTGAGCTGATCCAGCGAACGAAAACACGCGGCATCTGCTCCAGTCAATTGGAACTTGCGTAGTGAAAGAGCTCGCAAGTTCTCGCCCGGCCTGATCGCCGCGATCTTTGTCGTTCCGTCAATCCGTCCGTCGACATATAACGATTGAAGTTCCTTCAGCTCGTGCAGACGTGCCATCGCAAGCTCCGTCATCTGGGTGCCTTCCAAGTCAAGCACCTGCAAGTCCTTGATCGAGCCGATCCAGTCCATGTCTCGATCATTCAAGCCGCACGGCCTGTTGTCGGAACGGGCTGACAATCCCGTGATGAAGGGCGAATCGGGAACGCTATCGATCGTTCGGCAGGAAATCGACTCGAGCTCATCCAAACGAATGGTAACTTCACCGCCGCGCCAGATTGCTCTTTGCGCCAAGGCTCGCTGCGAATTCCCCTCATCAAACAGGCTGCTTGGATGTTCATCGGTCGTCAACTCGAGTTTCTCGATGACATAGTTACCAAAGGATAACTTGAGGAACAGCGGACACTCATAAAACGAATCCAGGTTCCCGAGACTAAGTCTCTCAATCCTGGTCGGCCAAAAATCAAGGACGGCCCGATTTTCCGGACCGTCGCCGTCGGAAATCGCTAGCTTCACTTTCGATGGGCTGGTAGCCAGATGAATGCGAACGCTCGAATGGTCTCCAACTCGGGCGATACTTGATTCATCCAAAATCCGTTGTTGCCCTAACGCGTCGAGCGACCACAAACTCAAACGGTATCGATCATTGCGAGATTCAATGGTCGCCATGAGTCGTTGTTGGCCGGCCGAAAATCCAATTTCGAACGAACCGGCGTCGAATCGAACTTCCGCGATCAACGTGCAGCTCTCCGTCGGCCCGACCGGGATTTGGGTAAGCCCACTAAGATGTTCAACGGCAACGGTCGCCTCCGCCCCTGTATGATTCCAAGCCAACCCGAATGTGTCCCGGCGCGGATCAATTCGTTTGACTAGATTGATCATATCCTGAGCAAATGGTTCTCCTCTTCTAATAGGCTCAATCAGCGTAGGGAGTTCTTTTGCGTTATTTGGTTTCCATAGAGATAAAGAGAGCAGGAATAGCAGCACCGCGGCAATGATACCCATCAACATCGGTCGCTTTCGAAAAAGTTTTCCCTCTTTGGAAACCTTGGAGCGCAGATAAGCACTCGACGAACCTTTAATCGCGAACTGAGTAGATTCGTCTAAGACTTGAGTGTCGTTCCTTTCAGCCAAAAAACCTGCTGTCGATTCGCTGGCTCTGGCCAGCCACCGAACCGCTTTCTCGATCGACCGCCGATTCCCTTTCGATATCGATCGCGTCCAGCCATCAGTGTTTCGTTTTCGGTATCGTGAATTCTCCGCGGCCCGGCAGCATGCATGGTCAACCAGTCGATCCCACTGAACCAAGGGCATGAATGAACGGACGTTGCCGTTGGCTAATCGCAATTCGTGGATACGCCACAACTTGAGTACTCCTTGGTCGACAACAAAATCATCAAAGCGGATGTTGTCCGTTGAAAACCCGAGTTTCTCAATTTCCAGTCCGCATACCAGTAGTTGCCCCAGTACTTGAAAGGCCTGTGACGGGCCGCATTCTTCAACATCGAGCCAAAATCGGTCCAAGGCAGTGCCTTTGACAAACTCAGTGGTCAGGAACGCGGCTCCATCCTGCAGGCCAGCAGTGTAGGCTTTTGGAAAAGCATGGAATGACCTGCTTTGAAACTCACGCGCTATCGCGATGTAACGTTGCGCTGCTTCAGCGTTTCGCGATGGAGTGGACCGGGTCAGGGTGACCAAACACTGTCGGCCCAGCTTCTGATGGGCCGCATGGAAACACATCTGGGCATCGATACTCTCGACGAGCTCGCCGAGCCGGAAATTGCCGAATTGAGAATGAGTACTCGTCATCATTCAGCTAGATGTCGCGCTGTCGCTCAAACTGAATTTCAACTCGAGGTAAAGCCTCTTTGAACAGGTTCTTTTCGGCATCAGTGAGACGAACATCGGCCAATTCCAGAAATCGCAATCCCTCCAGCGTTTTGATCGTTTCAAGAGCATCTGCAGTGACCTTCGTCGCGTTCAATCGCAGGCTCCTGAGCGAACGTCGCCCGGCAATTGATTTCAGACCCTCATCCGAAATCGAACAACCGGAAAGATCCAATAATCTAATTTCGCTGCTACGCGGCAAGTGATGTAGTCCATGTCCTTCGATCATCGGCATGTCCAAAAGACAAAGTTCCCAACCAACGATTATCTTATCAAGAAATCTCAAGGCTTTATCGTCGAGGCGTGCCTCCGCGATTGAGAGGAGCCTGATTTTTTGCATCGGAACGATATCCGTTTCGATCGTTGCCAAATCAAGCTTCTTATTGCGAATGACCAGCCAATTGAGCTTTCTCGCACCAAGGATTTCAAGGCCCTTACCGAAATAATCACAGCGGTCGAGCACCAAAACTTTCAGTGATTCCAGGTCAGCTAGTCTCTTCGCAAAGTCGTCACCGAGGTTCTGAATCTCAATCAGGTGCAAGTAGTAAAGATCTTGATGAATGGGGTCAACGACGTTCTTACTATGTCGAGTCCGTTCCAGCGTCAGTTGCGTTAATTCTGGATGTGTTCGAATTGCATCATTCGACGCATCTGAAATCTCTTCACCACTTAGGTAAAGCAGGCGGACGTCATCTTCGTTTAACGCCCATGAGAGTGTCTCATCTGAGACCCGAGAAGATCGAAGATCGAGTCGTTGGGTATACCTTGATCCAGACGGAACAGCAAAATATTGAACTCGGCAAAGAGGAATCAGCTTCTGGAGCGAAAACGCACCGTCAACCGACATTGCGGTAGAGTCCAATGAAAGTACTCTCAGCTTCTTTAGCCCCACAAGAACTGTTACGGCGGCATCGTCAATCTGTGAATTTTGACCCAGCCTCAATGTCTGTAGCGACGGGTATGCAGTGAAGGCAGACAATGAATCAAGCTTGATGTTGGTGCCCGACACGTTCAACGAGGTCAGGTTTGGCAGAAGAGAAAGCTCTTGGATTGTCTCGTCTTGCAAACTAGTCTGCGACAGGTTTAATTCCCTGAGTTCGCCAAGAGAGGCCAGTGCCAGGCCGGCTCCCGCTTCAAGCACATTGTTGCTAGCGTTTAACCGCTGCAGCTTAAGAAGGTAATTCAACTGCATCAGCTGCTCCGAAGACAAAACGCCGCAATGGCTGATGTCGAGCGACCGGAGCTTACGGCATTTTCTCAACGGAAGAAAACTGCATCCTGCGAGTGATGTGTTTCGCAAGCTGAGTGTGGATAAGTTTGGGAGCGTTGAGATGGTTTCCAAGCAAGCTTGATCCAAATCGATGCCATCGATTACCAACTCTGTGATGCCAGGATGTTTGCGAAGTGGTTCGAGATCGCTGGAGCCAATCCCACAGTTCGCCATCTTCAGTGTTGTCAGTCTCGATAATCTCGCAAATGAAGCAATCGCCGAACGGCTCAGACCGGAATGGCTGGCATTGACAAACTCGATGCTATTGCTTTCCCCAAGCGACCCTGCTTCGTCGCCGATCGAGATTCCAGTTGGTAAGTCAAGGACTCTTAGATAGCGAAGACGTCCGAGTTTCTCGTAGTCAGATGAACTCAGACGTTGCGAAGGAAGAAACCAACTCGCGGTATCGACACGATGAGGTGTTCGCTGCATCGCGTTTGAAACCCATTCGAAATCACCCCCGAATGTACCGAAATACTTTCGACTTCTCTGGTTCCGGGCGTAAATTCGAAATGCGCCCCGCGAACCCAAAATCGAATTCATAACATCGTGATCGTAGTCGGCGAAATCGACGGGACGACTCGCCGCACCGAACGGTTGCTCATATGACTTCAGCTTCATCGATCGAAGCAGAAAGATTCCCTTGTCGGTAGAAAGAGTGAAGCCTTTGGGGGAATCATCGATTCGGAATTTGTCGACCGGAAATGACTGTTCCACCATCACTCCGGACGGCCCCGAAACGGTGAGCCGCAATGTATCCCCGTCCCGTCTGACAGAGACTTTAATCTCGGGCTTCAACTCCGCCGGCGAGGCCATGGCAAGTCGTTTCAGGTTTGCTGGAGCATAGGCTTTGTAGATTTCTTTCCATGAAAGCGTTCGAGGATCCACGTTGGATGGCGTTGCCGGTGTCGTCGGGAGGTCAGGCCGATTTTTTCCACAGACGGCAGTTTTCCGGGCATTGTCAATTTCAATCGTCGTCATGCCGACGCCTTCGAGCGGCACTGACAGCAAGAGTTTTGAACCGACTTTGTGGTCGCCGGAAAGCGTCAATTCAAATTCCTG
>JBCCOI010000316.1:0-8396 GCA_039025515.1 Planctomycetota bacterium
CCAAGAGTTCCTGCCATCATGATGCCTTCTCGAGTTCGCCCACCAATTCTTTTCGCAATCTTGGCGATCTTCGCCACTTCTGCTCAGAACCTTGAAGCAAGCGAGCGGCCAAACTTCTTGCTGATCACGGTTGACGACATGAGTTGTGACTCCGTGGGAGCGTTCGGCTGTGAATTGCCTGACACGACGCCGAATATTGATGCCCTTGCACGTTCGGGGATCAAGTACGCTCACGCACACGTCCAAGTTGGAAACTGCTTTCCGTCGAGAAACGTGATGTGGTCTGGACTCTATCCGCACCAAACCAATGTGGAGGGGTTCTATCAAGTGCGTGATTCAACGCACGCTCACCTCGTGGATGCCATGAAGGAGGCCGGGTACTTTGTTGGCATTCGGGGGAAGGTGGCACACTCGACGCCCTATCAACCCTATGCATGGGACGAAGACCTCACCCGTATTGATGGAAAAACACTCCACATCAAAGACGTCGCATCTTACGGTGCGTCGACCGCTCGCGGCATCGCCTTGGCGCAAGAAGTGGGCAAGCCGTTTTGCATCAACATCAACATTTCGGACCCGCACAAACCGTTTTATGGCGTCGGAAAGAACGGCAAGGACTTCGAGGATCCGCACAAGCCTTCGCGAGTGTTTCGTGCGGACGAAGTCCCGATCCCAGGATTCCTTTTTGACGATCCGAAAGTCCGAGAAGAGCTCGCCCAATACTATTCGTCCGTGAGGCGGGCCGACGACTGCCTTGGATCGGTCATGAAGGCGTTGAAAGACTCGGGGACCGAGGAAGAGACGGTTATTATCTTCCTCTCCGACCATGGAATGCCCTTGCCATTTGCCAAGACGGCACTGTGGCATCACAGCACTCATACGCCGCTCATCGTTCGTTGGCCGGGTGTCACCGAAGGGGGAACTGTCGATAGCAAACACATGGTGTCCGCGGTCGATCTCCTGCCAACGATTTTGGAAATCGCCGGTGAGGACGTGTCGAACTTCGAGTTTTCCGGACGTTCTTTCGCAAGCACGTTGCGCGGCGATTCCCAAGACGATCGTGATTTCGTCTTCAAGGTTTACAACGAGAATTCGGGTGGCAACCGCAGCCCGATGCGGTCGATTCAAACCAAGCGTTTCGGCTATCTTTTCAATCCCTATGCGGACGGAAAACGAATCTTTCGAACCGCAACCACGGGAACCAAAACGTTTCGAGCCATGAAACGAATCGCCGAAAGCGATAAGGCCATGGCGGCACGTCTGGAATTCTTCGTTCACGGTGTTCCCGAAGAATTCTACGACTATCAATCAGATCCCGATGCGTTGAACAACCTTATCGATGATCCGGCATATCAAGACGAAATCAAACGGCATCGAAGACTCATGCGTCAGATCATGGAAGAAACGAACGACCACGCACTCGAGGCTTTTCTCAACCGCGAGAAGCCCGCGTTCGTCAGCGCCTATGTCGACAAGAAACAGGCTGAAGCCGATGCGAGACGCAAGAAGAAGAAAAAGAAGTAGAATCGGAGCAGATCATTACTGATCTTGGGCGCGTCGTTGCGGCGGAGAGCTTGCCGAGTTGTCGGGCGGTGTTTGGTCGCTGGAACGTCGGTTTTGCTGAGCCGACTTTGCGCGATCTTCCGCTCGTCGGTTGAAGCTATTGACGTGATCCGACCACCGTCTTCGCCCATGGCCTGGTGTGGGTCCCGGAGCAACCAAGAACACGGCCCCAAGGCCGAAGATCAAGCCGGCCGCCATTGAACCGAAAGTGAGCGTTGTCGTTCCGGGGCCGATCGGGTTGTCGCTGACTTGGGGTGGCCCCAGTTCGGCCACCAAATTGGTCGAGAGTGCAGCGGATCGATTGGCGCGAGCGTCGACAAGTCTTTGCTCAGCCTCAGCCAGTTGTTCGGTACGTTGCGTCAGTTCGGCGTCGATTTCCGCGTAGGATGTTCGGGCCTTTGCGAGCATCGCCAGTTTCCTCGACAGTCCATCCATCTTGTCGCCTAGCTTCGCGACCTGCGCGACTTGAAGATCGATCATTGGTCTCATCGATGCAACGACCGACAGCGACTCTTGGATAATCCGTTCACGGATTTCCCTCTCCGTTGCGATCGCTGCTCGTCGTTTCGGATTCTGCAGTGTGTAGACACCCGAGAGTTGACTCGCACGAAGCTGCGCATCGATCAAACCATCCTTCAGCCTTTGCAGAGACGGTTGGCTCTTGAGCAAATCACCGCTGCTGATCAGTAGTTTCTGAGGGTCTTTGGCACCCTCAACCAACAACCGATGGAGGGATTCGAGTTTTTCCAGCTCGAGCTCCGCGGTCTGAAGTTGTTGTTTTGTTTGCTCCAGGGAGCGACGGAGACTGCTGTCTCCGGAATAGGCGTCAGTTAGTTTGCGCAACTCTCCGAGATCTGCGCCGAATTCGGCTTCCACTTCTTGCATACGCCCGGAGACCTCTTCGAGGTTTTTCTTCGCCAGATCACGAGCATGCGTCAGTTCAATGATGACGCTGTCGGCCCGCACACGTCGCACATCTCGCAGGTGTTTCGTGAGGCTATCGAACATCGCGAGGCAGAACTTGACGGCGCGATCACGCGATTCCGCTTTGACTTGGAGGTAGACGACTTCCGTATTTCCGAACTCGGCTCCTTGAGCAGCCGTAATGTTGACACGTGAATCGATTGTCGAATCGATACGCGAAATGGATGGCCAATCGGAATCATCACCGCCGCCGAGCGGGCCAATTTGGCGTAAGGCAGACGCGACGACCTCACGGTTTTGTGTCATTTCCAGGATGGTTTCCTGTGCCGCCTTCAATTCGGTTTGACTGGCGAATCGCCCCAGCCTGTCGACCGCTCTCGTCGCTTCGTCACGTACGACCAACGGCTGCCGTGCCGAATAGAGGTCTTCACGGAGCAGCGAATATCCGACTCCCAATGCCCCAAAAACGATGACCGCTCCCAGCCATATCGGCGCAAACAGAACGAGAACGTTGCGGATGTGAGTCCAAGGGATCGGAGCTGCGGACATCGGGGTGCACGGGCCAATGAGAACAAATGGATTTTGTTGAAGGGTAGGTCGCTTCGATGTCCGGGCGGAAATTCCTCGCCCATTGCGGGTAAACCGATCGGCACCTTAAAGTCGCAAAGTAACGATTACGTCGATTGGACACCCATCGATGGTTATCGCCACAACCCATCCAGATTCGGTTTAATCCAAAAGACCATGCCGCCCGTTCAACGTCGCGTCCTCAAAATCGGTGGAAGCCTTTTGACCTGCCAGGATCTACCGACACGCTTGGATGCTTGGGTCGACCAGCAGCCCTCGGCGGAGACGATCGCGATCGTCGGCGGCGGCGAACTGGTCGATGCGATGCGGCATCTGGATGCAATCAACGCGATGGATCCGGAGTGGCTGCACTGGCGATGCGTTGATTTGCTTCGTGTGACGTTCGACTGGTTCGCGGGTCGGGTGCCGCACTGGCGGATCGTCGGATCAAAAGAAGAGTTTGCCTCGGCATTTGATGCCCGACCGGACGTCGAACTCCAAGCGGAAAGAAGATGCTTGGTCGCCGTGCAGTGTTTCTACGAACGTAATCACGGGAATCGCGACACGGAAGCCAACGTACCGAAGCTTCCGATGAGCTGGGCGACGACGACCGATGCGATCGCTGCCCTGTTGTCCATTCGGCTGAACGCCGATGAGCTGGTGCTCTTCAAGTCTTGCTCGGTTGACACATCACGAACACTCGCGGAATTGGCTAGTGATGGCATCGTCGACGAAGCGTTTCCGATGTTTAGCGACCAAGTTCCGCCGATTCGATTTGTCAACTTGCGTGACTGAGCGAACGCCCCGATGGGTTATCGTTTGACCGGCCGAAGGACGTAACGATGGGGACGTGGCTTTGCTGCCTCGTAGATCGCCGTCAGCTCACTCTCGGCTTGCTGCTCGAGCGCGACCAAGTCGGCCTCAAAGGACTTCATGTCTGCATCGGCCTTCGCGATTTTCATTTTCAACTGTCTCTGTTCCTCGGGATTCGTTGTGCCGAGCAACTGACGTTCGTTGCGACGACGATTCCTCAAAACGAACCAATGATCTCGTAGCTTGCGCACGACGCCTTCATTTCGTTTTTTATTCATTGCCACCACCTTGTTCGCCTGAACCGATTGCGGCGTATCGGGAAAGCGTTGTAATTCAATATGGGCGGCGAGCTGTGTTTGCGAAAACTCTCCGATCGAGATGTCGTCGATCAATAGCTCATACTTACCAGGTTCCAAGCCGTGGACCTGAAAACCCTCTCGACTGAAGCGGTGATCGAGTCGCAGTTGCTTGGCCGCGACTTCCGTCTCCGGAGGAGTCACCCACGGCAGCGAGTGGGCGAGGAATGTGAACTCGATGACGCCATCGTCCACCGTCAGGTCCGTTATCTCTCCGCCTTGAATACGAGACCGATAACCCTTCGGGTTCGGAACGAGCGTGATATTGGAAACGGGACCTTGCATCCCGAGGTCCTGTAGCCAGGCATGAGCCATGATCAGCTGTCCCGACGGTCCAGGGTGCACGGCGTCCTTGATGTAGGTAAATGCGGGATCTGCCTTTCGCAGCTCGCGCGTCAACTGATTGAGCGGCCCGAACATATCGATCGAAGTCAAGCCGCGTCGATCGGCGGTATCTCGCAGCCACGTACCGAAGTAGGAGAGTGCCGCGTTGTATTCCTCTAGAACTCCGGGATCACGAGGACGGTTCTTTGCAAACGCTTTTGCCGCCACCGCATCAAACATGGTGGGGGTGATCGGCGAAACAACCGCGTCCGATTCTTCCAATCGATCAAGCAACGTGGACATGTCGCTGCGATACGTTTCAAAGACCTCGCGATCGAACGGACGATAGCGTCCGTCATTCATTCCCAGCAAGATCGTGACCAGGGCGGGTTTCTTTGACAGAACGTCTCGGTCCAGTCGCTGCAATGCATCCCAAGCAAGATCTCCCGAGATGCCCGCGTTGTGGAACCTCAGCGGCGTGTCGGGAAAACGCGTGATGAAGAAATCTTCGATGTACTGAGTGTAGAGACGCTGATGCGTGATGCTATCGCCGAGAAAAATAACGCAGTCGCCTGCGGAGAGCTTTGCCTGCCCCACTTGAATCGATGCGGAGGCCTTCTCAGCCGCTTCGTCGGCACGCGTAGTCACTACACAGAGTGTGAACAGGGTCAGTAAGATTGTGCGCACCACAAACCTCTGGAATTGGCGGGAGTCTGAGCGTCGCCGAAGCGTGTTTGCCGCATTCGCCGACGTGAGGGAATGTAAAGAGCTTACACAATCACCAGCTAAAGAGCTTCAAATCGACGAGAATGCGGGCTGGGCAACCGGAATCTCTTCTGTGACTTGATCGCTGTGGTCCGGCACACGAGGGCCTTCGCTCTCGTCGCGGACCTGGGCCGGAGCAAGACCGACGACCATGCGGAACACGGCCGGTACAAACAGGAGTGCGAGTAGGGTTGCACCGCTCACCCCGCCGGCAATCGCCAACGCCAGCGGTGGCCAGAATTCCCCGCCGTCCAGAATCAGCGGTGTGAACCCGGCAATCGTCGTCAACGTTGTGGCAACCACGTGACGTGTGCATTGAATCACCGTTTCGACCAAGTCGGATAACGATAGCTTTCGAACTCGGGAGACTTGTTGCAACGAAGCCAACACGACAATGGAGTCATTAATTGCAACGCCAATGAGTCCCATGATTCCGATAATTGCCATGAAACCAAATGGGTATCCGCCGAACCAGAGCCCAAGCATTCCCAGGCCACCGCTGCACCCAGCAACCGTGAGAATCAGGAAGGAGAGCCGAAAAGAGCCAAACGATAGGACGAGCACGGCGACCATCAGCACACCCAATACGCCAACGTTCGCCATCAAGTTACCGACGGCATCATCTCGCTGGGCTGCCTCTCCTCCGTATTCGATCGAATAACCGGGAGGAAGCTCGAAGCCCATTTGATCGAGGTTTTGCTCGAAAGCCTCCAGTGAAACGGAAGGCAGCGTACCGGCGGTGATGAAACCCGAAATCAAATTCAAACGTCGTCGATCGAGCCTCGGAATCGCAGCAATCTCAGGTTCCAACGTGGCATCCGCCAGGCTTTCGATTGGTACCCGACCACCGGGCATCGCGAGTTGCATTACATCGATTGATTGGACGCTCTCTCGGCGAGCACCCCCAACACGCACGAAGACAGGAATTTGCTCGGTGTCTTCCAGAATGCTGCCGGCGCGCGTTCCTTCCAACAGTGCGAACAGTCGACTGGACACACCGGCCGGACCAACACCAGCCAGCCGCGCGTCCGCCTCGCGAACGTTGTACGTCACGGTGGGCTGTGTTTCATTGAGAAGCGACTTTGTATGAATCACATCCGGTGCGTTTGCGAGCGCAAGCCGAATGTCTTGTCCGAGTTCGGCGAGCATCTCCAAGTCGGGGCCGAACAAACGAATCTCAATCGGCGCGTCGAAGGGAGGCCCCTGTTCGAGTTGCCGAAACAGCACCCTCGCTTCAGGAACGAGGATGTCTGCTTCCCTTTGCATGCGTCTTAAAAGTGGCCCCGTCTCCGCAGTCGGCATCTGCACGATCGCATTTGCAAAGCTGGGCACGCCGCGACGATTGTTGAGCACGTTGTAGTAAAACGTCGGTGCGCTTTCGCCGAAGTACCAACTGACTTTGACGGCTCCCGAATCCTCCATCAACGCCGTGATCTTCTCGGTGACACGCTCAGTTGCTTCGATCGACGCATCGATGGGCAGTTCGACTTGGATATGAAATTGATCGCGGTCCGCCGGCGGAAAGAACTGCTCGGGAAGCGTCGGTGCGATGGCGAATCCGAACACCGGCAAAATCAAACCGGCCGTTATCCCACGCCAGGGTCTGGCGAGCATCCAGGTAAGGCCCTTCCGGTAGATGCCGAGTAACCGCTCACTCGAGAAGCCTTGACTAAGGCATTTCCTGAGCGGCGAAATACGACTGGAATGTCCCACCGGTACGATGAACTTTGCCGCGACGACGGGAATCACCGTGAGCGCGAAAAACAACGAAGCGGTGATGGCCAGGATCACGCTAATTGCAATGGACCCGACAAACTCTCCCGCATTACCCGGCATCATCGCGATGGGGGCGAATGCGAGTGCAGTCGTGATCGTTGACCCCGTCAACGGAATTGCGAGATGACGAACCATCTCGCGAACCGCTTCGATTCGATTCTTTCCGCTGCGAATCGCGGCGCTCACTTCATCAACGGCAACGATCGCGTTGTCGATCAAGAGTCCCAGCGCGATGATCATTCCGGTGACAGACATCTGGTGGATCGGAATCTCCAACACGCGAAGACCAAAAAGTACGCTCAGGGCAGAAAGCGGAAGTGAAAGTGCGACGACCACCGCGCTTCGTAAGCCCATCAAGAACCAAACCACTAGCATCACGCCGATCGCTCCGATCAACAGATTGACGGCAAGAGACTTGAGCCGGTTGTCGACGTATCCGCTCTGATCGAGTGGAAGGTCCAATGTGACACCCGCCGGTAACATGGCGTTAAAGTCGTCCATGATTGCCTGAGCCTTTGGACGCCATCGGTCCAAACGTTCATTAGCCCGCACCAAAACGCCAAGGCTGACGGCGGGAGCTCCATCAACGACGGCGAATCTTGGCAACGGATCTGGGACGCCTCTCGTGATGGTTGCAACATCTTCGAGTCGCACGATCCCTCCATCACGTCCGGCACGAATCAGCGTTTCGCCGATGCGTTCGACTTGTCGGAACTGATTTGCGACTTCGATCACCAGTTCATGACCCTCACTGCGTAGGATTCCCGCAGCGTTCTTTGCGTCGGCCGAGCGTACGGCGTCGGCAACCTGTGCGGCGTCCAAACCGAGTTGGGCGGTCAGCTCCGGATCGAGTTCGACCGTGATCTGCTCTCCCGGGTCGGCGAAGCGGTCGACGATTTCCGTGCCTGACATGGCTTGCAGGTCGTCCTCGAGCTGTTTTGCGAGACGACGAAGAATCGCCCAGTTTGGCGGCGAGTCACGTTCCCATTTCAAGGCGACGATCATTGCGTAGGCGCGGACGTCGATCTCATCGAATAAAGGCTGCGAAACCGCATCGGGCAGAAACGCATTGGCGTCGTTCAACTTTGAACGGACATCGCTCCAGACTTCATCCGTTTGGATGACTTCTTCGCGGAGCTCGATTTGGATCGTGCTGATTCCCGGCCGGCTCTCGCTGGTCAGCTTCTTGACCTCTTCGATCTCTTGAAGCCGGTCTTCCAGAGGCTCGGTCACGAGGACTTCGACGCGTTCGGCATCCGCCCCGGGAAAACGCGCGGTGACGATTCCCGCCCTCTGCCCGATGACCGG
>JBCCOI010000317.1:0-8378 GCA_039025515.1 Planctomycetota bacterium
CCGCTTTCGGGTGAGCTTTGGGTCGATTTCGCGGGAGCCCCCGTTGCCGCCGGACGCTTGCTTTCGTTTGATGCATCGGAAGCGCTCGAGCTACCGGGCGTTGTCGCCGTTTTTTCTCATCGGGACGTTGATGGCAAAAACATCTTCGGACCGATCTTTCACGACGAAGTCTTCCTAATCGACGATGAGATTGCCTATTTGGGGCAGCCGGTTGTGGTGGTCGCCGCGACGTCGCGGACGATCGCCCGCCAAGCGGCGCGAATGATCAAAATCGAATGCAAGGCAGCAGAGCCGATCTTGAGCGTTGAAGACGCCATTGAAGCTGGAACGTACCTTGGGCCGGTTCGCAAGATCCAGCGGGGTGAAGTTGAAGTCGGCTTCGACCAATCCGAACACATCATTGAAGGAACGTTTCGCAATAACGGTCAGGAGCAGTTTTACTTGGAGTCACAAGCATGCCAGGCGATTCCGAATGAGATCGATCAACTCAAGTTGATCTCGTCGACGCAGAATCCGACCGAGACTCAGGCCGTCGTTGCGGAAGTTCTTGGTTTGCACATGCACCAGGTCGTCTGCGAATGCAAACGCATGGGCGGGGGTTTCGGCGGAAAAGAGACTCAGTCGGCACTCGCGGCATTGATGGTGTCGTTGGTTGCAGGAAAGACCAACCGGCCGGCTCGTACGGTCTACCGAAAAGATCAGGACATGCTGACGACCGGCAAACGTCATGCCTACGTGAGTCGCTACAAGATCGGATACGACGCGGGCGGGAGGATCATCGCCGCTAAGTTTGATTTCTTTAGCAATGGTGGAGCATTCGCGGATCTTTCGACGTCGGTGATGGAGCGAACGATGTTGCACGCCGACAACGTGTATCACTTACCAAACGTCGCAATCACGGGGCAGGTTTGCCGCACGAACTTGCCACCCAACACAGCGTTTCGCGGTTTTGGAGGCCCACAGGGCGTCATCGTGATCGAAAACGTGATGCAAGAGATCGCTCAAACGCTTCACATGGATGCGATCGACGTTCGCAAAGCAAACCTTTATCGCGACGGGGATACGTCCAGGAACACGACGCCCTATGGGCAAGTTGTGAAGGACCATTTGTTGCCGGAGATCTTTGAAGAGTTGGAGCAGACCAGTCAGTATCGTGACCGAATGCGTGTGCTGGAGGAGTTCAACGCTTCCAGTCAGACCCTGGTGAAGGGGATGGCCATGTCCGGGATCAAATTTGGGATCTCGTTTACCAGCAAGTTTCTCAATCAAGGAAACGCGTTGGTCAACGTGTACACCGATGGCTCGGTCCAGGTGTCAACCGGTGGAACGGAGATGGGGCAAGGGTTGAATACAAAGATCCGTCAACTCGTGGCCGATGAGTTTGGGATTGGCTGGCGAAACGTGATCTTGATGACCACTTCGACCGAAAAGAACAACAACACATCGCCGACGGCGGCCAGTGCCGGCACAGACTTGAATGGCACGGCCGCGGTGCTGGCATGCCGCGAAATTCGAGATCGGTTGGCGAAGTTTGCCGCGAAACTGTTCGCTTCGCGGACAAGCCAATCAGCGTTGCCAGAGGCATCCGACATCAAGTTCATTGATGGGAAAGTAATGAATAATCGCGTCGGGGGCGGAGATTCGATTCCCTTCGGTGAGTTGTGTGACTTGGCACGTCGCGACCGCGTCGACTTGGGCCAGCGATCGTTTTACGCAACGCCGGGTGTCGACTTTGATCGCGAGACGGGCCGGGGAACGCCTTTCTTTTACTACACGACCGGAGCGGCAGTTGCCGAAGTGACGATCGATCGCTTTACGGGCGAACTGGTCGTTGATCGAGTCGATCTGTTGATGGACGTCGGTCAGATGATTAACCCCGGGATCGACGAAGGACAGGTGATTGGGGGTTTCATCCAGGGGATGGGATGGTGTACCGGCGAAGAACTCGTCTACGACTCGAGCGGAAAGCTCTTATCAACCGGACCAACGACGTACAAGATTCCCAACATTACGGACGTGCCGCCGGTGTTTAACACAGCCTACGTCAACAATCCGAAGCACAAAGTCAACGTTCGGTTCAGCAAAGCCGTGGGAGAGCCGCCGCTGATGTTGGGAATCGCTCCCTGGCTAGCAGCAAAACATGCGATGTCGTTTATCGCACCAAACTCCGTCGCGTCGCTGCGTCTGCCAGCGACGTGCGAGGAGAACTTGATGTGCATCACGTCGCTGACTCGGAAGCAATCTGTCGCTGCTGATTCGCCGCAGCGATTTCAAATCAGTTGATCGATACCACCAAAATTCATTGCTGAGTGCCACTCTCGGAACTCGATTCGGTGGCGTCCGAAGTGACTTCGTCCGACCCACGGTTCTTCACATAGGTTTCGAGCCACGCGATCATCTCGGCTTGTGTATGCAAGATGCTTTCACGAGCTCGATAACCGTGAGATTCGCCGGGCAACATGCAGAGCCTGACGGTTCCTCCGTTGCCTTTAATCGCCTGATACATCCGCTGCGATTGGATAGGGAAGGTACCGCTGTTGTTGTCGTTTGCACCATGAATCAAGAGCAATGGCTCCTTGATCTTATTGGCGTGCATGAAGGGACTAATGCTGAAATAGATGTCCTTGGCATCCCAAAAACTCCGCCGTTCTGATTGGAAGCCGAACGGCGTGAGCGTGCGGTTGTAGGCGCCGCTCCGAGCGATCCCGGCAGCGAACAAATCGCAATGTGCCAACAGGTTGGCTGTCATGAACGCGCCGTAGCTGTGGCCTCCGACCGCGACGCGATTGCGATCAGCGACGCCCATATCGACGGCCTTATCAATCGCCGCCTGTGCCGCATCAACGATCTGCTCGATGAAGGTATCGTTCATGGTTTCGGGATCACCGATCACCGGCATCGTCGCGCTATCCATGATTGCGTAACCTTGGGTCAGCAGAGTGAGGTGGGTAATTCCACCCATTCGCGTAAATCTGGAAGGGCTCCCTGAGATCTGTGCGGCCGTGGCGGCGTCGTTGAATTCTCTGGGATAAGCCCAGACGACCAGTGGCAGCTTCGTTCCGGGTTCGTAGTCAGCGGGTAGATAGAGTGTTGCGGAAAGCGGAACACCATCACCGCGTTCGTAGGTCACCAACTGTTTCGTGATACCACGGATTTGTGGCGTTGGATCCGGGAACGTCGTGAGTGCGGTTTTGGATTCGCCCTTTAGATCTCGTTGGAAGTAGTTTGCGGGGGTGGTTTTGGTTTCGGCGCGTGTGATGATCGAAGGCGTGGCAGAGTCGGTTGCGTCGAGAAGGTCTACGAATGATTCGTAGGTTCCTTCTTCGCAGCGCCAAAGTCGTTCGGTTTCGAGTGTTTCCAGGTTCTGCCTGTCGAGAAACGGAAGGTCTCCCTTTGGTGATGCACCTCGTCCGCTCCGAAAAACCCACGGGCCCGATTCTCGCACGACCGCCCGACCACTTGAATCCAATTCCCTGACCAAGGAACCGTTGTCTCCGTAGCGATCTCGGATACTTCGATCGACGAGAACAACGGGCTCGCCATCCAGATCGTTTTCGTCGATCAGCAATGAGCGAATCCATCGCCGGTCACGGTCATACTCGGTAATGATCCAACGATCGGAGTCAGCAAAGAACTCGATTCCGGCGAAACGTTCTTCCAGCTTCAAGAGTGTCTCAGGATCCTGCTCGAAGGGTGCGGGCAACTTCACCAATTGATCTCGGAACTCGGCATCGACGTTGGGATCACCCCCGTCGAGGGCTTCGGCCCAAACGAGCGTGGCGGGCTCGGATGTTTTCCACGAGATGCTTCGTGGCCCCGTGCGAACGCCCTCGATAGGGATGTTCTCCGCCATTGGAATTTCCGCCACAGGGTGGACCAAAGCTCCATCCTTTACATCAATGACTTCGACGATTTGGGGGAAGCTGCGATAGGTCATCAAATAGCTGTAGGGCCGCTCGATCCGGGTGAGCAGTAGAAAACGCCCGTCCGGCGATGGTTGCATTCCGGTGATCGCGCCACTTTGGTTGAGAGATCGTTCGCTTCCGTCGACGGAGAAGATCGCGAGTTCCGTGACGGCGTAGTGATCGAATACGTCTTCGTCCGCCGGGCTGGTCAGCAAGTCTTGGTACGTTCGCGTTGGCGATGTCTTTCCGACCGATTCTTGAATGCTGGGCCCCGTCGGAGTCGTATCGACGACCGGCTCATCGCCTCGATCGCTTGGAACGAGCGTGCAAACAATACTGCGGCCATCGGGCATCCACTGGAATCCGCCCAGCACCGTGTTGAGTCGTCGAGTGAGCAGCTTGGGTTTGGTCGGCGCATCAACGCTCGCCACCCAAAGCTCCTGTGCCTGATCGCCGAGAATGGAGAACGCAAGGTGCTTCCCCGTATGGGACCAATCCAGGGAGGTAATTTTTGCACCGTCGGGTAACGTCACGCGAACGCCTTCCGCATCACCGCGTTTCTGGAGAATCATGCCGCGAAGAAAACTGGTGCTGAATCGGCCGCTCGCCTTTGGGTCGATCCTCGTTCCGGCGAGACGCAACATCCGTCGCGAAACATCCTCAATGCTGGGCATGGCCGGTTGCTCGATCAGCATCATCCATTCGTTGGTCGGATCAAAGCTGACCAGGGGGGCGGGAGCTGCGTCGATGATGTCGACGACTTCGGCGGGCGGCAGCTGGTAGCCGGATTCGGCACCTCTGGCCGGCTGAAACGAGAGAACGGAAGCCATTGCTGCGAGGACGAAACTCAGTGTTTTGCGGGCGGGAAATCGATGGACGACACTTGGCATGATGTCACGTTTTCTGGGGGCAAGAAGATTCGATGGTGATGAACCAATATACCGAAGCAGCAACTACGAATCACGTGTCGTCAGCGGAGATGACCAGGACGGCGGTATCGGCATTGAGATTGGGATTGTCATCTGCGGCAATCTGTTTTCCGGACGACGTTTCAAAATAGTACTCGCGAATCAGTTGAAAGTCTTTCACACGACATAAATCATGGACGTCCGCGACTGAAGGAAAACGTCGATTCGGCGTATTGTACCATTCGTGAGCGTACTCGCCGGGGGCTTTGGGTGAACGGCCTCGAACAACATAGTCTTCACGCAATTTTCGATAAGCAAAGTTGGGGAAACTCACGATCACCCGCTTTCCCACTCGCACCATTTCTTCAAATAGCATTTCGACATTTGCCACTGCTTGCAGCGTCGCCCCCAATACCACGACATCGAACTGTTGATCGATGAATGCTGGCAGTCCTTCGTTGAGGTCGTAGTCGATAATGTTCAGTCCGCGGCTGCCGGCTCTTAAGATGCTCGCTTGGGCGACTTCCACACCCACCAGTTTCTTGTGGCCTCGCCGCTTGAGTGCCACCAGAAGGTCGCCGTCACCGCAACCGAGATCTAGCACGGACGCGTCGGCGGGAATCTCGTGAATAATTCGCTGCTTCACACCGGCCAGCTGAACGCTGTCATTCGGCGTCGTCGATTGCAATCGTGATCGGATGAGCGGAGCATACTGTTCGATGTCCTCGCGAATCAAAAAAGAGTCATGCCCGCGCGGTGAAGTGATCTCCGCATAGGTCAGCTCTTTATCCAGTGCCGCGAGTGCATTGACGATGTCTCGTGATTGAGCCGGTGAGAACAACCAATCACTACTGAAGCTGACGAAAACAAATTCGCAATCCGCCTCGTCAAAGGTCTCCATCAGCTGCAATCGACTGGACCCAAGATCGACCAGATCCATCGCCATCGTGAGGGTGATGTAGCTGTTGGCATCAAACCGAGTGGTGAATTTTTGGCCTTGATGTGCGAGATAGCTGCCGATGCTGAACTGTTGTTCGAAATCGGAAGCGATCTTGCGCGGATCGTGACGATCCGACTCGAACTTTTGATCCATCGCCTCGGTGGATAGGTAAGTGATGTGACCGAGCATCCTCGCGATCGCTAAGCCCGTGTTCGGAGACTCAGCGCGGTCGTAGTACTGACCACCATGGAAGTGCGGATCGGTTTGAATGGCGTTACGCCCGATGATGTCGAAGCCCAGAGATTGGCTGGTGAGGCGAGCGCTCGAAGCGATGACGACGCAGACTTCAGTGCATCCGGGATGATTGACAACCCAAGTCATCGCTTGGTGTCCGCCGAGCGAGCCGCCGATGATGGCTTTCCAACGCGAGACCCCCAAGTAGTCAGCCAAACGCTTTTGCAGCGAGACCATGTCGCCGACCGTGATGCGAGGGAAATCGGCACCATAGCGCTCGTATTCTGTATCCGGTTCGCCGCAGTCTGGGCGTCGATCGCCCGGCCCGGTTGTTCCTCTGCATCCGCCCAACACATTTGGGCAAACGACGAAGAGGTGATCAGTGTCGACCGCCTTCCCTGAACCGATCAGGTCTTCCCACCAGCCGGGATCGTCGTCTTCATGATGTCTCGCCGCGTGGGAGTCCCCGGAGATCGCGTGGCAAATCAGGACGGCGTTCGAGGCGTCCTCGTTAAGAGTCCCCCAAGTTTCATAAGCGCATCGCACGTTTGGCAATTCGCCACCGAGTTCGAGTTGCAGCGGCGAATCGAACTGGACTTGCTTGACGAATCGAAGCGGACCGGCAGTGCGTTGATCGTCCGTGCTGTCGAATGCCTCCGTGGTCTGGTCGGGATTGGAACTCACGGAGTCGACTTCTTGGTCGTTGCGATCACGCGATGGAAATGCAAGCTGACTTCGCGATCGACCACACGCCTTACCCCTTCGACCAGGCAGGGAGGTTCGTTGTCACGCTGACCGCGATTGATGATCTCTTTCAGGTCCGTTCCCGGGTCAACGCTAAACGTTCGTTGATTGATCGTCTGATTTCCCGCATCCAGCTCGGGAATAATGAAGTGACAGGTTGCGCCATAGGTCAGCATCCGAGCGGCGAAGGCGTCGTGGTACGGTCGGAAGCCAGGAAATCCTGGCAACAAGCCGTGATGCAGGTTGATGATTCTGCCGCCGGCGAACTGCCAGCAGGTGCTCGCCGGGAGTACTCGCATGTAGCGGGCCAGGATGACGTAATCGATCTCGAATTGGTCGAGTAGTTGGACCATCTGTGAGTCGTCGGCGGCACCGGAATCGTCGCCGATGAGATGGAATGGAACTTCAAACTCGTCAGCCAGTTTGCGCAGTTTCTCCCGATTTGAGATGACGACGGCGGGCTCAGCACGAATCGTTCCCTTTGATATGGCTTCCAGAACCGCCCGCGGAGTATGCTCCGCGAACGTGCAGCAAATCGCTAATTTCGGTTTCGGCGTGGCGTCGGGGCTCCAAACTCGAATCGCCAGTCGGGTGTGTTCGCCGATCTGAGTCATTGCAGATTTCAGCAGCGGATAATGCTCCGAATCGATGGAAAGCCGGCACAGCATCGCGAACAACTGTTCGTCGTCGTGGTCATACATCTGGATTTCCGCGATCCGGGCACCTTGCCCGGTGACGTGGTGAATGATCGGATCGGCGAGACCCACGTTGTCCGGGCCGAGTGCGGTGATGACGACTTCCATTAAAATGCTCCAGCTGTTATCCCAATTGTTCCGCGTAAACCTCCTTTCATCCATCCCCGCAATCGCGGTTTGAAGAATCACGTGGCCGCACCGCCAACTCCGAAACTCAAACGCACGCAGGTCCCGGCCGGAGAATCGTTGTGCGATCACTGTACGGCGAAGTGTTGCCGATACTTCGCATTGCCGATTGACGCGCCTTCGACGCGGCGAGACTACGACTACATTCGCTGGTATCTGCTGCACGATCGCGCGACGGTCTTCGTAGAAGACGAGAATTGGTACTTGCTCGTTCACACGACGTGCAAGCATCTGCGGGATGATTATCGCTGCGGGATCTATGAAACGAGACCGCAGATCTGTCGTGAATACACGACCGTTGAATGCGAGTTCGATGACGACTGGTGTTACGAGCAGTATTTCGAAACACCGGAGCAAATCGACGAATACGCGGAAGCCCTCTTCGGTCCTCCTTTCGACGGCGACATTTCACCCGAACATGCACTTCGCGGTTGTCGTCCGACCGGCTTGCCCGTCGTTTGAGACGACAAGCTTTGTTTCCATCCACGATCGGCCACGGGCCGGTGCAAAACTCTCCAGCAAACATGTCACTGATCAAACCCCGAACGCTGAGCGGATTCCGCGACTATTTGCCCGCCATGATGATCCCTCGAGAGAAGCTGATGGAAACGGCTCGAGCGATCTTTCGCAGCCACGGGTTCGCACCGATCGATACGCCCACGCTGGAACACCTGGAGATCTTGACTGGTAAAGGCAGCGATGAAACGGATCGTCAGATCTATCGCTTCGAAGACAACGGAGGTCGTCAGGTTGGGATGCGGTTTGA